>RFGK01000077.1 GCA_003697045.1 Planctomycetota bacterium
CAAAGCAGTGTGGTAAGCATGTGAAAGGGTATGGGCCGACCGACGCAGCAACGAGCGTCTGCTTGTCTCACGGCCGCTCATGGAGGAGAACCGGGCCTGCGGGGGTGGAGCGGGTCTTCGATGCGCTCACCTTGCCGGATCGTCCGAGCTGGTGCTTCTGTTGCAAGCTCCCCGGCTGGGCAGCCCGGTGCAGATTCAAGATTCGCTCCCCCATCCGGCAAGTCGTCTGGTGCGCGCGGGCCATGACGGCGCAGGCTCGCTACGATCGCAGGATGAATGAATCACTGGTCATACTGTGCCCGGGACAGGGTGCACAAGCGGTCGGGATGGGAAAGGCCTGGAGCGAGGCAAGCCCGGAGGCAGCCCGGGTGTTTGGGCAGGCCGATGAGATCCTGGGGGATCGACTCGGAGCACCCATTTCGTCGCTGTGTTTCGAAGGCCCGGCCGAGCGGCTCAATCAAACCGACGTCAGCCAGCCGGCGATCTATGTCACGTCGCTGGCAAGCCTTGCCGGGCTTCGGGCCGAGTGGGGCGCCGGCAACGGGGAGTTGCCGCTGGCTGCGTGCGCAGGCCTGAGTCTTGGTGAATACACGGCGCTGACGGTGGCCGGGGCGATTGACTTTGAGCACGGGCTCGAACTGGTGGCCTTGCGCGGGCGCGCCATGCAGGATGCCGCCGAGGCGTCCGCGTCGGGCATGGTTGCGCTCATCGGGGCCGACGAAGCGGCTGCAACGGAACTGTGCGAAAAGGCAGCACAAGGCGAGGTTTTGGTGCCCGCCAACTTCAATGCACCTGGACAGGTGGTTGTCTCGGGAGCAGCGGGCGCGTGCGATCGCGCCGAACAGATCGCATCGGAGATGGGGCTGCGCGCCACGCGTCTGCCGGTCGCGGGAGCGTTTCACAGCCCATTGATGCAGCCGGCAGCCGATCGGCTCAAAGCGGCGCTGGCGCAGACGCCGATCAGAGAACCCCGCTGTCAGGTCATGTCCAACGTGACCGGTGAGTCTCACCAGGCCGAGCACGACGGTACGATCGTCGAATCGATCCGTCGTCGACTTGTCGAGCAGTTGACCAGCCCCGTGCGCTGGGCTGACAACTGCCGCTGGTTGAGCGGGCGAAATCCGGGTGCAGCGTATCACGAACTGGCGCCGGGCAAGACTCTGGCCGGGCTGATGCGACGAATCGATCGCAACATAAAGGTGGAGACTCATGACGAACCTGCGTAATCGAGTGCTCGCAGTGGTATCGGCCGTGGCGGTCGGTGTGCAGGCCGCGGGTGTTGCAGCCGTCGTTGTGGGCGGTGCTGCCCTGTTGACCGCGTGCAAGAAGGAAGAGCCTCCGCCGCCTCCGCCTCCGCCTCCGCCTCCCCCGCCTCCGGTACCCGACAAGATCGTGTTCGAGGCGTTGTTGAATGAAGTCGAGGTCGATCCGCGTGTCCAGCTCGGGACCGAGCTGGAGGTGTGGGACCGCACGCTGGCAGAGGCAGGGCTGAACTTTGCCAGTGCGTTTGCCAGCGGAGATGAGACAGCACTTGCCGATTTGATGACAACCTCGACGCGCGCCACGCTGGAGGATCTTGTCGGCTCGGGCGAGTGGTACGAGGCTGTCGAGCAGATCGAGTCGGTCCGCATCGTCAGTTTCACGCAGAGCCCGATCGAAGAAGAGCAGGCAAACTCGGGGAGCATGTTTCTTGCGATCCAGGAGCCGGGCGAGGCATACGTGCTCGCATGGGAGGCTTCCAGGGGCATCGACGATCGATGGGTGTGGAATCAGGCCTGGGCAACACCCAATGTGCGAAAGCGCGCATCGGACTGGGATGGTGCAAGCTTCAGCGAGCTGACCGCAGAGGCCGCCGCGGAAAACCAGACAACTTCGGCCAGCGAATCCCGGTTGTTTTACCAGGCCTTTGATTCATCAGACGAAGTTGTCTACATCGCGGTCGAGATGACTCTGCGTCTGATGGGCAGGATCGGAGGCCAGGGTGTCACGGCAACGCCTGACCAGGTCATGTCGATGTTGGCCATGGCGACCCGCATGCCCGTGGACGAGTTGAAGGCCAAGTATGAGTCGGGCAAGCAGCGCATCGAGGACACGCCGCGCGGCGAAGACAAGATCGACCCGCAAACGCTTCGCGTGTTGATCGATACGATGAAGATGCAGCTCGCTGCAATGCCAGGCCAAGCCGAGCTGACAGAGGACGACCTGTTTGCAACACTGGCCGAGATCCTCAACACGTCCACCGAGCAGCTCCGCGAGATGTACGAGTCGGCCGGACCTTGAGCGTTTGGGAGTGCACGGGTGAGTGAGTCGAAACAACAGCGTGTGGCGTTTGTGACCGGCGCAAGCCGCGGCATCGGACGGGCAATCGCAAAGCGACTTGCTGCGCCCGTCGCGCAGGGCGGGCAAGGTCGGCATGTGGTGCTGGTGAGTCGCTCGGAAGCGCCGTTGAATGATCTCAAGGCCGAAATCGAGGCGGACGGAGGCGCCGCGAGTGTGCGCGCAGTCGACGTCGCGGACCCCAAGTCGCTGACCGATGCGATTGATTCAGTGATCAACGAGCTGGGTCGGCTGGACATTCTCGTCAACAACGCCGGCATCACGCGCGACAACCTCGTGCTGCGCATGAGTGACGAAGAATGGGACACGGTGATCAATACGAATCTGCGCTCGGCATTTGTCGCGACGCGCGCCGCTGCGCGGGCCATGATGAAGCAGCGCTTCGGACGCATCTGCAACATCGCGTCCACGTCAGGTGTGATCGGCAACGCCGGTCAGGCCAACTACGCCGCGTCCAAGGCCGGCCTGATCGGGCTGACCAAGAGCGTCGCCCGTGAGCTTGGCGCCAAGGGTGTGACGTGCAACGTCATCGCCCCCGGATTCGTCCAGACCGACATGACGGCAAGCCTGCCCGAACAGGTCGTCGAACATGTCAGAAGCGCCATGGCTGTGCGCAATCTCGGTACACCCGAAGATATCGCAGCCGCGGTCGCCTACGTGACCAGTGACGATGCGGGATACCTCACCGGCCAGGTGATCTGCGTCGATGGCGGACTGACGATGTGTTGAGTGAC
>RFGK01000078.1 GCA_003697045.1 Planctomycetota bacterium
ACACCTGCGATGCGCCAGTACCGTGCGCTCAAGGCCGAGCAGCCCGGATGCATGCTGTTCATGCGCATGGGAGACTTCTACGAGCTGTTTTTCGATGACGCGCTGGCCATGAGCAAGGCGCTGGGGCTCACGCTGACAGAGCGCCCCGCGGGCGTTCCCATGGCAGGAGTCCCCCACCACCAGCTTGCCGTCTACGTCAAGCGGGCCGTGGATCAGGGCTATCGCGTGGCGGTGGCCGATCAGATCGAAGACCCTGCCCAGGCCAAGGGTGTGGTTCGTCGCGCCATCACTGCGGTCTACAGCCCCGGCACGCTCGTCGATGAATCGCTCGTGCCTGAAGAGGCATCGACATGCCTTGCGTGCGTCTGCTTTGCCGAAGATTCCGTACATGCCGCCGTCGTCGATCTTTCGACGGGGGCTTTTACCATCGTCGATGCACCGAACGGCGACCACCTGCTCGACGATCTTGCACACTTTGGCATCGGCGAGATTCTCTATGCCGAGACTTCAGACGGTGCGGTGCCGAAGCGGGTCAAGGCTCTGGCCGAGCCATTGGGTGCTTCGGCCACGCCGCGCCCGACCTGGCACTTTCGCTTTGACGAAGCGATGGAGGCCATACGTCAGCAGTTCCGCGTCTCCGGCGTCGAAGGATTCGGACTTGAGGCAGACGATCCTGCCATCCCCGCCATCGGGGGTGCGCTGCGCTATCTGGCAGAGACGCAGGCCATCGGGCTCGGACCGAGCGACGCCGCCTCCGGCTCCGAGTTTCAAAGCCAGAGTCGCACGCTTGCTCACCTGCGCACGCCCCGCCGGGAGCCGATCGCCAGCCGGTGCATCATCGATGCGGTGTCGCTGCGCTCGCTCGAAATCGAGCGCACGCTCCGACTGGGGCAAGTTGAAGGCTCGCTGCTGGGCATCTTCTTGCGCCCCGCTCGACCCAACCGTGCGCTTTTTCACACACCCATGGGAAAGCGCCTCATCCGTGAGTGGCTGTGCACGCCGCTGGCCGACATCGAGTGCATCGCCAGACGTCAGGCTTGTGTGCGTGTGCTGGTCGATGATGAACAACTCGCCAGAGATCTGGCCGAATCGCTGACGGGAGTTCAAGACGTGGCCCGCATTGCCGGGCGTGTTGCGCTGGGTCGCGCCACGCCGCGCGATCTGGTCGCGCTTGCGGGTTCGGTCAAAAAGATCGACGCATTGATTGAGACGACGTGCTCCACGCCTGCGCTGGCAGACATGCACGATCAACTTGTTCGCCTGCGCGACCCGCTGTCGCCGGTGGCCGATCGCATCGCCACGACGTGCGTCGAGCAGCCTCCCGCGCATCTGCGCGAGGGTGGATTGATCCGCGACGGAGTCGACCCCGAGCTTGACGAGGCACGCTCGCTTCAAAACGACGCCGGGGCGTGGCTTGCCGAATATCAGACGCGGCTCATAAAGGAGCACAACCTGCCCAGCCTCAAGGTTGGGTACAACAAGGTGTTCGGATACTACATCGAGCTTCCCTCGGCGCAGGCGCGGCGAGCGCCCGACACTTTTACCCGCAAACAGACGCTCAAGAACGCCGAACGCTACATCACGCCCGAACTCAAGACGTTCGAGGACAAGGTGACCAACGCCGAGTCGAGAGCACTCGAACGCGAGCGATGTCTGTTTGCTGAACTGTGTGCGCTGGCTGCAGGCGTTGTCAGTGAGCTCGGCCGCTTTGCCGATGCGGTCGCTCAGCTCGACGTACTGCTCGGGCTTGCGGAAAAGGCCCGCGCGTGCGGCTGGACATGCCCCGAGATCACCGACACAAGCGAACTCCGCATCGAAGCGGGCCGTCATCCCGTGCTCGATGAAATCGGTCAGACTCGCTTTGTTCCCAATGACCTCTTGCTGGGCGCGACGGATGAGCGCGGAGTTTCGGACGCCGGTCACAGCGCCGGTTCGGCCGCGCCCACGCTGGCGCTCATCACCGGCCCCAATATGGCCGGCAAAAGCACGTTCATTCGACAAACCGCGCTGCTTGTGCTGCTTGCCCAGATTGGCAGTTTTATTCCCGCCGACCGCGCGACGATCGGCGTAGTCGATCGCATTTTCACCCGCGTCGGAGCCGATGACGCACTGCACCGCGGGCAATCCACTTTCATGGTCGAAATGACCGAGACGGCCAACATTCTCAACAACGCCACGCCACGGAGCCTGATTATCCTCGACGAAATCGGACGTGGCACCAGCACGCTCGACGGGCTCAGCCTCGCCTGGGCCATTGCCGAGCACCTCGCTGCGCTGGGTTCCCGCACGCTCTTTGCCACTCACTACCACGAAATCACCGATCTGGAGGACCGTCTGCCCGGGCGTGTGCGCAACCTTCACGTGGCTGTGCGAGAGTGGGAAACGGCAGCGGGCGTGCATGAAATCGTGTTTCTTCACGAGATCCGCCCGGGTCGCACGGATCAGTCCTACGGCATTCACGTCGCACGTCTTGCCGGCGTGCCCGAGTCAGTCACACGACGCGCCGGCGAGATGCTTTCCTCACTGGCGGTTCACCACAACAGCGCCCCGCGTGCTGCCCAACCCACGCGAAGCCGCACACGCGCCGACTCGTCCCAGCTCGGACTCTTTGCCGAAGCGCCTCATCCGGCCATCGAGCGCTTGCGCGAAATCAAGCTCGAGTCGCTCAGCCCCCTTCAAGCGTTCGACCTTTTGCGCGAACTGATCGAACGTGTGCGCTGATCCGTTTGCCCTTCCCACCGCCGGGTGCGTGCCGGGCCTGGTCGTTGGTGCGTTTTTCCGCACCTATCGTTGCGCACACGCGGAGAACTGCCATGTCGCTGACCAACTACGTCACACTCGGCCGGTCCGGGCTGCGCGTCAGCCCCTTCTGTCTTGGCGCAATGACCTTCGGCGAAGACTGGAACTTCGGCGTCTCGCCGGAAGAGTCGTTTCAAGTCCTCGACGCCTATCTCGACCGCGGCGGCAACTTCATCGACACGGCCAACATCTACACGAAGGGCCACTCGGAAAAAATCATCGGCGATTACTTTTCCTCCGGCCCGGGCAAGGGCAAGCGCGATCGCGTCGTCATCGCCACCAAGTTCATGGGGAACATGTTTCGCGGCGATCCCAACGGCGGAGGGGCCGGGCGCAAAGCCATCATCAACGCCTGCGAGGAATCACTACGCCGTCTGCAGACCGACTCCATCGACCTCTACTGGGCCCACTTCTGGGATCGCGCCACGCCCATTGATGAAATGGTCGAAACGCTCGATCAGCTCGTCAAGCAGGGCAAGGTGCGCTACGTCGGGCTGTCCGATCATCCGGCGTGGGTGTGCGTGCAAGCGCAATACGAGGCGATCTTCAAGAATCGCACGCCGTTCATCGCTCTTCAGATCGAGTATTCACTCCTGCAGCGCACGGTCGAAGCCGAGCTGATTCCCATGGCCCAGGCAATGGGCATGGGCGTAACGCCCTGGAGTCCGCTGCGGGCCGGTGTGCTCAGCGGCAAGTTCACGCGCCAGAACCCGCCGGAGCCGGGCAAGACGCGCGTCAAACCCGACAGCCCCCACCTCAATGACAAGAGCTACGACGTGATCGACGCGCTCATCGAGATCGGAAAGCAAATCGGTGCTTCGCCGGCGCAGGTGGCTTTGCGCTGGGTCCAGGATCGTCCAGGCGTGACCAGCACGATCATCGGTGCACGCCGGCTGGACCAGCTCATCGACAATCTCGGCGCACTCGAAATCACGCTCTTGCCCGAGCACACCGCCCGGCTCGACGAGTTGACCAAGCCGACGCTCCCGTTCCCATGTGATTTTCTTGAAATGGTCCGCCCGGCGATTCATGGGGGGATGTCACTCAACGGCGTCGAAGCTCCCGAGTGGCCGCTCCAGCCGGCAACGGACGCCGAACGCTGGTAGACGTGATTTGACTGACGGATGACCATCACCAAGAGACTTGACATGCTGACAGCTGACCTCATTCGCACGAAGTTTGACCAGGGACTCGACTACGACGCATACGTGGCCACGGGCAAGCCCGAGGACCAACAGGCCTGGCGCACATTCGCTGCCGGACTGGCGCTCACACCCGAACAGCAGGCCTTGATCGCCGGGTTCGTGCGAACGGTCAACATTCTGGTCATCAGCGGCACCTGGTGTGGAGACTGCGTCAAACAGGTTCCGTTCCTGCGGCTTTTCGAAATCGCCAATCCTGCCAAGGTCCGGCTCCGCCTCCTCGACCGCGACGAACACATGGATCTTGCCTCCCAGGTCACCATTTGTGGGGGCACTCGCGTTCCCGTCGTGATTTTTGCAAATGAGGATTTCGATTTTCTCGCACTTGAAGGAGATCGAACATTATCGCGTTATCGGGCGTTGGCAGCACGACAGCTGGGAGCAGCCTGCGAACTTCCGGGGAGCTCGACCGACGCCGACGAGGTCTCCCAGACGCTCTCGGATTGGCTTGACGCGCTCGAGCGAGCTCACCTTATCTGTCGCCTCAGCACGAAGTTACGAGAAAGACACGGTGATTGAGACGCTCCATGAGCAGCGGCGGGACAGACGCGCAACCTTCGACCGCCGTTGCTCACACCCGCGTCCATCACACAAGTCCCTTCGTGCAAAAAGGCTGCGTCCGAGAAAAGTTTTTCCCGAGTTTTAGTTGCAAATGCCAAAACAGGCGTTGACAGGCGTGCCCTGCTTCGGGTACAACTACGCCATCGGGGAAGAGGAGAGTTCCGTCTTGGAGGGCGGCTCGAGAGAGAGACAGACTTTCCTCGGAATCGAAAACGGGATTCGGCATCCACGCTGCTTTGAATCAGCGGGAAGTCGAAGGGGCGGGATGTGGATTCCCGTCGGAGAGAGTAGAACGTTCTTTTTTATTGGAGAGAAGACATGACAAAGCTCGCAGTTGTTGCTCTTGCCGGTCTGGCCACGGTCGCCAGTGCTGATCCGGTCAGCGGTGGAAACGGATTCGTCCCTGGGGACACCAGCGTCATCAACCTGACCGACATCGCCAACGTCACGTTCTCGCGTGGCACGGGCAACGCCATCGTCACCATCGAGTTCACCAGCAATGTTGACTCGTGGGACCTCGAAGGCGATCCCGACAACGTCGTCGCCGTGTTCGACATGGGCGGCCCGGCCACCATCCACGGCGTCGGCTGGGATGTCAGCCTCCAGACCTTCGGCGCCAGCTGGCTGTCCGAGATGGTCGTCAGCTTCGGCGAAGATGGCGGCATCCCCGGTCTGTACCTGACCCCGGGCATTAACGACGGCTTCGCCGGCACCGGCAGCTACAGCTCCGGCGGCATCGTTGACCTCGGCGACAACGGCATCCCCGACGTCGTCATGGCCAGCGGCATGATGCGCCTCGAGTTCTTCGAGTCGTTCGATGACGTCGCCGATGCGGTCGATGGCCAGTGGCTTGCCGGTTCGACCATCACCCTCGACATGACCATCGTTCCGGCTCCGGGCGCCCTGGCGCTGCTCGGCCTGGGTGGTCTTGCCATCCGTCGTCGCCGCTAATCTGCGCGACGATCCAACTCTCTGAGTTGATAGCAGCCCCCGTCCACGCGACGGGGGCTGTTCTTTTTTGGCGCGCCGTGCTCTGCGCCACGCTGCAGCCGACTAACGACGATCGATCGGAGCAAGACCCCTGGCCTTGCGTTCGGCGTCGATGTGGGCGTGCACTGCCCTGGCCACGCGGCGCAAAGCCTCAGCCGGATCGACTCCGTCTGCCCCCCCCACCGTTCCGGGGTTGCGCAGATACTCCTGCAGCATGCTCTGCAACTCGGTCTGAAGCTTGTCCTGGTGCAGCCCGGTCGCAATCCACCCGGGCGCTTCGCCTGTATGCGGATCGACCTGCCATGTATCGAGCATCCACGCAGCTCGATCGGCAAACTTCTCCTCAGGCATCGGCTGAATGAGAAACCGAGCTGGATCATCCGGATCGCGCAGGCCTCTGGTGGATCGGAATGCGTCTGATTCCATCACGCCGAGATTGGCCGGGGGCGCGACGCGCAGCATGTCCCAGTAGGCCTCGGCCTGGGCATCATCGACGAGCCAGTGGATCATGCTCCATCCTGCCTGCTTGTTCGGCGCGTGCACGCTCATGGCCCACAGCACCGAGCCGGTGATCACCGCGCGGACCTTGCCTCTCGGCACCGGCGAGACGGCAAAGTCGAGCGTGGGATTATCGTTCTCGAACTTGGGGACAAGCCACGAGCCGCCGTAGAGCATGGCGACCCGGCCGGCCGGGAAATAGACGGTTGGGCCGGTGCCTCCCTCCTGGCCGAAGGTCGGACGCCACGAGCCGTCAATGATCAGGTCGCGCATGAACAGCAGCGCATCGATACCGGCCTGGCTGTCCACCAGCGTCGTCTGCTGGTCATCGCTCCAGAGTTGGCCGCCGGCCTGAGCAAACAGATTCAGGAACGGCCACGCCCAGATCGCCATGTCGATGCCCTGGACGACTTTCTCCGGCTCACTCACATCGGGCCC
>RFGK01000079.1 GCA_003697045.1 Planctomycetota bacterium
CCCATGCCGGTCTATCCTCCCCACGTGAATCTGCTCATACAAAACGCGCGTGTGATCGACCCGGCGTCCGGCCGCGACTGCATCTGCGACATTGCCATTGCCCAGGGCCGCATCGCCGAGATCGGACCAAACCTCTCGCTCTCGCCCGCCGACCGCGTCATCGACGCATCCGGGCTGATTGCCACCCCCGGGCTGATCGACCCCCACGTGCATTTCCGCGAGCCCGGGCAAACGCACAAGGAGGACCTTGCCTCGGGATCGGCAGCCGCGGTCGCCGGCGGGTTCACGACCGTCTGCTGCATGCCCAACACAACACCCGCACTTGATTCGCCCGAGCTGATCGAGTGGGTGCTCTACAAGTCCAGCACCGCAGCCGCGTGCCGGGTGTTCCCCGTCGCCGCAGCAACGACTGGGCGCCAAGGCGAACATATGGCCGAAATCGCTTCGTGCGCAAGGGCCGGTGCCGTCGGCATCAGCGATGACGGCGACGTCGTCGCTTCCCCGGCAATGATGCGTCAAATCCTGCAGAACACCCAGCAGGCCGGCCTTGCCTTCATGCAGCACTGCCAGGAGCCCACGCTCACACGCGGCGCGCCAATGCACGCCGGCGTGGTGGCGCTGCGGCTCGGGCTCCTCGGCTGGCCTCGCGAAGCCGAAGAAATCATCATCGAACGAGATATCCGCCTCAACCGGGCCATCGGCTGCCGATACCACGTCCAGCACATCAGCTCCGGCAACTCCGTCGAGATCGTGCGCCGGGCCCGCGCCGAGGGATTGCCTGTCACCGCTGAGGTCTCTCCCCACCACCTCACGCTCACGCACGAAGCCTGCGCCTGGCCTGACGGCAACTCCTACAACACCGACGCCAAGATGAATCCACCTCTGCGAGAGCAGTCAGACATCGACGCGCTCATCGCCGGCGTTGCCGACGGCACCATCACCATCCTCGCCACCGACCACGCCCCCCACACACCCGACGAAAAGGCCCGGCCATTCGAAGAAGCCCCTTTCGGCATCATCGGACTCGAATCAGCGCTTGCGCTCTACTACCACGCGCTCGTCGAACCCGGCCACATCGACTGGCCGAAACTCATCGAACTCATGACCATCAATCCGGCTCGCCTGTGCAATCTCGACCGAACCTGCCGGGAAAGCGACGGGCTGGGCGAGCTGTTTATCCACGGGCCGGGCGACGTCACGCTCATCGACCCCGACTGTCCCTGGACCTTCTCCGAAGCCGACCTGGCCGGCAAGAGCCGCAACACGCCGTTCATCGGCCGCGCATTCAAGGTCCGTGCCGCAGCCACCATCGTTGGCGGCGTCTTGAAACACGAGTTGGTCGCAAACTGAGGTTTCCGCACACACCTGCCCTGACCACATGAGGGGACTTGGAGTTGCCGCTCTTGCGGACTCCCATCCGCGATCCTCATGGAAAAACCGCTCTCCCGAAACTACCGTCTTGCTGAACCCATTTGCTTGAAAGGAATACGCCCATGCCCATCCGCATCGGCATCAACGGCTTCGGTCGCATCGGACGCCTGGTCTACCGCATCGCATCTCAGTCCGACGAGTTTGAAGTCGTCGCTGTCAACGACCTCGTCCCCGCAGACAATCTCGCATACCTGCTCAAGTACGACACCATGCACGGGCGTTTCCGCATCGACGGAAAGCCCGTGACCATCGAAGCAACCGATTCGTCGTTCACAGTCAACGGCAAGACCACAAAGACCATGGCTGAGCGCGATCCTGCCAATCTGCCGTGGGGCGATTGGGGTGTCGACTATGTTCTCGAATCGACCGGGCTGTTCACCAGGTTCGAGGACGCGCACAAGCACATCGAAAACAACGGGTGCAAACGTGTCCTCATCTCGGCCCCCACGAAGACCCCCGAGACTGTCAAGACTCTTTGCTACAAGGTCAACCACGAGATCTACGACCCCGCAACCGATCTGGTCGTCTCGAACGCGAGCTGCACGACCAACTGCCTTGCACCGATCGCCAAGGTCATCAACGACGAGTTTGGGCTTGAAGAAGGGCTCATGACGACGATCCATGCCGTCACCGCCACGCAACCCACACAGGATGGCCCCAGCAAGAAGGACTGGCGCGGCGGGCGCAACGCCTATCAGAATCTCATCCCCGCGAGCACCGGCGCCGCCAAAGCAGTCGCCCTTTGCATCCCGGCGCTCAAGGGAAAGCTCACCGGCATGTCTTTCCGCGTGCCCACCGCCGATGTCTCCGCGGTGGACCTGACCTTCCGCACCAGCAAGCCGACCAGTCTCGAAGCGATCAACGCCGCGATGAAGTCCGCCGCAGCTGGATCCATGCAGGGTGTCCTGGGCTATACCGATGAGCAGGTCGTCAGCTCCGACTTCATCGGCGATTCCCATTCGTCCATCTACGACGCCCAGGCCGGCATGGAACTCAACGACCGCTTCTTCAAGGTCATCAGTTGGTACGACAACGAGGCCGGTTACTCCTATCGCTGCGTGGATATGCTCAAGATGATGGCCCGCAAGGACGCCTGACTCAAGCCGGTATCCTCCACCAATGGATCGGGCGAGCGGCCGTCAGCGTCGTTCGCCCTTTTTCGTGGAATATGCCATGAACATTGACGACCTCAGGTATCAGCTCACCAATCTCGCAACCGATGCCAAATACAGGCTCGACGATCTCATGGCCAGCACACGGGCAAAGCTCATCGCCGGTCTCAGTGCGCTCGCACTCGTCCTGGCCATCGTCTTTGCCGTCGTATGGATCCCACGCATCTCCTCCTCACTCACACGCCCCAGCGTCGAGCACGTGCGCATTTATCGTGGAGACGATGAAACCTGGGTCTCAAAGGCCCGCGCCCTGATCGAAAACGACCCCGACTTCGCTCATGTGGAGATCAACACGGCCACCGACGAACAGGGAAACTCCATCATCCTCATCTCGGGAACCGTTGCCGACATCGCCAGACGCGTCGCCCTTGCAGCCAGGCTCAAGGAGCTCGGCCAACCGGAAAACCTCACCTACGAGCTTGACATCGGCCCACCCCCCGAACCGGAGTCCAAAGTTCCCTGAGGACCGATCGATATGAGCGCTCGATTTGACCATGTTCTTGCCGCCGTCGTGGCTGTCGGCGATGAGCTTGTCCTCGGGCAAAAACTCGACACCAACTCGCGGTGGATCGCCGATCGTCTGGTCTTGCGCGGGCTCGACGTGGCTGCACACCTCACCGTCCCCGATGATGTTGACGCCATTTCCAGCGCCATCCGCCGGTTCGCAGAGCGTGTTGAGCTTCTCATTCTCACCGGCGGACTGGGACCTACCGCCGATGATCTGACCCGCGCCGCGCTTGCTGCTGCACTCGACGAACAACTCGTGCTTGACGAGCGGGCGCTCGAGCAGGTCCGCTTGTGGTTCACCTCACGCGGCCGTGAAATGCCCGAGCAAAACCGCGCACAGGCGTTGCGACCCCAGACTGCCCGCATGCTCCGCAACGACCACGGCACGGCCCCGGCGCTCCACGCCATCCTCGACAATCGCTGCGATATCTTCTGTCTGCCCGGCCCGCCGCACGAGATGCAGCCGATCTTTGAGCGCGACATCGAGCCGACGCTCCGACTGCCGCCCGAGCGAGCGGTTCACACCACCGTCATCCACACGTTCGGCCGGGGCGAGAGCGATGTGGCTGCGCAACTCGCCGACTTGATGGACCGCTCGCGTAATCCCCTCGTCGGAACGACCGCGAGCCTTGGAGTTGTCTCCGTGCGCATCCGCGCACGCGGGCCGGATGGTCCCCAACGGCTTCGCGAGACCGAGTCGCTCGTGCGCACCCGGCTTTCTGAAATCCTCCTTGATGATGAGAGCCTTGCCGTCGACGTCCTCAATCGCCTCAAGGCCCGCCAACAGACCGTCGCGACCGTCGAAAGCTGCACCGGCGGGCTCGTCGGCGAGATGCTCACGAGCATCCCCGGCTCATCACAGGCGTTCGTCGGCGGGCTCATCACCTACACCAACGAGCTCAAACACCGCTTGGCCGATGTCCCGCACCAGGTCTTTGAGACGGAAGGTGCGGTCAGCAAGCCGTGCGCGATCGCCATGGCAGAGGGAGGCCGCGCACATTGCCACGCCGATCACGCAATCGCCATCACCGGCATTGCGGGTCCTGACGGAGGAACTGATGCAAAGCCCGTCGGAACCGTATGGATCGCGGTCGCTTCAGAAAACGCCCCCACCGACGCCCGCCGCTTCCTCTTCAAAGGATCACGCCAGGCAATCCGCACCTGGTCGGCCGCGACGGCACTGGGCATGCTCCGCCTGCGCCTCGCCGGACACAACATGCGGCTTCTCAATCAGCAAGAGCCGTAAGCTCGATCGTCCCACCCCCACCGGTCAAGCACAATCACGCCGTGCTCAGCTCGAGGTTCGATCCACCACCCGGTACATCTCGCGCTCGCCACGTCCTCGCAGCGGGTAGTCCTTCCGCAACGGATGCGCCGGGTAGTCCTCCCAAAGCAGAATCCGCCGAAGATCCGGGTGGTTGCGAAAGCGGATTCCGAACATATCGAACACTTCGCGCTCCGGCCACTCCGCCCCCGGCCAGATCGGGCACATGCTCTCCAGATACAGCGCCGGATCTTCCTCGATGCCCTCGGTCGGCCGCGTCGGGTTCAGATACACCTTGACAAAGAACCGCCGATCGTGCTCATATGAAACCAGGTTGTACACCACCGCAAACCGACCCGGCATCGGCGTCGGATATCCCAGGTAATCAATCCCGATCACGTCCGACAAAAAGTCGTAGCGGCACTGTTCGTCCTCGCGCAGAAAGCGCATCACGTCGAGCAGATCCTGCGGCTCAACCACCAGCGTGGACTGCCCGCGGAACTCAGTCGCACGAAACTTCTTCCCTTCAAACGCCTCTTTCACGCGGGCAAAGGTTGGGTGATCGAGGGTCGGAGTCTTGGTGCCGTCGTCGCTCATGCGCTCGCTCCCTGAAACTGGTCGTCAACTGTAGCCGCTCAAACCGCCTTATCTGCTCAACAGTGCCACATCCGCATCGCAAAGCCCGACGAGCATCGCTTGGTCTCCGACGTATGTGCGCACGTTTTCGACAAACCGCTGCATGTCCAGCCGACCCTTGCCTGCCGGTGCCGGCACACACCACGCTGAGCGTGCCGGCTCTTCTCGAACCTGGACATCGCACACCACCACCCCCCAAGCCAGTGGTCCGACCATCTCCAGCACACGCTCGATGTGATCGTCGCCTGCTTCGAGCATCTCCGGCTCGAGCATCGCAACCGGATCGAGCAGGAGCTTTCGATCCGGACGGCCCCTCAGCCAGTTCAGGCACGTCGGTCCGTCGCTGACAAGGTGCCGCGCGTGCGGCCGCAACACCGCCCCGCCGGCACGGTCCAAGACCGACTCCACGCGCGTCCAGGCGTCTTGTGATGAGCCGAGCCACTGGCCGGGCACCCGCTCATACCACCCCCTTTGTGGGTCAGATTCGCCCAGCCAGCCCGACCAGCACACCCAGCTTCCGCATTCCGGCATCGACGGTGTTGTCAGGCTGGCGAGATTGACCGTCGAGACCGACGCGACGGCCGACCCGGATGCCACTTCGACCAGGCGGGTCGGCTCATATGTGCAAGGCTCGGCTCGAAGGATTCTCGTCACGCCAAGGCTCCCTGACGAGCAGGCTGGGACGCTGCGTCCGCTTTTGTTACACGATCCAGTGTCGCGGCCGAAGTGCCCGATAGGGTTGCTCGCCGTTGTTCGGAATCGTTGGCTCACAGGCCGGAGGGATCGACTCATGCAACTCCTGTTCTCACATACAAGCGATGGTATGGACGCCACGCCCGAGCCCGAGATGCAGCCCCCTCGCCCACCGCAAAGGCGTTGGGAAGATACCGACGTGCTCTCACGAGGCCAGCTCATCGAGCAGATTCTGCTCCTCAATCCGACCGCATCGCTCGAGTTTCTTGCAGATTTTTCCGTGCATGAACTTTCGCAGTATCTGAACCACTTGTTGTGGCTGGAACAACCCAGAACGGGTGAGGCACGCTGGTCACGCCCGGGTGACTCGCCGGCGATCATGTCACGAAGTCGCGATTACTAGCTCTTGGCCGTCGCCTGTGTGGGGCGATGATCGATGAGGGGCGTCCGTGGTGGGGCGCCCCTTTTTTTGCGCGCCTGGCATGGAGCTTGCGGAACCCACCAATGTCGGTCGGCTCGCTGCACAAACCGGATTGTGCAAACGACCCTCGAGCAAGTCTGAATTGCGCGCCGATCTCGACCGATTCGAACCGTGGAACACCGACGCCAGGGAAGGCTTGCGCCGGCGCAACGAACACGAAGGAGACTCGATCGATGAACCACGTCCGCACTCGCATTGTTCTTACTTCCATTTCCGGTTCGTGCCTGGGGCTGGGCGCCTGCTCGACGACCTCCCCGTGGGCCTATCAGGGAGCCCCTGCGCCCGCCTCCTACCCGACACAGACCTGGACCGATGTCCACCCGGAGAGTGTGCAGGAAAGCCCGGCAAGCGCCGACGCTCAGAAGACCAGGAGTCCTGGCGTACCGTCAAACCTGACCTGGAACACGGCCGACTCGGGATGGGAGTTCGTCGAAGCGGCCGGGTCAGCCGAACCGGCGCCCGAGCCTGAACCTGCTCCGACGCTGAGCGACCAGGTCGGGCCCAACATAAGCTCGCGCATCTATTCGAGCGTGCTCTCACTCGATCTTCCGGTCGAACAGGCACCCGAAGAGCAGAGCGAGTTCACCACCAACATTCAGCAGGTCTCCTTTGCCCATGACGGATCGAACTTCGACCCGTGGGTGAGCGCCAACGGTTCGACGCTGCTGTTCGCAAGCACCCAGCACCGCCCCACCGCGGACATCTACATGCAGCAGGTCGGCTCCCGCGTCATCACACGCCTGACCGACGACCCGGCCCAAGATGTCATGCCGGCGCTCAGCCCGGACGGCAAGCGTGTGGCCTTTTCCAGCAATCGCGCAGGAAGCTGGGACATCTACGTCATGCCCGTCACCGGCGGAAAGGCTGTGCAGATCACTTCAGACTCGGCCCACGATCTGCACGCCAGTTGGAGCCCGGACGGGCAAAGCCTCGTGTTCTGCCGCCTCGGACAGACCTCCGGCCGGTGGGAGCTGTGGGTCGTGGACGTGTTCAACCCCGCCCAGACCCAGTTCATCGGATACGGGCTGTTCCCCGAGTGGTGTCCGATCTCCGGCACGGGCTATGCCGGCGCCGATCAGATTCTCTTCCAGCGATCCCGTGAACGCGGCTCACGCACGTTCAGCATCTGGACGCTCGACTACTCACCCACCACCCAGCAGGCCGGCAATGAGACCGAAATCGCCTCCAGCCCCGATCATGCGCTGATCAACCCCAGCTGGAGTCCGGACGCATCGCGCATCGTCTATGCAGCCGTGCCCAATCCTGAAAGCTGGACCGACGAGTCGCGCCCCACTTCGGCCTCGTTGTGGATGATCGGAACCGACGGACGCGGACAGGTCAACCTGACCAGCGGCTCATCCATCGATCTGATGCCCGCGTGGGGCAGCAACGGACGCGTGTTCTTCGTCTCCAATCGCGGCGGCACCGAAAACCTCTGGTCGCTCGACATCGCACCGGCGATTCTTGCCGCCACCGGCGAATCGGCGCCGACGAACAACGCTGTCTCCACCGCGCCGACCGAAGACGATCACTAACCACACCGCAAGGGAGGGCAGGATGCCCGGAAAAGTACCAGGATGGTTTCGAACATGTCTGACAGCACTTGCGCTTTGGGCGCTTGGACCGGGGTGCGCAGCTCCCAAGAGCTCACTCGTCCCGCCGAACACCCTGACCGCGCCCTATGACTCGACCCGGGCCGACGTACTCTGGGCGGTCCTGCCACCGACCAATGAGTCGGGCACAACCTTGGTCGACGAGCTCGAAGTGGGTGATGCCATTGTGGCCGCCGTCACCGAGATCCAGGGCGTCGCGGCGCTCCCGATCAATCGCACGATCCAGGCCATGCGCGGGCTTCAGATCGAGCGCATCACAAGCCCGGATCAGGTCAGACAACTTGCCCAGGCAATGGGCGTCGACGGCGTGCTGGTCCCCTCGATCACCGCCTGGGACCCCTATAACCCCCCCACCATCGGGCTGACCTTGGCGCTCTACGCTCGTTCCGACGCCATGACGCCAAACGCCCAGCCCGAGCTTGATCCCAAGGCACTCGCGTCGGCCGCGAGCGATGCCGGGTTCCTGGCCCGGTCAAACTTCAGCACCGCACCGGTGTCGGTCGCAATCGAACATCTGGATGCACGCAATCATCAGGTGCAGCTGTTCGTGCGGGAGTACGCTCAGGGACGCAGCGAATCCGAATCTGCCCTCAACTGGCGTATTTACTTTGCCAGCATGGACTTATACACACAGTTCGCGGCGTACCATACCGTGCGAAAGGTTCTTGAGGGTGAGTGGTTGCGAACTGCACGCGCTTCGAGAGAGTAGACACTTGTTATGGGGACGCGCCCCACGCTGGAAGGAGTGAGCCGACGCGGTTCGGGCTCGAAGGGCAGGCGCAAAGCTGGACCTTTGTTTCCAGTCCCGAAAGATACGGATTCGGCCCGGTCATCGACCGATAGGTAGGTGCCAGAGGAGCACAAAATGACAAGTCTTGCGATCACCGACGCCTTTGCCGAATACCTGACCAACGAACGTCGATTCAGCCCGTACACGGCTCGGTGTTACGGGGCCGACCTGCGCCAGTTCGTCGAGTTCCTCGCCGATGAGCTCGGCATCGAGGTACAGGCGCCCCTGGAAGCCCGGGCGTTCGAGCAAGCCAAATCCCAGCATGCCGAACCCGGTGCCAATCCGGCTCCGGTTGCCGGTTCGATCGCACCCAAGACCGTCACCGAAGCCATCTGCGAGGGCTCCGTCGAGACGATCCGGGCATTCCTTGCCCATCTGGGAGATCAGAACTACTCGGCTGCAACCATGGCCCGCAAGATCGCCACGCTCCGGTCCTTCTACAAGTGGGCCGATCGGCGTCGGTTCGTCGCCAGCAATCCGATGCTGCTCATCCGCACGCCGCGGCAGAGCAAGCGGCTTCCTAAGGCCATCACCATCGAACAGGTCGAACGCCTGCTCTCGGCCCCCGACGATCGCGATGTGCTCGGACGCCGCGACCGCGCCATGCTCGAAACGCTCTACTCCACCGGGATCCGCGTCAGTGAACTCGTCGGGCTCGACGTGGGCGATCTTGACCTGCCCGGCGAATCGCTCCAGGTTCGGGGCAAGGGCAAGAAGGAACGCATCGTCCCGCTCGGCTCGCACGCGCTCAACGCCATCCGAAAGTACATCGAAGCAGTCGAAAACGACGCGCGATTTTCCAAGCTGTGGGCTCAGTACAAGGAGCAAGGCACCGGGCCTCTGTTCCTCAACAAGCACGGCAAGCGACTCAGCTCACGCTCGGTCCGACGCAAGCTCGACAAGTACCTCCGCCAGGTCGGGCTTGATCCGACCATCAGCCCGCACACCCTGCGCCACAGCTTTGCGACACACCTGCTCGACAATGGCGCCGATCTGCGCAGCGTGCAGGAGCTGCTCGGACACCAGTCGCTGAGCACGACGCAGGTCTATACCCACCTGACGACGCAGCGCATGCAGGACGCCTATCGCAGCGCTCACCCGCGCGCCGAAGCCGGCTGAAGACCCCTCCGACGGCTCAAGCCGCCGTGATCCTCGCACAAACGAGCCCCGCTCCCGGGTGTCCCGCGCGCCCGCGTCATGGCTTGACCCGTGCCGAACCCGGTTCATCCTCTCCGAGCACAGCTCGCGCAGCCCCGTCGATCGCAGCTTCCAAGTCGCCCTCGACACGCAGCGCCCTCACAAGCCGACGCGACGAGTCGATGACGACAATCACAGCCTGGGCGCCCGGCGTGAACAGATCAATCGAGTCTCGCGGAGGCTGCGTCCACAGCACCTGGGGAACACTCGCTTCGATTCCTGGAAGCAGCGCATCGGTTGAAACGGACCCTGCTGCCACGGAGCGCACATGCTCGAACTGTGTGCGCTCATAATCCGGCACTGCAAAGACCGCCACCGGCCGGGCTATGAACGGTGGACGCGGCACCCCACGCTCGGAGGCCAGCACGACCACGCGCTCGCGGATGCTGCCGAGCAGCTTCACCACCTGTTCGGGGCTTACGACCGGGTCGGCCTGCCCTTCTCGCCCGGCCATGGCGAGCATGCCGAGCACGAGCGCCTGCGCGTGGCGTTCGCCTCGAGCCGTGGGCTCGCGCTCAAAGGCTCGGCGCAAGTCCCAAAGGGCCGCGTCGGGTCCGAAGAGGCGCAGCCCCGAAATCAGCTCACCCGCCCGAATGGCAGGCGGATGGGCCGACAAAGCCCGGATGGACGACACGCGCGAGCGTCTCCCGGAGTCGATGAGCCACTGACCCGGATCGCCGGGCTCAATTGGTTCATAGCGAAGTGTCAGTGTTTCGCGCGCGCTATCGGCACGTCGAATCTGAATCGTCTCGGGACTGCCGGCTCGGGCTGGTTCATACGTGATCGCGCCCGCGAGCAGCCGCAATCGGCCGTCCGGCGTCTCCTGCGTTTCCGGAACGCTGGGCCACGTCCGGCCGACGAGCGGATAGGCGGGGGATGTCCCGGCCATCCAGTCGGCCAGTCGTCCGCACCAGATCGGGGGAAGTGCTCGCCGAATCAACATGGAAAGGTCTTCCCCCGTGTCGATGAACACGCTGGTGGGATCTTGACGGTGCCACGCGACGATCGAGGCCTGTTCTTCCGTGCGCGTCCCAACGACACACACGTCAGCAATCTCGAGCCGAAAGGTGCTGCGAGCGAGTCGAAGGATGTATGTTCCTTCGCGCTGGCGCGTTCCATCGTCGCTCTCGATTGTGAGGGTGGTGTGCACCGCATAGGCAGAGGTCTGGGCAGGCGCCACGCCGTCGGCAATCAGCAGCAACAGGATGGCGAGCACCGCGCCGATCAAGACGAGGCCTCGGCTTGAGCGCTTCGCAGAAGAGCGGCGCGAAGCTCGGCGATGCTCGACCCGAAACCAGGGGGGACGATGTCGGCTGCCAGCTCGGCCAGCGGATCCAGCACGAACAGTCGCTGCGCGAGCCTTGGATGCGGGACCTGAAGGCGGGGCCGATTGACGCGACGGTCACCGAAGAGGAGGATGTCAAGATCGAGCGTGCGCGGGCCCCATCGGACTTCGCAGCTGCGATCCCGGCCGTGCGCGCGCTCAATCGCGAGCAACTGCGTGAGCAGATCAAGCGGTTCGAGTTCGCACGCAATCTCGACGACGGCGTTGAGGTAAGGCCCCTGGGGGATTGGTCCGACCGGGTCGGTCTCGTAAATGCGGGATCGGCCCTTGAGAAGAGCGCCGGGCGTGCGCGCGATTGCGTCGATGGCCGAGCCGACGATTTCCTGTCGGGGCCCGATGTTGGAGCCGATGGCGATGAAAACACGCTCTCGTCGAGTCTGGGGCATTTGGACAAGTCAAGGGCGCACACGAGCGCACGGCAAGCGCATGAAAAAGGAAGCCGTTCCCGACTTCCCAGGTCACACGAACTGGATGAGAGCTAATCGACCGGTTCGAGCTCGCGCATTCGGTGCTGCATCTGAACCTTGAGTCGCTGCAGGATGGAGCTGTGCATCTGGCTGACGCGTGATTCGGAAAGATCGAGCGTGGCGCCGATCTCCTTCATGGTCATACCTTCGTAGTAGTAGAGGACGACGATAAGCCGTTCGGCCCGACTGAGTCCCTTGGTGATAAGCTCCTTGAGGTCACGCTGTTGCAGCTCGGCAACAGGATTGACCTGGGATTCGTCCTTGAGCACGTCGATTTCGCGCAGCTCGCGGGACCCGTCGGAGGGGAAGCACTTGCGCGTGATGCTGGTCATGACGACGGCTTTGGAATCGCGCTCGTACTTCTCGAACTCGCTCGGATCGAGATTGAGGCGTGACGCGACATCGCTGAGCGACGGCTTTTCGCCGGTCTCCATCTGGATGCGCATGCGGGCCTGCTCGACTTTTGCAGTGCGATGGCGCACCAGGCGGGGAACCCAGTCCATGGAGCGAAGCTCATCAAGGATGGCGCCGCGGATGCGTGTGGCCGAGTATGTCTCAAACTTGACTTCGCGATCCGGGTCGTACGCATCGATGGCGCCCATGAGCCCGAACAGCCCGGCGGACATGAGATCCTCAATATCGACCTCGTCGGGCAACCGAGCATAGATGCGCTCTGCGTTGTAGCGGACGAGGTGGAGAAAGCGCTGCATCAGGTAGTTGCGCAAGTCTTCGCTGCGCGTCTGCTGATACTCACGCCAGAGTTCGTCGAGGGGACGATCGTCGTAAGAGGTTCCAAAGGACTTCTGTTCGGTACGACGCGCTACATGGCGCCCGAGATTTCTCGTACCGGACCTCGTCGTCGACGCATCCGTTGCTGCCATCGGTCCTCTCCTTGACCCTTCAGCGAGTGCCCACGAACTGCGGACTGCCATCCATGAAAGTCAGCCGTCCTGGCTGGACAATCCAGTATAGAAAGAACCTTTGCACCTTGTCGAAAAGTTTTTGACCGGTTCTCCAAATGCCGGTCGGATTGATCCGAGCGATCACCCCTTCCCCGGGGTCGAAGTGGCCTGCAGACGCTCCTCAAGTGCGCGCATTTCTTCTTCTCGGACGGGGCGTTGTTTCCGGTAGTTTTCGAGAAACTCCTCGATGCAGCGTCTGCCCGCAGTTCCGAGAATCATGCCGACCCAATAGCAGACGAGCATCACAACCAATGCTCGCGAGAGGATGCTCGTACCCATGTTTTCCACAGCCAATCCACTTATCACCGACACGACAAAACCGCACAGCCCGAGCGAGGCTGCGACGATCTTGGCCACAGGTTCCATCGACAGCATCGGCGCCGGTCCCTCCGCGCATCAACAGGTCCGCCCGGGTCATCGGGTGGTCCTGGCTTGCACTTGAACGCCGGCCGCAAAGCTCATGCCGCCTGCGACTCAGGCTCAGGACCGACAAGCTTGACCGACTCGATCTCGACGCCGGCGAGCACCTCGTTGTACGCGAGTACGGCCGTGGTCGGTGAGAATGGTTCGATGATGTCCCGCACCACCGCGCGCACACGCGGCGAGGTAATGACAACCGGGCTCACGCCCGTGGTCGAGGCGCCATGCTCGACCGCACGCGCGATGCGCGTTCCGATGTCTGTCGCGACGCGACTGGGCATGTTGATCGTGGTGACGCCGCCCGAGCGATCGATGTAGCTTTCGATGATGTCTTCCAGCGCCGGATCGATCGTCACGCACACGATGCGCGACTTGCCGTTTTCACCTGTGACGGCATGGGCCTGACAAATCGTCCGCTTGAGCCCGTTGCGCACATACTCGACGAGCACATCGATGTCTTTGGTCTTGGGGGCCCAGTCGGCCAGCACTTCGAGGATGGTCTCCAGATCACGCACAGGCACGCGCTCGCGGAGAAGGCGTTGCAGGACCTTTTGAAGTTCGCCCACCTTGATAATCCCCGGCACCGTCTCGTCGACGAGCTTCGGGGCACGCTCCTTGAGCCCTTCCAGAAGATTCTGGACTTCCTCGCGGGTCAGCAACTCGTCGGCGTGCTGGCGGACCAGCTCGGTCAGGTGCGTTGCGAGCACGCTGGTCGGATCGACCACGGTGTAGTTGAGCGACTCGGCCCGTGACTGGAGAGAAGGCTCGATCCACCAGGCTTCAAGCCCGAATGCCGGCTCGCGGGTGGGGATGCCTTCGATCTTGCCCAGAGCGATGCCCGAATCCATCGCGAGCAGACGCTCGGGCTGAAGCTCGCCCGAAGCGACGGGATTCCCCCGGATCTTGATGCGGTATTCGCCGGGCCCGAGCTGCATGTTGTCACGAATACGCACGGGAGGCATGACCAGCCCGGTCTCGACGGCGAGCTGTCGACGCACCGCACTGATGCGATCGAGCAGCGTGCCGCCCTGGTTGACGTCGATGAGCGGCACCAGCCCGTAGCCGACTTCAAGCTCGAGCACATCAACCTGAAGGAGTGACTCGACGGGTGGTCCGTCGGCCGCTTCCGACTCGTCCGGCTCCTCGTCAATGCGAGTCAGCTCGAGCTTGCTGGCCCGGCGGAGCGCCAGGGCGATTGTGCCGATTCCCACGGCCGTTCCGAGCAGGGGCAGCGTGGGCAGGGGCGTCATGGCAAGCACGGCAAGGAAGCAGGCGGTGATGGCAAGGCCTCGCGGCTGGGAGATGATCTGACCGGTGAGCTCCTCACCGAGATCGTCCTTTGATCCGGTGCGGGTGACGATGAGAGCCGAGGCGATGGAGATGACGAAGGACGGGATCTGGCTGGTCAGCCCGTCTCCGATGGTGAGCTTGGTGAAGACCTGCGCGGTCTGACCGGCCGGCCAGCCGCGCTCGATGGCACCGACCGCGAACCCGCCGAGAATGTTGATCACGGTGATGATCATGCCGGCGATGGTGTCTCCCTTGACGAACTTGCTGGCACCATCCATGGCGCCGAAGAAGTCTGCTTCGCGTGCGACCTCTTCGCGTCGTGCACGGGCCTCGTCTTCGGTGATCAGGCCGGCGGACAGATCCGAGTCGATGGCCATCTGCTTTCCGGGCATGGCATCGAGCGTGAAGCGCGCTGCCACTTCGCTGATGCGACCGGCACCCTTGGTCACGACCATGAACTGCACGATCATGATGATCAGGAAAAGCACGACGCCCACGAACAGCGAATCGCCGGCCACGAACGACCCGAAGGCGCTGATGACCTGCCCGGCAACACCAATGGCTTCGGCTGGACTTGAAGCATCCGCGGTGAGGATCAGCCTCGTCGAAGCAATGTTGAGCACCAGGCGAAAGAGCGTTGTGCCCAGCAGCAGCGATGGAAAGACCGAAAAATCAAGTGCCCGGGACAGATAGATCGTCGTCAGCAGGACGATCACCGACAAGGAGATGTTGAGCGAGATGAGAATGTCCAGAAGCACCGGCGGCAAAGGCACAAGCAGCACCGTCAGCAACAGCACAAAACCGACGGGCACGATCAACCCGCGATGAGCGCGCAGCCCAGCAAGCACGCGGGCAAATCCGGATTGTTCGGTCAACTCACTCACGAATCATCGACTCCCATCAGCCCGCGGCGGCGCGGGCGACCGACTGCTGCTGATCAAGGCGGTAGACATACGCAAGCACCTCGGCGACCGCCTCATAGTGTTCGGGCGCGATCTGATCCCCGATCTCAACGCCCCAGTAGAGCGCCCTCGCCAGCGGCGGACGCTCGATGACGGGCACGCCCGAGACGCGCGCGATGTGCCGAATGCGCAACGCAAGATGATCGGCACCCTTGGCAACAACTGTGGGCGCGCTCATCGTCTCCTCGTCGTAGCGCACGGCGACGCTGAAGTGGGTCGGATTGGCGATGACCACATCGGCCTCGGGGACGGCCTGGGCAACGCGCTGCATGGCAATCTCGCGCGCCATGCGCAGACGCTTGCCCTTGATCTGCGGATCGCCTTCCATCGACCTGCGCTCGTCCTTGACCTCGTGCTTGGTCATGCGCAGATCGCGCTTGTGCTGCCACTTCTGATAGGCGAAGTCGATCACGCTGAGGATCAGCAGCAAGGACACGAGCCAGATCGCCAGGATGAGCATGGCCCGTCCGATGAGCGCGATTGCAACCCACACATCCAGACGCGGAAGGACTGTGAGCATCACAATCTCGCGCCTGATGATCATCAGCGCCACGCCGATGACGATGACGAGTTTGAGCACATTGACGCCCGTTTTGACCAGGCTGCGCACGCCGAAGATCTTCTTGACGCCGGCGACCGGGTTGAGCTGGCTGAGCTTGGGCTTGACCGGTGCAAGCGTAAACAGCAACCCGACCTGAGCGAGCTGAGTGAGATAGGCAACGACGAAGATGAGCGCAAAGAGCGGCGCGACAAGCCATGCCGCCGAGAATGCGACATGCTGAACGGCATGGCTGAGCCCTTCAACGTGCATCGGGTCCGAAATGCGACCGAGCATGAGCATGTCGCGCAGCACCCGGGCAAGCCCCTGAGCGATGTCCTTTCCGAACACAAGCAGGAGTATCATCGCAGCGCCCAATCCGACGGCCGCGTTGACGTCCTGGCTGCGTGGCACCTGCCCGCGTTTGCGCGCATCGCTCAAACGCTTGGGTGTGGGGTCTTCGGTCCTTTCGCCCATGTCGTCAGCCATCGGGAGTTCCGCTTACTCGGCGCCTCGGACGCCGGTCCAGATGAGCAGTTCGTGCAATGTGGCAAGCGTCTCTTCGTGAATCA
Source organism: Planctomycetota bacterium (assembly GCA_003697045.1). Taxonomy (GTDB): domain Bacteria; phylum Planctomycetota; class Phycisphaerae; order Phycisphaerales; family UBA1924; genus J022. The sequence continues at coordinate 16,341 of RFGK01000079.1, forward strand.
CAAAGTCGATCGCACCAACGACGATTGCCAGGATTGAAAGCCCGGCGAGGATCTTGGCGGCAAACCCGACTGAGAGAATGTTGATCTGGGGCATGGTCTTCATGACAAAACCCATGGACAACAGCGCCATGAGAATGACACCCATAACGGGTGCTGCGATGCGGATGGCCAGTTCGACGCCGGAGGAGAGAAGCCCGACGTACAGATCGAGCGGTGCCTGAGACGCAGCAAAAGCGCCGATGGGCACATTGTCGAACGTTCCGAGCAGCGCGAGAAAGACCAGGTCAAGTCCGCCGGCAGCGAGGTAGACGGCCATGCCCATGAAGAACAGGAGCTGGGAGACAACGTCGTCGCTTCCGTCCATTTCGGGGTTGTATGCCTGTGCGAGCCCAAGCCCCATCTGATAGCCCATGATGAACCCGGCCATCTGAATGGCAAGCATGGGAAGCCCGGCAATCAGCCCGAGCACGACACCGATCATCAGCTCGCTGAACATGACCACGCCGATGGAGGGGAGATCCAGCGAAAGATCGGCTGCCTGATCGAGATGCGAGACCTGCGGAAACACCGCAAGGGCGAACATGAACGCAAACAGGGCCTTGTATTTGCGCGGTATGACGGCGCTGGTCAGCACCGGTGTAAACAGGAACACTCCCGTGACGCGCGTCAGCACGAACATGAAAGGCACCACCAGAGGCTGAAGATACTCAAGCAACGGCACGCTGCAAGACCCCTAGAACAAGGTCAGTCGATTGAGCGCAAACTCGACGAGTTGCCCGGCAACCCAGGGAAGCAGGAACGCAGCGACGAGGATCATGATCGAAATCTTGGGAACGAACGTGAGCGTCTGATCCTGAATGCTGGTGACCGACTGAATAAGGCTGATGAGAAGCCCGATCGTCATGCCCGCAAGCAGAATCGGCGCTGCAATCTTGAGCACGGTCAGCAGCGTCTCACGAACGAGGTACACGGAAGTCTCGTCATACACCATGTCGCTCTCCTTTGAGCCGATCGGCTCCATCGGCGGAGCGCCGAATGCGGCAGAGAATGAGCAGGAGCGGAAGCGCCGCGGCCGCCTCGGCAGAGACCCGTCCACTTGCGCCTTCCTGAACGAACGTTTCCAGCAGGCTGCCGACGACGAGCGTCCACCCGTCGACAAGCACAAAGAGCAGCAACTTGAACGGCAGAGAGATGAGCACCGGCGGAAGCATCATCATGCTCATCGAGATTAGCAGGCTGGCGATGACCATATCGATCACCAAGAAGGGCAGATAGACACGAAACCCCAGCAGGAAGGCAACCTTGAGTTCGCTGAGCATGTAGGCGGGGATGAGTGAGACCATATCGACATCCGAGCGCGTCAGCTGGCCCGGGTGCGATGTATCGATGCCGCGATAGTTGAGGATGGTGTAGACGCTCGACCAGTTGCCGGTGGCTTCGATCTGGTCGAACATGTAGTCGCGCATCGGCTGCTTGGCCGCATTCCAGAGAGTCTCGTAGTCGCGAATCTCGCCGTTGCGGTAGGGCTCGACCGCTTCAGTCCAGATGCGATCAATCGTCGGAGACATGACCATGAGCGTCATGAACAGGGCAAGACCCGTGATCACCTGAGGCGGCGGCAGCGACTGTGTGCCCATCGCCTGTCGCAACAAGGCGAGAACAACAAGAATGCGCACAAAACAGGTCGTCATGAGCAGGATTGACGGCACCAAGGTGATGACCGTCAGCAACAACATGATGTTGACGGCCACGGACAGCCCGGACTCTTTGCCCGGTTCGGTCGGCCCTTCGCTGGGCGAACCGAGCAAGGCCGAGGCGCCGGCCATGACGGTGATCGGATTGATCTGCCCGGGGCTGGAAGGCAGTTCGAGGGCGCTTGCCGCGGGCCCCTGCGGCGGAACATCCTGTTGGCCGGCCGGTGGGCCGAACACTTGAGCGGGAGTGGCTCGGCTGAGCAGCATCAGGATTGCGACCAGCAGCACCTTCATGCCGAGCCCTCGCGCATGCGCATGGCGGCAAGCCTGGAACGCAGGCGACCGATCGCAGGGTCGATCGGCGCGTCTGAAGGCTCGGCGCGATCGGGAATCCGAATCCGTGGGTCGGACAGCTCGACAGTATCGCCTGAGGGCGAGCTGTACCGGCATGCGGGGCGGACGGGTGGCTTTGGTATCAGGCGCTCGGCTTGATCGAGGGCCTCGCGGAATGCAGCTTCGTTGCTCGTGTGATCCGCCTGACGGACGGCACGCAGCAGGGCTGCCACTTCCTCCGCTTGGTCAAACTCGGCCAGTGTGGTCATCGCACCACTTCCGCGACCGGATCGGCTCTGGCAGACCAGCAGCACGCGCCTTCCCACGCGGAGCAAGACCAGCTTGTGCGTTCGCGCGACCGGATAGCGCGCAAGAACTTCCAGTATGCCTGAGGGGGCTCTCCCCGCCGGGCCGAGCGCAGCCATCAGACCCCCCCGCTTCTGCGCAGCCCAGCGATATGCAAGGGCGCAAAGCACCGCCAGCCCGGTCACGCCCGCAAGCGCAGAGAGTGTGCGCCCCAGACCCACCGATGCGACACCCTCAAACTGGGCGTCGCCTGCCTGTTCTGCGCTGGATTCGGGGTTGACTCCGAGTGGCAAAGACTCGGATGACGAATGAGCCGACGCTCCCACAGGCGTACCGGCGTGCTCGGGTGCAGCCGGATCGATCAGGGGGCCGGCTTGGACCACGGGCGCCGAAGCAACGACTGCCGTGGCGGCCAAAATGACGCGGATCCTCCGCAAAAACATGCGCCCTCCTGGCGAATGTCACACTGCGATTCAGGTCTCGGGAACGGTTTCGTCGGCGCTGACGATTTCACTGACTCGAACACAGAAGTTGTCATTGAGGACGAGCACCTCGCCGCGGGCGACATGACGTCCGTTGATATACACGTCGACGGGGTCGCCGGCGAGCTTGTCAAGCTCAACGACTGCCCCGGAGCCCAGACGCAGCACGTCTTCGACAAGCATGCGCGTTCGTCCAAGCTCGATGGTGACATCGAGATTGACATCACTGAGCAGCCGGATTTCCTCGGGCGTTTCGGCCCCGGGACCCGGCTGGACGACGGGGACTTCAAACGGCTCGGCCTGAGCATCTGGAAGTATGGGACTTGATGTCGGTCCGACGGTCTTGGGACCGGCCGATTGCGCCGAGCCTTGAGCTTCGCCGATCGCGGCAGCAGCAGCCGCGAGCATGGCCGCTTCCTCGGGCGTGGGCGCATCCTCGGGCTCGCTGGCATCATCGGACTGGCCCGACGCTTCGGCCGTTGCGCGACGGATGGCTTCCTGAGCTGCGGACAGCGCCGCTTCGGCTGCGTTCTGCGCCGTATCGCTCGAGTCTTCAGGGGTCGGCTGATCTTGCGCTTCGTTTGGGTCCTGCTCTGACATCGCGTTCCCTTCCAGGCGAGCGCAGCGCACGCTGCTGGGCTCGGGAATCGGTTCGATGCCTCCGATTGGATCGACTTTGCCGCCTCATGCCCGCATTGTGCGCGATTCTGGCGCAACCCGCGCAGATTTGGCATGCGCTGCACGGGCGGAATGAAATCTGGACGTCTTGGCAAACCCAGAAGATCGAGACAGGCCCATCACATGCCGGCGCGGCATGCGTTCCGAACTGTGCCCGTACACGGCAAACTACCTCACCCGCTGGCGTTGATGCCGGTGCACTTGGGGATGAGGACATCCTCGATCAGGGGCAGCTCGTCCTTATCGGTGCCGAAGACCTCATTGAGATAGGCCCGCAGCTGTCGCGTGATTGTCTCGAGCCCCGGATCATGCCGGAGATGTCGATCTTCGGCTCTGCGAAAGATCTGCGAGACGCCCTGCTTGATCTCGGCCTCGCGTCGTTTCATGATTTCCTCGACGCGCGACACGTTCTTGTTGCGGACCTTGAGGTAGATGGCTGTATCCCAAAGCCAGATCGTTCCTGTATCGACGTTCTGGAAGCGATCATCCACGAGGAGAATCTCGGTGGTCTTCTCCTGCTCGGCAGTATCTTCACCGGCGATGGCCGCTGCGGACTGACCAGAGCCTGAGGTCATGGAGACGAGAAAGTACACGCCTGCACCTTCGGCAAGCATGAGCGCTGCAATGATGCCCAGCGTTTTGACACCAAGCTTCTTCTGCTGCTGCTGTTCGGCTGCCTGTTCCTCGGACATGGGTACACGCCTCCGCTGGCTCAGTCGGCCCGCCCGCTGAAGTTGGGGTCGGGGTGAATCTGATCGAGCGTTTGCCCGGTCTGATAGATCTGCACTCGGCGATTTGATACCCCGGAATCACCCAGATCGAGTGAGACCCCGGCCGGCTCCTGCGCACCGGCCGCCACATTCCGCAGAATCATCGCATCGACGCCACATTCCTGGACCAGATAATCGATGACGGACTGTGCCCGACGAAACGAGAGCTCTGCGTAACTCAGACCGGAGGCAGCCCGATCCTCCTCGCCCCACGCGTGCCCGGTGACATGAACGATGAACCGTCCGCCGCGAATCTGCGGCGCGATTTCGAACTTGATCGCCCGTTGCATGGCGGCGGTGAGCTCGTATGAGCCGGGGTTGAACTCCAACGCCGAACCAATCGCCACGCGGTCGGACTGATGCACCGTCGTCGCCAGGTCGTTGCGCCCCTGAATCGTCTGATTGGGTGACTGGTTGGCAGACCTGCGCTGATCGTCGCGTTTGGCCTGCTCCTCAAGCAGCGAGATGATCGAGTTCTCGGTCTGTTCATTGATCCGGGAAAGTCCGATTCCCCCGGTTGACCCGAGCGCCTCCTTGATTGCCTCAATCACCCGGCGGTATTCGCGAGGCTGTTTGATCTCACTGAACGCAGCCAACAGAATGAAGAAGCACAGAAGCAGCGACATCAGGTCGCCGTAGGTCAGGACCCATTCGGGGATGCCCGGTTGGTCTGGTGGTTTGCGCTTGGGCATCGCAGATCAGGCTTGCTCAGGCAGCCTCCTTCTTGGCTTCGATTTCGGCCCGTCGTCCCGGGGGCAGATACGTCAGCAGCTTGCTCTCGACGACGCGGGGGTTGTCTCCGGATTGAATCGCCATCACGCCCGCGATCACGATGGTCTTGACGAGGACCTCCTCAGCGTCGCGCGACTGAAGCTTGTCGGCAAGAGGACCCGTCACAACGTTGGCGATCATCGCGCCGTAAAGCGTGGTGATCAGCGCCACGGCCATGCCCGGACCGATCTTCGATGGATCGTCCATGTTGCTGAGCATGAAGATCAGGCCCATCAGCGTCCCGATCATGCCGAACGCGGGCGCATATCGCCCGGTCGTGTCAAGAATCTGCTTGCCCTGGGCGTGGCGGTCGATCAGCGCTTCGAGCTCGGTTTCCATGATCTGGTTGATCAGCTCGGGGTCGGTGCCATCGACTGCCATCTTGATCCCGCGAACGATAAACTCATCCTTCATTTCCGGGACAAGATTCTCAAGAGCAAGGATGCCCTCGCGGCGTGCAACCTCGGCGTAACGCACAAGATCGTGAATCGTCTCAAGCGGATCGACCGACTTGGTGAACACCGACTTGAGAACGATGGAATGGACCTTGGTCACGCGAGCAAGCGGGAATGAGGCGATGACGGCCCCGGTGGTGCCTCCAAAGACCACCGCCACAGAAGGTGCATCAAAGAGGGCGATGGGATTTCCCCCTCCAAGGATGATGCCCAGCAAAATGGCGACGGCCGCCACTCCCAGTCCTGCGACAGTCCCGATGTCCACCGAAGCTCCTCCGGGGCGTCTTCGAACGCGTGCCTCCAAACCGGCATCAAGCTGATCGGTCGGAACCCCGGGACACTTGACCCGACACGGTGGTTATCAGGCGGCCGGCATCAGTCTGCGCAGGTGCCGGCCATACTCGATGCACTTTTCGACGACCTCTCGCATCGGCTCACGGACGACGAAGTGATCGCCGTTGATGAGGGTGATAATCGTGTCGGGCTTTTCCTCGATGGTGCGAATAAGCTCGGCATTGATGATGAACCGTTTTCCGTTGAGCCGTGTGACCTCGATCATGCCCGGCTCCTTCAGCGTCCGAGTACGAGCAGTTGTTGCATGAGCTCGTCGGTGGTGCGAATGACGCGCGACGAGGCCGAATAACCAGTCGATGTCGTGATCAGGTTGATGAACTCCTGCCCCAGATCGACATTGGACAGCTCAAGCGCCCCCGAAACCAGCGTTCCAGACCCGAGCGATCCTGGTGTGACGACGCTGGCTGCCCCACTGTTTGGTCCGATCTTCCAGGCGTTCCCCCCCGCGTCGATCATGCCCTCGTCGTTGGGCACGTCGGCGATGACCACCCGGCCAAGCGTGCGCACGGCGCCATTATCGAACGCGCCGAGCACTTCGCCGTCATCAGCGATGCTGAACGCTTCGAGCACTCCGGCCGGGAGTCCGTCGCGATACACGCCGGCAATCTCCGAGGGAGAGTCGGCAAGCGCCGTCGTGCGGCCCGCATCACCGGTAAAGCTCAGGCTGAACACCAACGGCGTGTCCGCGCCCGTGCCGGCCCGGCTGATCGAAACGGTCACCGGGTCCTCGGTCAGGAGTCGGCCGAAAGTATCAAACTCGATCGTGCCGGTGCCCAGGTCGAGCGAGGAGCCGATCGAATCGTTGGCATCGATGTAATACCGCCAGGTCGTGCCGCTCTCGGTCTTTTCCTCAAGCACCAACGCCACGTCGAGGCTGACGGCACTTCCGAGCGAATCAAAGACGACGAGCGTCGTACGCACAGCCTCGCCGTCCGCGGTCGCGTTCTTGTCGGGAACAAAGGGCAGACGCACAAGCGTCCCGTCCTCGTCAAGCAGGCGCAAGTCCGACGCCTCGATTTCGAGATCGTTGACGCTGCCGGTATTGCCGGTGATGGTGATGATGCCCGTTTCTTCATCGAGTGTCACGCCGGGCGAGGTGCCGTCGGGGTTGTCCGAGCCTGTATCCTGAATGCCCAGGGCCGCATCGAGGAAGTTCATCAAGTCTTGCACGGTAGTCGTCGCACTGATCGTGAGCGAGCGTTCGGGCACCGACGAAAGCCCCTTCTGGGCCCCTGAGAGCGTCAGCGTCTGCCCGGCCTCAAACAACGGTGCGTCACCCGAAGTCACTTGCGGATCCTGGATATCAGTCAGCAGCGTCGTCGCCTCGAGCCGGTTGGTGCCCGCAGGCGATGGATCGGCGCTTGACATGGCCGCGAATCCAAGGGTGGACGTTGCCATCAGATCAATCGACGAGCCGACGCTGGGCAGGTCGCCATCGGTATTGAGATTGCCGGCGATGGTTGCATTCTCGGTTGCCTCGGCCAGACGCACCTTCCCCAGCGGAAGATTGATCGGTTCAAGCGTGCCTTCCTGGATGTTGAAATCGCTGTCGACGCCGTAGCCCATCAACCGCTCCCCGGTGGGCGTGACAAGATTATCATCAAGGTCCTGGCGGAACGAGCCCGCTCGCGTATACAACGTTTCACCATCGCGCTGAATAATGAAGAACCCCGGTCCATCGATGGCAAGATCACGTGGATCGCCGGTGGCGTTGAGTGCGCCTGTGCGAAAGTCTCGTTGCACGGCCGCGATCTGCACCCCCAATCCAATCTGCATGGGATTGACGCCGCCCGTGGTGTCCCCCGGCTCGGTTCCGATCTTGAGATCGCGGCTGAAGGCATTTTCAAACATCATGCGGCTGGACTTGAACGCCGTCGTGTTGACGTTGGCAATGTTGTTGCCGATGACGTCGAGTCGACGAGCGTGGACATTGAGTCCTTGAAGCCCGGTGAGCATCGCGGTGAGTGAAGCCATGTGAACTCCTTGAAGACCAGTGGGAACAATGCCCGGCACACATCAGTCACGGAGAAGTCGGTCGGGTGGGCACGCTGAGAAGGCTGAGCAATCGTGCGCCCGAAATCGTCGCTGGCGTCTGATCGGATTGGCCGCTTGTCTCCGAAGCGTCCTGCTCGGGAAGGTGGACCACGGCGTCAAAGCCGCTCAGCAACTCACCCTCGGCCACGTCCACGCGTCCGGTAATGGTGCGTCGCTCGACGTCCAGAACCAGCTTGTTCGATCCGTCCAATACGAGCACGCGCTCAAAACCCTGAGCCTGGGCGCTGTCTGCAACCTGCGAGAGCAGCTCGATCGTCTCGGGCCCGAGCGAAATATCGAGATCGGGATCAACAGTGACGGAAAGCCCGCTGCGCACCTCGCCGGCCCGCGCTCGATCCAGCAGCGATGCAAAGTCGAGCGATCGCGGATCGGCCGGTGCCGGGCGCACCCGTTCGGTGGGCACGACGCCTGAGCCGAGCATTCGCAAGAGCATGGTCGAGACCGGTTCACTCATCATCGACCTCGCCGATGTCCGGGCTGGTCACCTCAATGAGGTTTTCCATGCGGACGCGCTGCCCGTTCATGAGATTGAGCACCGGCCCGTCCTGGGTCTGGCTCACAGAAAAGACGATGTCGACGACCTGGCGTGATTCTTCGCTGATGCCGCTGACCAGCTGCCCGATAAGCCCCGAGGCCGAGGCAAACTCGGTGCGCGAGACAACCTGGTCGAGCCGGTCCCCGAGCTGAATGTCCGATTCGATCGAGCGCAGGCTGGAGAGCTGGTTGAGCATCGCCTGCGAGTCGTTGGGCTCGAACGGATCCTGATTGGTCAACTCGGTGAACATGATCTCGACGAACTGCTCGGTGGTCAGCTCGGCATATCCGCTCGATGTGGGCGCAGGAGGCGCCCCCAGCGCACCGAGCGAGTCGATCGCAGCCATGTGTTGCTCCCTCAAGTCCGATTGTCACGTCAGGCGATCGCGTCGAGCCGCAGCACCGAACCGGTGCTCGACCACTCGACGTTGAGCGACTGACGCCCCACCGAGCCGGGCTCCGCCTCGAGCTCGGAGCGATCGTTCTCATCCGCCTCCGCGGATGCCCTTTGCGCAAGACCGGCGTTCCCCCGATCCGGCGCAGCCCGTTCATCTCTGCCGTTCGTCCCGGCCTCCTGCTCGGGCGATCGGCTTGCCTCTGGTGTCGATCCAGCGCTCTCCGAGCGCAGGGTTTCGACTTCCAGACGCTCGACGCGCACGCCCCGACGCTCCAGTGCGGAACGCAGCGCGTCAAGTTGCGAGCCCAGCAA
>RFGK01000080.1 GCA_003697045.1 Planctomycetota bacterium
CACGTTGCCAACGTGAATGTCGACGGTTCGAATCCGTTCACCCGCTTTCCAGATTCCACCCCCGGCCGGTTCTCGGAACGGGCAAGGTTGGAACGGTTCCCGGATGTGACGATCATTTCGGCAAATTGGGGTGTTCTCCATCCCGAATCGGTCCGATAGCGCGTCCAACAGGCTTTCAATCGCCAAACGTTTCCGGTAGCATCCAAGTCTTGTGGGACAAGCGCGCTCGCGTTTGGAGAGAGATCATCGAGACTTGGGGATCTGGGCCATGAACAGAAAGCGAATGTTGTTGGGATGCGCCGCTTCAGCGGTGCTGGCAGGTGCTGCGTCGCTGGCTGCGGCGCAGGGCCAGTGGATCTGGCGAGACGAGAGGGGCAATGTCGTGGCGCCGCGCGGTAATCACAGCGTCGCCCGGCAGTGGAACGAGGTGCTGCTCGACGGGATCCGCGGCGACTACGCCCGTCCGACCGTGCACGCACGCAACTTGTTTCATACGTCTGTTGCCATGTGGGACGCCTGGGCTGCGTTCGATGACCATGCCGACCAGTTCATTCACCACGAGCGTATGACCGCGGCCGATCCGACCGCAGCTCGCAACGAAGCGATCAGCTATGCATGCATGCGTTTGATCACGTACCGCTTTGCCAACTCACCCGGTGCGGCTCAGACGCTCCAGGAATGCAATGACCTGATGGTCTCGCTCGGATACGACCCCAACTACACCAGCGAAACCGAAGATAACCCCGCCTCGCTGGGCAACCGCATCGCAGCGACGATCATTGCCTGGGGCCTTGTCGATGGTGCAAACGAGCAGAACGACTACGCCAATCAGTATTACGAGCCGGTCAATCCGCCGCTGCTGCCTGATTTTCCAGGCAATCCGGACCTCATCGATCCGCTCCGCTGGCAGCCTCTCGCGCTTGAATACTTCGTCGATCAGGGCGGCAACGTGATCGTGGGCGGATACCCCGACTTCCTCAGCCCGGAGTGGGGCATCGTTGACAACTTCTCATTGCGTGAGCAGGATCGGACGATCTACCACCGCGACAACTTCGACTACTGGGTGTTTCATGATCCCGGCGCACCTCCGCACATCGGAGGTCAGGGCGATGAGTACTACCGCTGGGGTTTTGAGATGGTGGCAGTCTGGGGCAGCCATCTCGATCCCAATGATGGTGTCATGTGGGACATTTCGCCGGCGTCGATGGGAAACTCTCCGCTGGCCGATGTCGATGACTGGGAAAGCTATTACAACTGGCTGGATGGCAATGACTGGGGCACCGGTTATGACGTCAATCCGGTCACGGGTCTTCCATATGAGCCTCAGATTGTCCCACGCGGCGATTACGCCCGCATTCTCGCCGAGTTCTGGGCGGACGGCCCGGACTCGGAAACACCGCCCGGCCACTGGTTCACGATTCTCAACTACGTGAACGACCACCCGCTGTTCGAGAAGCGCTGGCGCGGGCAGGGCGAGGTGCTCGATGATCTGGAATGGGACGTGCGCGCCTATCTGGCGATGGGTGGCGCCATGCACGACGTTGCGGTCGCCGCGTGGGGTGTCAAGGGGTGGTATGACTTCATCCGTCCGATTTCTGCGCTTCGATACATGGCAGACCAGGGTCAGTCCAGCGACGAGACGCTTCCAAGCTACAACCCCAACGGCATTCGGCTCTACCCCGGACTGATCGAGCTTGTGACCGCTGAGTCCACTGCCCCGGGTGAGCGCCATGAGCACCTGGCCGGGAATGAGGGCAAGATTGCCTTTTATACGTGGCGTGGGCATGACTACATCGTCAATCCCGAGACCGACGAAGCCGGCGTTGGATGGATTCTCGCGGAGAACTGGTGGCCGTATCAGCGGCCGAGCTTCGTGACGCCCCCGTTTGCCGGCTATGTGTCCGGGCACAGCACCTACAGCCGGGCCGCAGCGGAGCTGATGGCCGAGATGACCGGCGACGAGTACTTCCCCGGCGGCTTGGGCGAGTTCTTCTGCCCGCAGGACGAGTTCCTTGTCTTTGAGGACGGGCCCAGCGTCGATGTCACGCTCCAGTGGGCCAAGTACATGGATGGTTCCGATCAGTGTTCGCTTTCGCGCATCTGGGGCGGCATCCACCCGCCGGCTGACGATCTGCCCGGACGCCACATGGGTCAGGTGATCGGGCCCGAGGCTCTGGCGCACGCCGAGCGCTATTTCGACGGGCGAATCTCATGTCCAGCCGATCTGGCCGAGCCACATGGGCAGCTTGATTTCTACGACATGCTCTCCTTCCTCAACGCATTTGCCGCCGGGAATCCCGCAGCCGATCTGGCAGCGCCGTATCGTCAGTACGACGTCTTCGACGTGATGGAGTTCGTCAACATCTACTCGGTCGGTTGCCCGTAAGGGGCGTGTTCATTGGTTTGCAATTTGCAGGGGACGGCTCGCCTGGGCCGTCCCCTTTTGCATGCGCAGCCGGCTGACTTGCGGACAGATTGAATGCCTGCCACACTGCCACGATGAACACGGCATGCAACGGCAACGGGTGTGATTGTCGCGCCGGTGTGAGCCGGCGCGGGTTCATGGGCGCCTCGATGAGTGCGTGGCTGATCGCCGCTGCCGGGCGCGCCTTTGCCGGGCCTTTCACCCAGCCGGCCCATGGCGAACATCCCATTCCTGAGGACAAGAAGCTCAGCGACGACTGGGTGCGGTCGCTTTATGAACGCGGGACTCCACGGGTGTGCGCCGGTGACGAGCTGTCCTGCATCGGAATGCCCGTCGGCGGGATGTGCTGCGGGACCGTCTACCTCGGAGGCGACGGACGCCTGTGGGTGTGGGACATCTTCAACCAGCATCATCTCGGCGTCGTGCCGAATCGTCTGCCGGAGTATCGCGGCCAGAGGGCGACCGAAGTTGACGGCTCCAACTACTTTGCCCCCCCCCGTGCGGAAGACCACCGGCCGGTGGAACAGGGCTTTGCCGTGCGGGTCGGCGACGATGTGTTCACACTCGACCGGGCAGGGTTCGAGGATGTGCGCTTCAAGGGGACTTACCCGATCGGCACAGTCACCTATGCCGACGGGAAGTGCCCGCTCACCTGCAGGCTTGAGGCGTTCAGCCCGTTCATCCCGCTCGATGTGGACTCGTCATCGATGCCCTGCACGGTCGTGTCGATTGAGTTGCACAATGTCTCCGGCCGTGAGGTGCAGGGAGAGCTTGCGGGCTGGCTCGAAAATGCGGTGGCGCAGCCGCACGATCTGGCGGGGCTCGGATATCGGCGCATCCGCCCGATTCGCCGCAAGGGGATGACGGCTCTTGCGATGGATGCAATCCCTCTGAACTGGGAACCCGGGGACGAAGTCGTGTTTGCCGACTTTGAGCAGGAGCAGTGGCCGGAGGGATGGGTCGCCGAGGGAGACGCGGTCGGACAGCAGCCTTTCGCGCGCGATGAGATGGCTTCCTATCACAATGTTTCGCGCCATCGTGGGCGGCGGAGCGTCAATACGCACAACACGCGCGTCACCGGGCCCGATTCGGGCAAGGCGGATGATCTGACCGGCCGATTGGTGAGCCCCGAGTTCACCATCGAAAAGTCGTACATCAACATGATGGTGGGGGGAGGACACCACCCAGGCAAGGCGTGCATCAACCTCGTTGTGGATGGGAAGATCGTGCGCACCATCACGGGGCGCAACAGCAACCGCATGTTTGCGTGCGCATGGGACGTGTCGGAGTTGCGCGGCAAAAAGGCCCGTATCGAGATCATCGATGATGCGACCGGACCCTGGGGACACATCGCGTGCGATCACATCGTCTTTGCAGATACACCGTGGCTGGACGAGCGGCTCGAACTGCTCGCAGACAACGGCTCGATGGCTCTGGCGCTGGTCTCGCAGGAACCCGCGGGAGTGGTCACGGATCTGAACGCGGAAGACGTCGCACGTCAGTTGTGGCAGCTCCCCGCCGGCAAGAGCGGTCGGGCCGCCTCTCGCCCGTTCGGCACGCGCCATGTGGGAGCCATCCTCACGCGCTTCCAGCTCAAGCCCGATGAAAAACTTCAGTTTGATTTTGTCGTCTCGTGGTACTTCCCCTTCATTTCGAGGGAGCCGCCCGGTCTGTCGAACGTGACGGACATATCCCGGCTCGATCGACATTACGTCAACCGATTCTCCTCGGCGTGGGACGTTGCGGGCGAAGTGGCGCGAGATTTCGATCGCCTGACCGGGCAGACAAGACTCTTTTGCGACACGTGGTATGATTCGACCCTTCCGCACTGGCTGCTTGAGCGCACGCTGCTGACCACAAACACCATTCAGACCACGACGTGCCATCTTTTTGAGAACAAACGGTTCTGGGCTTGGGAAGGTGTCGGATGCTGCGCGGGCACGTGTCAACATGTGTGGAACTACGCGCAGGGTCTGGCACGCATCTTTCCTGACATCGAACGTCGTACACGCGAGATGGTTGATTTCGGGCTTGCGTGGCACGAAAACGGCGCCATCGACTACCGGGCCGAATATGGACGGCACGTTGCCCACGACGGACAGCTCGGCACCATTCTGCGCGCCTGTCGCGAACATCAAATGTCAACCGATGGCTCGTTCCTCGAGCGCATCTGGTCGCGCGTGCGCGCCTCACTCGAGTACATCATGGCCCAGGATGCCAACGGCGACGGGCTGCTCGAAGGCGAGCAGTACAACACGCTCGATGCCTCGTGGTTCGGTGAGATGGCGTGGATCAGTTCGCTCTATCTGGCCGCCGTGGCTGCCGGACGCGAAATGGCCCTGGACGTCGGCGATGATGCCTTTGCACAGCGATGCGCACAGGTGCTTGAGGTCGGACGCAAGAGTCTGGTCGAAAAGCTCTTCGACGGCGAATACTTCATCCACACCCCACCCGACTATGAGCACACGACGACCAACCGCGGCTGTCACATCGACCAGCTGTTCGGACAGAGCTTTGCCCACCAGCTCAACCTGCCGCGCATCGTCGATCGTGAGCGCAGCCTTTCCGCGCTTCGGGCGATCTGGAAATATAACTTCGCGCCCGACGTGGGTCATTACCGTGCGCACACGCCAATATCAGGAGGCGATCCCAACAACGTCGGCCCCGGCCGGTGGTATGCGCTCCCCGGAGAGGCCGGGCTGATCATGTGCACCTGGCCGAAAGGCGGGGCTGAGCATGTCGGCAAGCACTGGGCTGTGGGATACTTCAACGAGTGCATGAGCGGGTTTGAATATCAGGTCGCTTCGCACATGATCTATGAAGCCGATCCCGAGACCGTGCAGATGGGCCTGGCAATCACCCGGGCAATTCACGACCGCTACGACCCTGCCAAGCGCAATCCCTACAACGAGATCGAATGCTCCGATCACTACGCCCGCGCCATGGCAAGCTATGGCGTGTTTCTTGGATGTTGCGGCTACGAGCACCACGGTCCGCGCGGCCACATCGGCTTTGCGCCCCGCCTCACACCCGAGCGATTCCGGGCAGCATTCACCGCTGGGGGCGCGTGGGGCAGTGTCGAACAGACACGCCAAGGCAACCAACAGACGCTTGCCATCGATGTGAAGTGGGGTCGGCTGACGGTGCGCTCGATTGCCCTGGAGCTGACGCACGCCGGCGATGTCAAAGACGTGCACATCGACGGAACAGCGTGGGGCGATGCGAGCATCGAGCAGGATGGACGGAGGGTTGTTCTTCGATTGTCCGAGTCAGCCCGCATCGCCGCAGGCGAGCGCTTGGCTGTGACGGTGACGACCGCGTGAGCAAAATGAAGGTGATCGAACGAAAAAACGCGCGCAGCGTGACGCGCACGAATGTCTCGAAACGGCGGGGCAGGCTCTTATCCCGACCGCGGCGACTTGGGGCACGGGCCGAACGTGCGGGTGAGCTCGCCCGCCGGCGGCATTGACCCGGAACGGCTCCGAAAACGCCACCGCCTCTCCAGCGTCCGGTGTGTGCCCGAACAGCAGGCAACAACCGTTTTATTGATGGGGCCGGTCAGATGCCCGGTTCGCTTGATACGGCTCGCTGCTGACCTGCACGGATCTGCTCGAACTTGCGCACATACTCGACGCAGGCAATCACAAACGTCGCATGGCTCCACGTCAACGGGCTGACGCTGATGGGCTTTCCGGTATACGGGTGATACTGCTCAGCCAGCACGCCGGAGAGGTGAGCACGCTTGACCACCCACTCGAACATCGGCAGCACACGCCGAAGCTCCGGCATCGTGCGCGCACGCGCGATGAGATACTGCGCCTGCCAGAGCGTACAGATCACCCATGGATTGCCCGGCACGCGCTGGATGTCCTTGGACTCGATCTGGTGGTAATAGTCGTGCTCATAGCGGGCAAAGCCCCCTACATCCGTCTGCACCCACAAACGCTCGCGGATGCGGTCCATCTCGGCTGCCACCATCTCGTCGTGCGGGTCAAAGCCCGCAATGGCAAAGAGGGCAAAGTTGGCCGAGTCGGCGGTGAGATCAAGCCGGTAGGTTCCGTCGTCCAGAGGCGTGGCCATGCGCGCAAAACGCTGCAACTCTTCGTGCCAGAGATACCGCCGCAGCGCTCCACGCATCCGGTCGGCACCCTCACGGAACCGCGAGGCGCGATCAGGTTCGCCAAAATCGCGTGCGAACAGGCTGGCCGCTTCGAGCGCGCCGATCGTGGACGCAACCGTAAATGTGTGGACCCCCCGGCGTTCTTCCCAAAGGTCCCACGAAGGAAGCGGAAGTCCGTGGTGATCGCAATACGAAAGCATCCACTCGGCCGGGCGCGCCACCAGCGGGCTGTAAAGCCCCTTGATGAACTCAACATCGCGGAAAGTCTCGTAGTGCCGGCGCAACGCCCAGAGCACCAGCGCGGTCTCGTCCTGCTGAATCGGAAGAACCGCCTGCCCCCCGAGCATCCACGGGTGCCAGCTCGAAGCCAGCTCGCCCCGGGGCGTGTACTTGTGCAGGAAATACCCGTTGTCTTCGATGCACTTGGCGGCGAATCGAAAGAAGTTGCGCGAAAGCTCGCTCTGCCCGGCCAGGATCAGTGCATACGCGACCAGCGCCCCGTCACGCATCCAGCAGTACGAGTAGTGATCACCCCCGAACTGGGTGATGTCCGAATCGTTGGCTGCGATGATGGCGCCGCCGTTGTCGATCTGCGTGCGCAGAATGAGCATGCTGCGGTAGTACAGATCGCGGATCGGCTCCGGGAGGGGTGATGTATCCAGTGGCTCCTTGCGTGCCCACAGTTTCCAATACGCCTCGGTGCGCGCCAGCATGCGGTCGGGGCTCTTGTCCCAGATGCGTCGGTTCAGGCGTTTGACGTCGTCGTATGACTGGCCGCAGGCAATCCACGAGATCACGTAGGCCTCTCCATTGGGCTGGACCTGCAAGTTGAAGCCGACGGTTGCGTCGACCGAGCCCTGGCTGATGGCGTTGCGTCCGAGCTGGCCGTCCTCGGCATCGCGCCAGGTTCCCTCCGCATCGCCGATGCGTTTGGTCCCGATGGCCCAGTGGTCGATTCCGCACTTGTGCTGATCGCAGGCATTGATGAGGAAGTAGGCATCTTCCTTGTAAAGCACGACGGCGTTGGTTTGCGGGTCGTAGTTGGCCGTGTCGCCCACGGCCGAGCCTTTGATGGACAGGTCGATGTGGAAGAAGATGCGCACATCTCGCGTCTTTCCGAGCAGGTCGCGGACCTCGCAGCGTCGGAAGTAGACGGGCTCATGGAAATCAACCGCGTCAGAGCAGATCAGCTCGAGTCCGAGTTCCCGGTTGACGAGCCGAACGTCTGTGACGAGCGTGTCAGATCGGTAGCGGAGCTGGCGATCCCACGAATCGTCGTCGATCCAGGCGAACTTGCCATCCGCCCAGACTCCGAACTTCTGCGGGTGTCCGGCGGTGTGTTCGTGTCGGCCGACGTTTGGGTAGTAGATGTCGCGCACGCGATAGGTGCTGTCGAAGGTGATGAGCAGGTTGCCATTTCCGACCGGGATGTCTCTTGGCATGGGCCCTCCTCAGCAGGTCAATGGAGCGAATCGGTCCGTTCCCGGCGAGCATAGCCGCGCCTGCCGGTCGCAGAGCCGGACAGGTCCGGTTCAGTTCATCGACCGAATGCCGGTGGAGGTCTTGCCGGGCGCTGATCTGGCAGGGCCGGATTGTTTCTCGCGTGCATTTGGGCTCTGGTTGCAGCAGGTCGGGTGCAAGTATTGCGCGTTGCTGCCGTGTGCCGGACGAGTGGAATTGCGAATCCAACTCCGCACCTTACCCGAAGATAGGGGTGCACAGCCGGTGTTCTTCCGGTACACTTGGAGAGTCACAGCCCCGTTCGGGGCGTGCCGTTGGGGTTGTCCCATCGGCCGGTCATTCAGTTGCAGGCATCTGTTTCAAGGGCAGGGAACCGTACAGATGAAGTCTCCACACAGACATCTCGCCTTTACGCTGATCGAGCTGCTGGTTGTCATCGCGATCATCGCGCTTCTGATCGGGATTCTGCTTCCCTCTCTCAACAACGCGCGGCGGTCGGCACAAAACCTCAAGAGCCAGTCCAATCTCAAGTCTCTGGCACAGATCAGTGCGCTCTACAACAACGATCACGCCGGTTCGTTCATCAATCCGTTTCCCGTTCGATATCGAGCAGGCGGAAACTTCGGCGGCGATTGGGCCAGGGCAAAGAAACCCGGGTATTCGGGGACGTGGATCTTCCGCGGCGCCGGGCAGTGGTACAGCGAAATGTACGCTTTCCACTGGTACAGCCTCGTAGCCGCCGAGCTGAACGAGGGGGACTGGGCCAGCGAAGTGCAGTTTGCCCCGCTCGACCCAAATCCGTATCTCCGTTTTCAGGAGATTGCCGATGAGGGCATGGAGGGGATCTGGCGCTGGATCTGGGATACGTCTTACTGTTTGAGCCCGACGCTGTGGTTTGCGCCGGAGCGCTACGCGGATGATCATCGCCCTTCGCCGGTGCCGGCCGATGCGCGGGAATCGCTGGCGCGACGCAATCGCGTGGATCATGTCATCTATCCATCGAGCAAGGTGATGATGTGGGAGCGTTTTGACACCACGCAGAAGACGCGCAACGCCTCGACGGTGGTGCCGGGGACGGACATGGTGGTTTCCTTCGGGACTGAGCCGTATCCACCCAACTGGAACAATCCCGGTGCGTCTCCCAACGTGGCGACCGTAGACGGGAGCACTGCGCGGGTCGAGATGGCCGATTTGTACGAGCGCACCACCGACACGAACACGGATCGCGCCGAGGAGTGGAAGCCGACGGATGTGTGGAATCCGCCGGCGGTGGTCCTGCGCATGTATGGAATGGATCAGGACAATCTCGAGAACGGTACGTCCGATGCTCCGGGCAGTTATCCGGCGTTCTTCTGGGCCACGCGCAACGGCGTGAAGGGCCGCGACATTGCCAGGTGAGCCCGATGGAGCCGGCACAAAAACAGA
>RFGK01000081.1 GCA_003697045.1 Planctomycetota bacterium
GGACAATCCCGGCCGATGATCGAGACTCGTTGAGGCCGGTGTGTTCATCACTCTTCCCCCGTTGTTGGGGCTCGTTGCTCGCGGATGAGCATGTTCAGAGCTTCGGGGTAGGCAATGCACTCCTGTTCGAAGACACGGGCTGCAAGCGTGTCGGGGTCGTCGTTGGGCAGGACCGGGCAGCGTCGTTGCAGAATGATCGGCCCGGTGTCGAACTGGTCGTCGCAGTAATGCACGGTACATCCAGATTCGGTTCGTCCAGCAGCGAGAACGGCTTCATGAACGCGCCGGCCGAACATGCCCGGGCCTCCGAAATCTGGGAGCAGTGCGGGGTGAATGTTGATCACACGCCTTTGAAGAGACGGTGCGATGCGCACGAGTTGGAGATATCCGGCAAGGACCACCCAGTCGGCCCGGGCTTCTTGTGCAAGCGCGGCCAGCGTTTCGGGTTCGATGATGCCGGGGATGATCCGGGTGTCAAAGCCGCGGGCTCGGGCGCGCTGCTCACCAAGGCAGGGCCTGGAGGCGATGACCAGCGCAATTTCTGCGCAGAGTCGGCCCTGATCGATGGCATCGGCGAGATTGAGCAGGGTTCGGCCGGAGCCTGAGAGCATGACCATGAGTCTGGCAGGGCGCTCGGGCATGGGGTCAGGTGGCGGGTGTGGGGAGGATTGGAGTGGGTCGGCCGTGCTCGTCGAGCGCGACGAGCGTCATCGTGGCGCTGGTGACGTGGACGGTGCGTCCTGATTCGACGCGCTCGGATTCGACTTCGATCTCGACGGTCAGGCTCGTGCGGCCGAGCCTGGAGGTGCGGGTGTAAAAGCTGACCACGTCGCCGACGCCGACGGGTGCTTCAAAGTCGACCCGCTGAATGCACGCGGTCACCCAGGTGAATGCGCCGTGGCGGCGGGCTTCAACATATCCTGCCTGGTCGATGTACGAGAGAATGACACCCCCGAAAACGGTGCCATAGTGGTTGGTATCAGCGGGTTGCGTCACGACACGCAGTGCGAGGGTGCGCTCGGTGTGGTCCATCGAGGTGAGGATAGGGTCGATGGGGGCCGAGGAGCGGCGTGATCGGGCAGAGGCGACGGGGATGTGCGATTCGAAGAGGATGGTTGAGGAGGGGGAGAGAGCGGAAGGTCGGACAGTGTGTGGTGCGCTACGTTTTGGGGATGCAGGGAACCTTTGAAGAGCGTCGGTACCTGATTCCGTTTCGGTCGAGTCTGCTGCCTCAGATCTTTACGGACGTGTTGGTGGTGGGTGCGGGGGTTGCCGGTGCGCGGGCTGCGATCGAGGCCGGTGCAGCCGGTGCGGATGTGATCGTGCTTGCGAAAGACTCGATTCGGCAAACGAACACGGCCTACGCGCAGGGGGGGATCGCGGGCGTCCTGAGAGATGATGACTCGATTGATGCGCACTTCAAGGACACGCTTGCGGCAGGTGCGGGCTTGTGCGACGAGCCGGCGGTCAGGCTGGTGGTCGAGCAGGGGCCGGCACGGATTCGTGAGCTCCTCGAGTGGGGGATGCAGTTCGATCGGGATGGATCGGGTGAGCTGTGCGTGGGGCGCGAGGGGGGGCATCGGGCGTTTCGGGTGTATCACGCGTTCGGGGATGCGACGGGGCGCGAGCTGGAGCGTTGTCTGTTCGAGAAGTTGATGTCGACGGACAATGTGCGGTACTTTGATGAGTGCTTTGCGCTGGACTTGATCACGCCGAGCGATGAGGTTGGAGCGCCGGTGCTGGGTGCGATCACGTATCACGCGCGGTTCGGGCTTCAGATGATCTGGGCGCGGACGACGATCCTGGCCAGTGGCGGCGCGGGGCAGTTGTATCGCGAGACGACCAACCCCAAGCCGGCGACGGCGGACGGACTGGCGATGGCCTACCGGGCAGGCGCGACGGTTGCCGACATGGCTTTTGTGCAGTTTCACCCGACGACCCTGTACCTTCCGGGCGCGGGTCGAAGCCTGATTTCAGAGGCGGTGCGGGGCGAGGGGGCGTACCTGCTTGATGAGAGCGAAAACCGATTCATGCTGCACGAGCACGAGATGGCCGAGTTGGCACCCCGGGACGTGGTGGCCAGGTCGATCGTGCGACAGTTGGCAAGGCAGGGTGGTCGGCATGTCTGGCTGGACTGTCGCCATATCCAGGGGTTTGCGTCTCGATTCCCGGGCATCACGGCGGAACTGAAGCGTTTTGAACTGGACCCGAGCAAGGATCTGATACCGGTGCATCCTGCGGCCCATTACATGATCGGGGGGGTGCGCTGCGATCTGGAGGGCAAGACGGATGTGCCGGGATTGCTGGTTGCCGGTGAGGTTGCGTCGACCGGGCTGCACGGGGCAAACCGACTGGCGAGCAACTCGCTGCTGGAAGGGCTGGTGTTTGGGAAGATCACGGGCGCGGCGGCAGCGGAGACGGCAGCAGCCAACGGGAATCGAAGCGGCCCGGTGGCCGTGGTGAGCGACATCCGCCCGTCGGATCATGGGGAGATCGATCTTGCGGATGTGCGTTCGAGTCTGCGTTCGGCGATGTGGCGGAACGTGGGGATCGAGCGGGCTGGAGGAAAGCTTGCCGATGCGGTGGAGATGTTGAAGTTCTGGGCCCGGTATACGCTGGACAAGATTTTTGACGAACCGTTCGGGTGGGAAACGCAGAACATGCTTGTTGTGGGCTCGCTTGTGGCTCGTTCGGCAGCGTGGCGTGAGGAATCGCGGGGCGCGCACACGCGGGTGGAATATGAGGGCCCGGTCGAGCGCTTCCGGGTGCATGATCTTCGATGTCGGGGCGAAGCGGAGCCTCGCACGTTGAGGGTGGAGACGGAAGAACTGGTGTGAGACTGGTGCTGGCCATGGTGTGTGGGTGGGGGCTGCTCGGGTGCGAGCGGTACGAGCGTGTGGTGCACTATCGCCCGCCGCTGTCGGGCATACCCGGCGCGCAGTCGCAAACGCCATTTGTGTCAAAGTATCGTGCGGGTCCTGCGGCTGGAGACGGCAAGATCGTGATCGAGCACGAAGACGGGACGGTTGAGCTGGTCTCCCGCAACGCGCTTCAGATGCTCACGCACATTCGCCGGCTGGTCGCGGAGAACGAGGAAGAGCTGTTCACCGAGCAGATTCTCTCGGAGCGCACCAAACAGGAGTTTATCGAGCGTGGCTATGACCCGTCGGAAGCGTTCAGGGAGATCAAGCGTCGTGAGAACGACTTGATGGCGCTGTTGGCGCGGATGCCGATGGGGGAGTTCACGCCGGGGTTGATGCTGGAGAAGCTGGGTCGCAACACCTTTCGGCTGGAGGTCAAGGGGCGAGCAGGCGAAGACCTGAACTGGCGGTTTGTCGACATCGTGATCGAAGGCGGCAAGTGGAAGCTGCGCTGGTTTGGGTGAGCAGCGGACGGGGCGCTTGTCCGTTTGACGGCGGGTTTCGAAAGAGGGGGCGGGTCAGGCCTTGACGTCGAGGGCGCGGCCGAGGGCGATGGAAGTGGCAACTTCGTTTCGCATCGCCGGATTGGTGTAGAAGGGAAGCGCGTTGTTGTCGGGTCGATGTGTGGGGCGGGCCTGGGATTCGACCGCCGAAGCCAGATCGGCGATGTCGCGTGCTGCGGGCGTGCTTGCGGAGTGCTGAGCGTTTGCGTAGAGACGCGATGCCACGAGCGCTGCGAGCTTGGGTCCGGGCCGAGCGTGTGGCAGGTGGCTCTCCGGGCCAATGGAGCCGACGACGGGATCGGGGATCGGCGCGCTCATGGCCGAGAGTATCGGCGAAGATCATGGGGGAAGTCAAGAGTGAAGGAGCAGACGCGCGGGGCGCAGATTTGGCGCAGCGTGAGTGCCTGGGAACGCGCAGAAAAAGGCCCGCGGACGGTGCATCCGCGGGCGTTGGTGTTTGCATGGGAGGTGGGGGTCAGTCTTCGTCCTTGTGGCCTTCAAAGGCGGCGATGACCTCCTGCTGGATGTGGGGAGGCGTATTTTCGTCGTGGGAGTATTCCATGGTGTAGCTGCCTGCGCCTCCGGTGATGCTCTTGAGTTCTGTGGAGTAGTTCTGCAGCTCGGAGAGGGGAGCCTGCGCGATGATGGTGCACATACCGCCGGGGAGCATGCGTGTGTCCTGGACCCGGCCGCGCTTGGTGGACAGGTCGCCGGCGATATCACCCATGTAGTCGGATGGGCAGGTCACTTCGAGCGTGACGATGGGCTCGAGGAGGACGGGGCGTGCCTTGTTGACCGCGTCGATGAAGGCCTTTTTTCCGGCGGTGATAAATGCGATTTCCTTGGAATCGACGGCGTGATACTTGCCGTCGTAGACCTCGACGCGCACGCCGGTGAAGGGATAGCCGGCCACGGCGCCGTCGGCGAGGACCTGCCGGATGCCTTTTTCGATGGCGGGCATGAACTGCTTGGGGATGGAGCCTCCGACGGTGGCATTGATGAACTCAAAGCCGGTCTCATGGTCCGGGGGAAGCGGCTCGACGCGGAGATAAACCTCGCCGAACTGGCCGGCGCCGCCGGTCTGCTTCTTGTGGCGATGGTGACCTTCGGCCTTTGCGGTGATGGTCTCCTTGTAGGCGATCTTCGGGGGGCTGGTCTCAATGTCGATGCCGAACTGATCTTTCATGCGTTCGAGCACGACGCGGAGATGAAGCTCTCCCAGGCCTCGCAAGACCGTCTGCTTGGTGGCCGTGATGCGTTCGAGAACAAGGCACGGATCTTCGGCAAGAAGCTTCTGTATGGCGCCTGAGAATTTTGATTCGTCGGCGTGATTCTTGAGCTCGAGTGCCAGGCCGAACATCGGCTTTGGCATCGGCAGAGGACGGAGGTGGAGCGAGTCAAGCTCATGCCCGGTGTGAAGCACGGCGTCGTAGTAGACTTCATCGATCTTCGAGAGGGCGCCGATGTCACCGGGGCCGAGCGCGTCGACCTCGATCGACTCCTTGCCCTGACGCTTGATGAGATGCCCGATGCGGATGGGTTTTTTCTGATCCCCGATGTGCACTTCGCTCTTTGAGCTGAGCGTGCCCTGGTGAACGCGGAAGACGCCGAGCTTGCCGACGAACGGGTCACTGGCGATCTGGAAGATGTTTGCGATCAGAGGCTGATCGGGGTCGGGCTTGGCATGCAGTTCGACTTCGTCGGCTTCTTCGCTTTCGCGGACGAGGAACGGACGAGGGTTGCCCTCGAGCGGGCTTGGCAAGAGGCTTGCGATGACATGAAGGAGGGCATCGCTGCCGGCACCGGTCTTGGCCGAGCAGAAGCAGATCGGGACCAGGTGACCCTCGCGCAGGGCGGCTTCGAAAGCGTCGTGCACGAGCTTCTTGTCGAGGTTCTTGTCGTCGCCGTCCTCAAGGTACTGATTCATGAGATCGTCGTTCATTTCAACGACCTGTTCGACGATCTGCAGGTGGGCCTGATCGACACTGGAAAAGAGCGTGTCGCCGGATGCACCGGCATCGAAGACGCTGACAACACCGGAGCGATCGGGAGTGGGCAGGTTGATGGGCAGGCATTCGGCGCCGAACTCTTCGCGGATTTGGCCGATGAGCTCTTCAAGCTCGGCGTTGGATTCATCAATCTTGTTGATGATGATCATGCGTGGGAGGTTGCGCTCCCTGGCCAGGTTCATCATGCGTCGCGTGACGGTCTCGATCCCCTTGTGGGCGTCAATGACGATGGCGATGGTTTCGACGGCGGGGAAAACGCTGATGGCATGGCCGAGGAAGTCGGGCATGCCCGGTGCATCAACCAGGTTGACGAGGTGGTTTTCGTGCTCGAAGAAGAGCATGGAGGGTCGAAGGGAGTGCTTGTGGCGTTTTTCCTCGTCGGAAAAGTCGCTCACGGTCGTTCCGTCCTCGACCGAGCCCATGCGCTGAATCTTTCCGGTTGCGAAAAGGAGGCGTTCGGCGAGTGTGGTCTTGCCACAGCCTGTGTGTCCAACGAGCGCGAGGTTTCGGATGTCGGCGGGGTTGCGTACAGCCATGCGGGAGTCTCCCGGTTCAGGAAAGTGAGGGCGTGAGCGGCCGTCCCTGCGATCTCACGCCCCGGGTTCTTGTCCGATCCGCCACGGGATTGGACCCATGACGGGGGGACGATTGTAAGCGGGCATCCAAGTGGGGGCCAACGGAGGGCGTGCGAAGGGGCGAGCGATCCACGAGCCAGGTGGCGAGCCTGCATGGGCCTGGGTCGGCAGAGAGGATGAAGGGGCTGTGCGAGCCAAGGCTGCACGCGGAGTGGGCAGAGCACAGGATCATCAGACAATCAGCGGTTTCGGGCCAGCGGACCCGGCTAGGCTTGTGCTCCAATGAACGACCGACCTGTCATTACACGATTTGCACCGTCGCCTACCGGACACCTGCACATCGGCGGTGCACGCACGGCGTTGTTCTGCTGGGCCTATGCAAGGCGGCACGGCGGACGGTTCGTGCTGCGGATCGAAGATACCGATCAGGCGCGCTCGAGCGAAGACGCAGCGAGGGGAATCCTGGAAGATCTGGCCTGGCTTGGGATCGACTGGGATGATGGGCCGGAGTTTACGGCTCGCGATGAAGACGGACACACAGCCTCTTTCGGGGGTGATGCGCGAGGCGTCGGGCCGTTCTATCAGAGCCGGCGTCGGGAGATCTATGAGCGGTACTTTGAGCAGTTGGTCGAAGCGGGGCTTGCCTACCCGGCGTTCGAGTCACCGGAGGAACTGGCAGCGATGCGCAAGGCTGCGGAAGCAGCAAAGCGCACGTTCGTGTATCGCCAGCGCGGCGACTATGACCATGCGGCGGCTGTGGAGCAGATGAAGTCGGCCCCGCACGTGCTGCGACTGAAGATGCCCGGCCAGGCGATCACGGTGCACGACTCGGTGCTGGGCGATGTGACCTT
Organism: Planctomycetota bacterium; assembly: GCA_003697045.1. GTDB lineage: Bacteria > Planctomycetota > Phycisphaerae > Phycisphaerales > UBA1924 > J022. The sequence continues at coordinate 6,860 of RFGK01000081.1, forward strand.
TCCGGCTGAAGAACTCGACGACTTTGTCATCCGCAAGGCGGACGGGTTCCCGACGTATCACTTTGCCGTCGTCGTCGACGATGAACTGATGGGCGTCACGCATGTGCTGCGCGGGCAGGAACACCTCAACAACACGCCCCGGCACATTGCCCTCCAGCGGGCGCTGGGGTTTGCCACGCCGGTGTACGCACACATGCCGCTGATTTTCAATATCGACGGCACCAAGATGAGCAAACGCGACAAGGACAAGGCAGCCAAGAAGGCAGTGCGCGAAGCGGGTATCAGCAGCACCAGGGCGCTGGTGGAGCGCTTGCAGGCGGGCGCGCGTGAGCGGGGGGCGCTCGAGTCTGTGTCGGACAATGACTTGCAGGAGTGGCTCAAGGACAAGCAGCGGCAGCTGGGGCGCGAGCAGGTCGGGGCGGTGGCTCGTGCGCTGGGGCTCAAACTGCCCGAGATTGACGTGGAGGACTTTCGCGCAGCCGGGTATCTGCCGGACGTGTTATGCAACTTCCTGGCGCTGCTGGGATGGAATCCGGGAGAGAAGAACGCGGACGGGACCGATGTCGAACGCTTCGACCGGAAGTATCTGGCATCCAGATTCGACACGGACCGGATCGGCAAGACCAACGCGAAGTTTGACCGGGACAAGCTGTTGGCGTTCAACGCGGACACCATCCAGCACGGGCTGAGCGATGAGCAGTTCGCGGAGTTGTGGCTTGGCTGGGCCGAGCGATTTGATACCGAGCTGTCCGGGTGGGCCAGGGCGGACGCTGCCCGCTGGGCGATCGCAGCCCGGGCGGCCAGGCCTCGGACGAAGACCCTCAGCGATGCCCGCGAGACGATCGGTTTTGCGCTGCTCTCCGACGAGGCGATCACGTTCGACGAAAGGGCGAGAAAGAAGTTCTTGCTCAGAGGTGAGGGTGCGGGGCTGGCGGTGCTGCAAGCGCTGGTGCCGATTCTGGAGAAGATCGATCCGTGGAAGCCTGAAGCGATCGACGCGGCGTTGCACGGTTTTGCTGAAGAACAGCAGTTGGGCATGGGGAAGGTGGCCCAGCCCGTCCGCGTCGCGGTGACCGGAACAGGTGTGAGCCCCGGGCTGGGGGAGACGCTGGCGCTGGTTGGGCGCGACGGAACGATGCGGCGGATTGAGCGATGCATCGCCCTGGGAGCGGGCAATTGAAGGGTTGAACGGCAATGGCTGCGATCGACAAGGGAGCGAACATGTCTGACGCGGGTCCTGCGCGGGTAAGCCCCGGCGCCGAGTTGCGACATTTCATCACGGACATCATCGACGCCGACGTGGCGAGCGGGAAGTGGGGGCCGGTGGGCGACTCCTCGGTCGTGCGCACACGCTTTCCGCCCGAGCCGAACGGATACCTGCACATCGGGCACGCCAAGTCGATCTGCCTGAACTTCGGGCTTGCGGAGCGCTACGGCGGGGTGTGTGTGCTGCGATTTGATGACACCAATCCGGTCAAGGAAGAAGAGGAGTTTGTGCGCTCGATCATCGAGGATGTGCGCTGGCTTGGGTTTGCCTGGCCGGGGGCGCGCGATGATGACCTCAAGGCCGGCGTCCGCTTTGCGTCAGACTACTTCCAGCAGATGCACGACTGGGCGGTGGAGCTGATCCGCAAGGGCAAGGCGTATGTCGATGAGCAGACCAGCGAGCAGATTCGTGCTGCACGGGGCGATCTGACCACGCCCGGCACGCCCAGCCCGTTCCGCGATCGACCGGTCGAAGAAAGCCTGCGCTTGTTCGAGGAGATGGTGCAGGGAAGGCACCCCGACGGCAGCATGGTGTTGCGGGCCAGGATCGACATGGCAAGCCCCAATATGAACCTGCGCGATCCGGTGATGTACCGGATTGTCAACGCGCGGCATCACCGAACGGGCGATGCGTGGCATGTGTACCCGATGTACGACTGGGCCCACGGGCTGGAAGACTCGATCGAGGGGATCACGCACTCCATCTGCACGCTCGAGTTCGAGAATCACCGTCCGCTCTATGACTGGTTCATTGACGCGATCAACGAGGGGCGCGGGCCGGGCAGTGCGTGGGGCGAGAAGATCCACCACCCGCAGCAGATCGAGTTTGCCAGGCTGAACCCGAGCTACATCGTCACCAGCAAGCGCAAGCTTCGCCAGCTGGTCGAGGAAGGCTACGTCCGGGGCTGGGATGACCCGCGCATGCCCACGCTGAGCGGACTTCGCCGGCGGGGATACACGCCCGAGTCGATCCGGGCGTTTGCGGCTGAGACCGGCGTGACCAAGTTCAACGGCGTGCACGACATCGGCTGGCTGGAGCGGGCGGTGCGGGATCATCTCAACAAGGTGGCGCCGCGGCGGATGGCCGTGTTGAACCCGCTCAAGGTCACGATTACCAACTGGGCAGACGGCGGCGAGGCGGATCGCATCGAATACGTCGACGTGATCAACAACCCGGAGGATCCGGGTGCGGGCACGCGCAAGGTCGCGTTTGGGCGCACGTTGTATATCGAGCGGGACGATTTCATGGAAGACCCGCCGAAGAAGTTTTTCCGGCTCGGGCCGGGGCGCGAGGTGCGTTTGCGCTGCGGCTACTGGATCAGGTGTGACCAGGTCGTCAAGAACGAGGCGGGCGAGGTTGTGGAGCTGCTGTGCACGTATGACCCGCAGACGCGCGGCGGGGAGAGCCCGCCGCCCGATGCCGACGGCAATGTGCGCAAAGTCAAAGCCACTCTCCACTGGGTCGCGGCAGCTGAGTGCATCGAAGCGGAGATCCGGCTGTTCGATCGTCTTTACCTGGCTGAAAGGCCCGGCCGAGAATCCGATAATCATCTGGACGACCTGAACCCCGAGTCGCTGCGAGTCATGACAGGGTGCAAGCTCGAAAAGGCACTTGGTGAGCGACTGGGAGACGAACCGGCGTGGAGCGACGGCATCCGGCGGTTTCAGTTTGAACGCCTCGGATACTTCTGTGTTGATCCCGACTCCACACCGGGGCGGCTTGTCTTCAATCGAACGGTCACGCTGAAGGATTCATGGTCGAAAGAACGGGCACGAAACCCGTAAATCTCGCGTGCGATCGTCGATTGGGCCGATGCGGGCGGTGCGTTGAGCCGATCGTTCCGACAAGCCTCGGAACGGAGGGCCATCATGGTGAACCTGCCTGAAATGGGCGCCATCGCGTTGATGCACGCCAACGATCCGCTGGCCGGACTCGCAGATCCCGAGGCGCTTGACGCACTGGCTGCCGGGGGCACGCTGATCGGCTTGCTCTTGTCAATTCTTTTCTTCATCTGGCTTGGATTGCTTGGAGTCCTCCTCCCGTGGTTCGTTTGGCGGACCAAGGTCTACACCAAACGCCAGTACCTGCTCTCGAAGCGCATGTTTGAGTTGATGCGGCAGCAGGCGCTGCATGCGCAGGCTCAACTTGATGGGAAGAGCGCGCCCCGTCGCGGCAGCGTCTGATCGTGCCGGCAGCAGAGCGCCCCTGAGCAGGGCAAGCCAGGTCATTCGTGCAAGCGAGGGTGGATACGCTGTTCGCATGCAGACTGCGCGCGCACTATCCGGCCCGTGGACTCTGGCACCAGACGCAAAGGGCCGGGGACTCATCGAACAGTGGTTCAAGAGCTTTCTGAGCGAAGGAACGCTCCAGCAGCATGTACCGGCCGCCTGGCAGCACGTGATTGCGGACGATGGTCCTGATGTCGTCTGGTATCGCTGCAAGGAGCAGCTTGATCGTGCGACCGGGCCCGGCGAACGCCTGTGGCTTCGCTTTGAGTCTGTTGCGACGGACGTGCGGGCATGGGTCAACGGCGTCGAAGTCGGCCGGCACTCGGGCGACTGGGTGCCATTCGCGTTTGAGATCACCGAGGCTGTCGGCGATGCCCGATCGATCGACATCGTGCTCCGGGTGGATCGGGTGCGGCCGGGCCCGGTGCGCGAGGTCAACGGACACCCCCAGCAGGGCGGACACATCACCAAGGGGTTTCATGACGTGCTGAGCATGCAGCACGCGGGTGTGTGGCAGGAATTACGCCTCGAACGCACGGGAAGACTGTGCCCGATTCCGGACGGAGTGTGGGTTGCGGCAGATGCAACGACCGGGTATGTGCGCATCGAAGTGGAGTTGGAGCCCGGCCACATGGGAGGAGCGATCGAAGTCGATCTCGTCGATGCCGAAGGTGCGGTCGTGGCTCAAGGCAGGGGCGTGATCGAGCCTGGTGCTTCGACCGGGGGCGCTTCGGCGTCGATCGAGCAGGTGGGTCATTGGTCGCCCGAGCATCCGGTGCTTTATGGCGCGCACGTGCGGTTGATCGAGTCGGGCCGGGTTTGCTGGCAGGGCCGGGAGCGATTCGGATTTCGTCGCGTGTCGGTTTCGGAAGATGGTCAGCACATCCTGCTCAACGGTCGTGCGATCTTCGTGTCGGGAATTCTGGACTGGGGGCATGAGCCGGGACACATTGCTCCCGCGCCTGCGCCCGACGAAGTGCGCACCCGTTTCCGCACGCTGCGCGAGATGGGCTTCAACTGTGTGTGCGTGTGCATGTGGTATCCGCCGCGGTGGTTCTACGACATCGCCGATGAGATGGGCATGCTCATCTGGCAGGAGCACCCCGTGTGGAAGTCGGACATGGCCGACGAGCGCGTGGAAGACTACAAGGCGCAGTTTGCGGGCTTCTTCCGACGCGACCGCAACCATCCATGCGTGGTAATCGTGAGCGGCTCATGCGAACACGAGCAGTTCAACGCGAGGCTCGGGACGTGGTGGTGGGATCAGGCAAAGCGCATGCTCGGTGATCGGCTTGTGCAGATTCAGACCGCGTTTCTCGAATGGACGGATCTTTCGAAGACGGATCTGTACGACGAACACACCTATGAGGGATCGGGGCGGTGGGTGGCGTACTTGCGCGATCTGGATCGGGCGTTGAGTCGGCGCGAGCCCAGGCCGATGGTGATGGGTGAGAGCGTGATGTACGTGTCGTGGCCGGAGGCGGCAAGATACGACGGGCTTGGGACGGCGCCGTGGTGGATTCCGCCGGCGCTCGAATCGGTGCGGGCGATCAATGCGTCGGTCGATGCGCTGGATGGAAGTGGGGCTTGTGCGCAGCTGATAGAGGTGGGAAAGCGTTTCAACCTGGCGGGGCGCAAGTTTCAGACCGAGCTGGTGCGGATGTACGCGCGCAATGCGGGGCTTGTCGCCAACGGTTTGCGCGATGTGCCGGCCTGCCCGTGTGGGTTCATGGATGATTTCAACGAGTGGAAGTTTGATCCCGCACAGGTGCGCCCATGGATGGGAGAGGTGGCGCTGCTGCTTCGCACGCCGGAGCATCGGCGCGGCGTGCTCGGCGGCCAACGACTCAAGGTCGAAATCGGTGTGTCAAACTACGGGGAAAGGGACCTCGCCGGGCCGGTGCATGTGCGTGCAGGTGACGGTACTTCGGTGCAGGTCGCGTTTGATGCCGGCATCAAGCAGGGGGCCGTCTGCTTTGAAGAACAGACGATCGAGCTTGCAGAGCAGGCTCGCCCGACTCCGGTGACGCTGACAGCCACGCTGGGTGAGGTGCGCAACGAGTGGTCGATCTGGGTGCTTCCGGCGCCCCAGCCGGCGCCATCGGGGACGGCGCGCCTGGCCGGGCTGCGATTTTCGGACGAGGAATGTGCGTTGTCGTTTGAAGAGCGCCGGTACTCGAGCGGGTGGGGGCTGGCGGTTGAGACATGGAGGCCTCGCCTGCCCGATCCGGCCCGGCTTTTGCCGGACGCGCCGGAGTGGGACGGCATGGGGATGCCTGCGGGCGATGTGCGCACGGTTGTGGCGCATCGGCTCACCCCCGCGGTGCTCGACTGGCTGGAGCAAGGCGGGCGTGTACTGCATCTGCCATCCAAAGTGAACGATGGGCTGCCGACGAGGTTCATCACCGGCTTCGGACAAGTCCCCTGGATTCGGCCAGCGGGCCCGCTTGCGCGATTCGGGCGAGCGTGGATCGAGGGTCTGCTCGATTACGATCTGATGCGCACCTGGACGCGGGTGGTGCCGGTGGGGAAGTTGGGCGTCTCGGAGATGCTTGAGCCATATGTGCGCATGCTGTATGCGCACGACATGACTGAGCGTGTATTGGTGTATGACTTGCTCAGCGCAGCACGGGTTGGTCGTGGAGTGCTTGCCATCAGCTGTGCCGATCATCACGACGACGCGGGGCGGGTCCTGCTCGGCGAGATCCTTGCATGGCTTGATGCCGACGAAGGCATGCCCGTGCGCGTGCTTTCGTCAAGCCGACTTCGCGCACTTGTAAGCAAGGCTTGAGGAACTGGCCGAGGGAAGATCTGTTTGCGTGTGTCATGGGCAACCGGCGCTGAAATCGCCGAGGAACTCGAGCACGTCGAAGAAGTCCAGAGTGCCGTCGCATGTGAAGTCGGCCCGGAGTTCGGCGCCTGAGAAGGCGCTCAGGAAACTGAGCACGTCGAAGAAGTCCAGGGAGCCGTCGCGGTTGAAGTCGGCTTCGCAGTCGCCGAGGCAGAGTGTTCCTCCGGCGTATGAGATGCACTGATCGCCGGGCCCGAACAGCGCGTTGAGATGGACCCACTGGGTTCCGTCCCAGTTGTAGACCTGGACGCCGTGAAGTGCGAGGATAGCGTTTGATGCGATTTCGAGTCCGGGTTGTCCGTCGATGCCGGTGATGTAGAGCGCTTCGGGTGTGCCTCCGGCGCGGTGCCCGTTGTCGAAACAGTCGCGGAGTTCGACGACGGTCTGGAATCCTGCGGCATCGCCGATGACGAGGTGTCCGACGCGGAAGTCATCGAGTTCGGAGCCGTCGACGGGGAGGCCGACGTCTTCCGCAGCGACTTCGAATATATTGATACCGGGCCCGTTCATGATGACGTTGCCGGTGTCGAAGTGGTAGTTGGCGCCGCCTGGTGCAGTGGCGATGAGGTTGCCGCCGCAGACGAGCGTGCTGTTGTTGACTGCGATCAGTGGATGCCCGCCCATGACGACACAATCGGTTCCGACGGTGATCGTGCCTCCGGCGTCGGCGTTGAAGGAGAGATTGACTTCCGAGTGCTCAAGTCCGGAGAGATCGATCGAGCCGTCATAGGCGTAGAAGTAGAGGCGGTAGGTGGGCGAATAGGAACCCTGAATTGTGTTGAGATTGCTCAGGTTGATGTGTGCACCGCTGTACCAGGCGTTTACGTCGTAGCCATGAAAAGGCGTGACGTCGATGGTGTCGAGGCTCGACAGGTCGAGCACCGAGCCGGCATGCAGCGCTTGAAAGATGGTGGTGTTGTAGGTCGGAGTCTGGTAGGAGACGACGGCTGAAGGGAGCGCATAGACGGCGCCCTCGGATATCCACAGTCGGGCGGCATCGGCCGAAGTGATGGGCCCGGTGTTGAATGTGTATGTGCCTATCAGATTGAGGAATATGTTGTCGAGGGAGGTCAGACCGGGCAGGTTCATGGTGCCGCCGTGGTGGACGTCGATTTGCTCGATCGCGGCAAAGCTGGCGGTGGGGGAGACGCTGATCGAGCCGTTGGCGTCGACGTCAAGGTGAGTGCGAACTTCGACGTTCTGCAGTCCGGTCAGATCGATCGTGCCGTCATAGGCATACACGTAAAGCTTTCCGCTGCCGCCCGTAACGGTTTGCAGACCGGACAGGTCCAGATGCGGGCCGGAATACCACGAGTAGAGGTTTATGTTTCCGGTTGCGTCGAGCTGGAGCGACTGCACTGCGCTTGCGTCCAGGACTGTGTTCTGGTGCTGAGCGTGGAAGGGGGTTCTTGTGCCGTATCCCACAGCCGAGTACGAAGTTGCTGGAATCGTGTAGTTGGCTCCGTTCGAGACATTGAACTGGGCGCCTTGGATCTGGGGGTTGGGTCCGAGATTGAGCATGGCCGAGGGAGAAGCGATCGTGATGTTGACACCCTCAAGATCGTTGAGCGTGGGCGCGTTGATCGTGCTCCCACTGAGGACTTCAAGGCTTTCGAGCTGATCGAAGACGACGGTGCTCCCCAAGTCCACGGTGGAGTTGAGTTCGGATCGGATTCTGGCCCGCACGGCGACTGAATCGAGATCGCTCAAGTCGATGGAACCATCGTAGGCGTAGGCGTAGAGCTGTCCGGTGCCTCCGGTAATGGTGTCGAGTCCGGACAGGTCGAGCTGAGCGCCGCCGTACCAGGCGTTGAGGTTCATGTGGCCGGTTGCGTCGAGTTCGAGCGATTGGATGCTTGAGGCATCGATGGATGAGCCCGCGTGTTGGGCGGCAAAGGGAGTCCTTGTGCCATATCCAACGGCTGAATAGCTCGTGTGTGTGGTGGTGTAGGTGGCTCCTTCACCGATATCGAACTGTGCGCCGTCAATGGATGCGATGGCGCCGAGATTGACGGTGTTGAGGCCGCGGACGATATAGTGCACACCTTCGAGCGTAGTGACGTTGGGTGCGTTGATTGTTGAGCCGTGGTGGCAGTCGATGCGTGTCAGTTGCGGGAGGCTTGCGTTTCCGACGTCGACAATGCCGTTGAGATCGGCATGGAGTCGGACTGGCCCGTCGGTTGTGAGCAGAGAGGAGAGGTCGATGGTGCCGCCGTATGCGTAAGCGTAGAGCTGGCCGGGGCCTGCCCAGGTGATGCTGGTGACGTTGGACAGATCCAGCACCGCACCACCGTACCATGCCTGGAGATGGGCGCCGGCGTTTGCCTGAAGCGTGAGTGTCTGAAGGCTTGATCCGTTCCAGTTGGTTCCGGCGTAATGCGCACTCAGCTGGACCAGCCCGAGCCCGTCGCTGGAATAGGAAGTGAAAGCGAGGGTGAGTTGCGCGCCCTGTTCTGCATGGATCATTCGTGCGTTGATATTGTCCAGTCCATTGGGATTGGTCAGCGTGAGGTTGCCGCCGTAGAGGCGCATGAATGAACCGGCGTAGTTCGCATCACCCAGAACGGTGAGGTCGACGCCGGCGAAGATGTCCATGTACGACTGGTTTCCGAGGGAAAGGTCGTCGACCTGGAAACTGCCGGTCATCAGGCTCCAGTGGCAGTAGTTGCTGTCGGGAACGATGACGTTATACGTATCTGTCAGCGTATTGACCGGCACCACGCCGATATCCCAGTGGGTTGGCTCTTCGAACTGTCCGCCCCATGGTCCGATGTAGGTTGCGTCGATCTGCCCGAGTGCGGCTGCGGCTGACAGCGTCAGCACAAATGCTCCTGCACGCATGTGGCGCGTGCTCTGCGTATGTGTCATGGTTCTCGCTCCTGTTTGGCGTTCTCGGGCGGATCGATGCTAACCGGGGGGAGATACCCTGCCAAGCGGAATCTCAGGAATCTTGTCGGGCTACAGTTGCGTCATGCCCATGCCCGCTGCAACTGCCCAAGCCCCAAACGCACGCACCGGACAACCCGTTGCCGAGCTGCGAGGCGTCACGAAGACGTATTACAAGCCGGACGGAAGCGTCATGGTCGAGGCGCTGCGCGGGATCGATCTGGTGGTCAACGCCGGGGAGTATGTCGCGATCATGGGTGCATCGGGTTCGGGCAAGAGCACGCTGATGAATGTGCTCGGGTGTCTGGATCGGCCGACCACAGGCGAGTACCTGCTTGACGGCGTGCCTTCCACGCAACTTTCAGATGAGGAGTTGTCGCGTTTTCGGGGGGAGAAGATCGGTTTTGTGTTTCAGGCGTTCAACCTGATTCCGCAGTTGACGATCGAGGAGAATGTGTCGGTGCCGTTGTTTTACCAGGACGTGCCACGACGTGAGCGCATTGAACGATCGATCGAATCGCTCAAGACGGTGGGCCTTGGCGATCGGCTCGGACACCGACCGCGCGAGCTTTCGGGTGGTCAGCAGCAGCGTGTCGCCATTGCGCGGGCGCTGGTGACGAATCCGGTGGTGCTCATGGCCGATGAGCCGACGGGTAACCTTGATTCCAAGACCGGGCTTGCGATTCTCGAGTTGATCGATCGGCTGCACTCGGAAGGCATGACGATTCTCATGGTCACGCACGACGACCATGTTGCAGAGCGCTGCGAGCGTGTGGTGCGTCTGCACGATGGGCGTATTGAGTCAGACGAACGGGTGCGTTGAGCTCACGCGGCCGAATCGCCGGGCTTGGCGTCGACGCGCTTCGGCCAAAGAAGCAGTTGTGCAGCGATGCCGACGAGTGTGGCGACGGCCCACGAGATCGCCCATCCGCGTGGGCCGAGGTTGAGAGAAGAAGCCCAGGGGGCGCTTTGCTGGGTGGAAAGCCACGCAAAGCAGTAAAGCCAGACTCCCGAGCCGAAGGCGCTGGTGACGACGGCGCTGGCCGCCCGGGTGCGGCGAGTCCTGCGATGAGTCCGAAGATGAGGCTGCCGAGCGTTGCGCCAAGCACGCGCAGGCGATCGTCCTGGTCGAGCGTGCGGTATCTTTTCGTCACGGCCGAACCTGTCTGTTTCACAAATGCGACGGCGCGCTGTGCCATGAGCTGCGGGCTTGATTCGGATTGATCTTGAGCGATTGTCTGCTCCGGCGCCGTTGCGGTGGCGGCTGTGTCTGTTGTGTCGGGTTCGGCCTGGACGACCGGACCGGAAAGCAGGGCAAGGCTTGCCAGCAGCCCGGCGGCGCCGAAAGACAGTCCAGTGCCAAAGGCGATGACGGTGCGGTAGAGCGCCAATCCGACGAGCAGGCCGAGGATGGCGCCGACACCGAGCCCGGCCAGCGATGCCGGGACCTGTCCGATGTTTGAGATGCCGAGAACGGTTGGGGCGAGGATTCCAAAGGCCGAGCCAAAGGCGCCGCCGAGGATGGCGACGATGGGCTTGAGAACCTGTTTGCCACAGAGCCAGAGCACGATGCCGCAGATCAGCGCGATGCCGATGATGGCGGGCGCCGACATTGGGCTGGAGGCCGGGTCGAGGCGCTGGAGGTGGTCGATGATGCTGATGGCCTTGGTGTCCATACCTTCAGGTTCTTGGGACTTGGGACGACCCGATTGTGCCGATCCATGGCTTTCGAGCAGGGCTGCACAAGGATAGGGTGTCGGTTTGCCGATCCACAGATCATTGCGGAGGACCTGGAATGGCCAAGAAGGCGACACGACCCGGCAGGAGCAAGACCCGTCCAAAGCCCCGACGGCGTGAGGCGTCGAGCGCGTCCGAATCGCAGCATCAGTCCGAGCTGCTCGCAGACGTGCGCAAGAAGATCGATCGGATCGACATGCGGCTGGTCAAGCTGCTCAACGAGCGGGCCCGGATGGTGGTCGAGATCGGCAAACTCAAGCGAGCGGGAAATACGCCGATTTATGCGCCGCACCGTGAAGCGGAGGTTCTGGAGCGTGTGCTTCGGGCCAATACGGGGCCGTTGCAGGATCGATCGATCGAAGGCGTGTTCCGGGAGTTGATGAGCGGGTCGTTTGCGTTGGAGCATCCGCTGCGGATTGGGTATCTCGGGCCTCCGGGTTCGTACTCGCATCTTGCGGCGACCAAGCACTTCGGCAGCTCGGTATCGTTTGAGGATCTGCACGAGATTGCCGGGGTTGTGGTGGAGGTTCGTCGCGGGCACGTCAACTACGGGCTGGTGCCGATTGAGAACTCGACGGGCGGAGGTATTTCGGAGACGCTGACGGCGTTGCAGGAGCACGCCGGCCATGTGCAGGTCTACGCGGAAGTGCAGATTGCGATTCACCATGCGCTGCTTGCCAACTGTGAGCCGAGCCAGATTCGCCGGATTCACTCCAAGCCCGAGGCGCTTGGGCAGTGTCGGACGTGGCTTGCGACACAGTTTCCCAACGCCGAGCTGATCCCGGCTCCGAGTTCGAGTCGAGCGGCGCAAACGGCAGTGGAGGAGGATCGTCTGGCCGAGAGCATCGGGGCACCTCCGGGCTCGGCGGCGATCGGATCGGTTCTGGCAGGGCAGCTCTACGGACTCCAGGCGTTGTTCGAGGAAATCGAAGACAATCCGAACAACATCACGCGGTTTTATGTGTTGAGCAAGCAGCGCGCCAAGCGCACCGGCGATGACAAGACTGCGATCATGTTCAACACAGCCGACAAGCCCGGCGCGCTGGTGTCGGTCCTCAGTGTGTTCGAGGAGGCGGGAATCAACCTGACACACATCGACAAGCGCCCGAGCGGGCGGGACAACTGGCAATACACGTTCTTCATCGACGCACAAGGCCACCGTGACGATCCGGCAATGAAGAAGGCGCTCAGCGAAGCCGAAAGGCACTGCCGGGAACTGATCGTGCTGGGAAGCTTCCCGCGATCAAAGCGGATCTTGTGAGATGCGCCGCCCGGTGGGCCGGGCGTGCGCTGCCGACGAACCGCAACAGAAACCATGCCCGGCGCCGATTGTGCCGCATGGGCGTGAGAGACGACAAGCGCGGCCGTTCGGCAATGCGTTAGACTGCCAGCCATGCTTGCTCTTGCCATTGCCGTTGCGCTTCCAGCGCAGATTCAGTTTGTCGACGCGACCGAATCGCTCGGGCTTTCGGGCATCTCGGCTGCGCGGGTCGTGCTCGTCGATCTGGACGGGAATACCAGCCCGGATGCGGTGATCGATCGCACACGTGTATTTCTCAATCGTCCGGCCGGAGAGGGTGTGCGCTTCGTCGAGGTCGAAGCACCGAATCTGCCCCCGGTCCATGACGGCGATTGTCTGGTCTTTGCCGATGTGGACAACGACGGCCTGCGCGATGCAATCATCACACGCCATGTGACGGACAAGACCGATCCGGTGTTGCCGACCGCGTGGTGTCCCGGCCGCGGCGACGGGACGTTCGGTGATGCGATTGCGATTCCCGCGGCATTGCCGAAGACGACGGCATGCGTGGCTGTGGGCGATGTGAATGAAGACGGGCTGCTGGATCTGTACCTGGGCAACTGGTACCGAAAGTACGGACAGGGCTACGAGGGATACACCAACGATCTGCTGATTCAGCAGCGTGCAGCCGACGGGTCTGTGATGTTCGTTCGCCAGCCGTTGGCAGAAGATGACTTTGAGTTTGACGAAGATCGAGATGCGGGCGGCCGGCCGACGTATGGCGCGATGATCGCGCATTTTTTTGACGATGCGCACACGGGCCGTGTGTTTCCTGCCATCCTCGAACTCAACTACGGACGGCGCTGGAACCGCTTTTGGACCATTGCAGCCGATGCGTCCGGCGCGTCGGATTGGCACGACCTCGCTGCTGTCATCGGGTTTGACGGCGATGAGATCCGGCACGGCAGATACCCGGCATGGCTGAAAGAGCGCGCAAAGACCGACCCGCGTTTCGATCGGGCCGACGAGTTGCCGTTTCGGTCCAACGGAAACACCTTTGACGCTGCGGTGGGTGATGTCGACAACGACGGGTTTTTTGATGTGCTGGTAACGGAGATTGCCCACGGATGGGCGGGTGAAAGCTCGGATCGAACACGCATCCTGCTGCGCTCGCCGCAGTCTGGGGAGTTGAGGGCTTCGCAAAGGCTCTCACTCGATCGACTTCCCGGCGATCCGCTGGTTCACAACTGGAATCAGGGCGACCTGTTCGGCGATTTTGCCGACTTTGATTTGGA
>RFGK01000082.1 GCA_003697045.1 Planctomycetota bacterium
GAGATGGACTTGTGCCTGCGCTTGCCGAGCAGGTCGGTTCGCTTGACGCTGTAGTAGTCGGTCACGACATTGATGATGGCGTCGATTGTGGGCCGGCGTCCGACGCGCTGGGGTGATTCACCCAGTGCCGCTTGGGCCAGTTCAAGGTCGATTGGGCGGTTTTCAACGCTGGCGAGGATCTGAATCTTGACGATGGCGCCTTCGAGCTCGCGGATATTGGAGTCGATCTGGGCAGCGATGTGACAGGCGACTTCGTCCGGCAAGGCCAGGCGGCGCATTGCTGCCTTGGACTTGAGGATCGCAACCCGCGTTTCGTAACACGGCGCTTCAATCTTCGTAACCAACCCCCAGTTGAAGCGACTGACAAGCCGATCTTCCAGGTCGGGAATCTCCTCGGGGGGCGCGTCACAGCTCAGGACGATCTGCTTGCGGGCCTGATAGAGCGTGTTGAAGGTGTGGAAGAACTCTTCTTGCGAACGATCGCGCTTGGCGAGGAAGTGAATGTCGTCGATGACGAGCACATCGACATCACGGAAGCGATGGTGGAAATCACTCATCTTTCCGGACTGAACGGAGGTGATGAAGTCGGAGATGAAACCATCGCATGAGACGTAGTGGATGGCGGCGTTTGGGTGGTCCTGTTTGATCTTGATGCAGATCGCCTGAAGCAGGTGGGTTTTTCCGAGTCCGACGCCCCCGTGGATGAACAGCGGGTTGTAGGCCTGGCCGGGATTGTCGGAGACGGCCAGAGCAGCGGCGTGTGCGAGCCTGTTATTGGGTCCGACGATGAAGTTCTCAAAGCCGTAGTCGGGATTGATGGTCAGCGCATCGGGCTGAGCGCCGAGTCGCGCTTCGGAATCGGCGTGAGCGATGCCTGGCCGGGCGGGTGAGCCGTTGCGCGTCTGGGCCGGACCGGTATCGTTGGGGCCCAGGAATCGCACGGCGAGCAGCTGATTGGTGACCGAGCGCAGCGCATCATTGAACGCATCGAGACAGTCCCGGCGGAGATAGTCGCGATGGACGTCGGTTCGGGCGCGAACGGCCATCGTTCCCGAGTGGATACCAAGTGGCTCGAGTTCGTCGAACCATTGTCGCCAGACGGGAGTGTGGTTCTGTCGCAGATAGGCGAGCAGGGCTTTCCAGACCTGATGATCAGGATGAGACATGCGGCGCGAACCTCATCTGGGGGGAGCGGGAGCGCCCTCCGCAAAAAGCCCTTGTTTTGTCGTGGCGGAGCAGCCTCCCAACGCGCCGAATCACCGCCAGTCGAGAGTTCAGACGGTAATCAAGCAAGCCGGATCTGTCAACCGGGTGTTTCGGTTTTGGAGCCCTCCCGGGCGAGTTCTGCTTCTCGTTGGCGGGCCTGTTCGGCCTGTGCCTCGTAACGCCGGCGATTGGTGCGATGGTCCATCAGGAAATGGACGCGAGCGGCCAGCTCGGCCCCGGCCAGCTCGTTGAGTCGCTGGGTGGCAAATCCGAGGTTGGTGCGCCTGGAGACGTGGGTGATGACCATCGCTTCGCACTCAACGACACGGAGCCACTCGGCGATGTCCTCGGCGTGCAAGTGCATGCCGATGCGCGCGCGCCCGCGGTGTTCGGGTTCAAAGAAGGTGCATTCGGTGATGATGATCTGCGCTTTGCGCACATCGTCGCGCACGAGGTGCGGCCCGGGGAGCGTGTCTCCGAGGTAGGCGACGAGAGGGATTTGCAGATTGCGGGTGATTTCGGTGCCCCGTGCCTTGAGTTCACGGAGTTTTTCCTGCGGCATGCCGACGAACTCTTCGCGCAGCTTGGTGCGCTTTTCAAGAATGACGTATCCGACGGACGGGGCGGTGTGTTCGGTTTCAAAGGCGCGGAGGAAGATGTTGTTCTTGATCTCCACAGACTGTTCCGCGCCGGGTGAAGCGTCGAGCGGGATGAGCTCGTATGGCGTTTCCTGGCGCTCAAGGTCGACAAAGCCCTGCATCATGGCGCGGACCGCGGGGGCGATGCGCGCATCACAGACGATCTTGCCGGTGCCCATTCCCTGGAAGCGGCGCTGGCTGCACCAGTATGCGAGGGCGCCGATGTGATCCATATGGCCGTGCGAAACCGCGACGTAAGGGCAGGACAGAGCCGCACGAGGGCACGCGCCCATGTCGAAGCAGACGTCCAGCTCAGGCACCTGGATGCACGTGACTTCGCCGGCGACGGAAATCCCCTGGACGCGGAAAGGCGGAATGTAGAGAAAGCCGAGCGAGCCCTCGCGGGGAGGAGGTTTCGGAATCATGGCGCGAATCTCCATGCCGGGCTCTCGCCCGACGGGGAACGGGTTCTTGTGATGGACGAACTGCCCGGAACAGGCGATGGTATGCCTGCCCCGGGCGGTGTGACAGCCGTGTTACGCACCCGGGACGTGGGGCGAGCGAAGGAGTGGCAGGGGGCCGATTGGACAAAAGCCCGCAACCTTGAGCGGCGGGAGACGAATAAGATAGTTGGTGGAACAGTTGATACGTGTGTGTGAATATTGAGCGTGGTTCATGATCCTCTCTCTCCTCCGGGTTCGCCGGTTCCATACGGGCCGGCGAACTCTGTTTTTGGATGCGCTCTTCGGTCGTGTGCTACGCTGTGCCCGTGAAGGACGAATCGGCGCAAGTGAACGCTGGCAAGTCGGGGCCAGAAGATTCGGCTGGCGCGGTGTTGCGCCGGCTGGGTCCGGCTGCGGTGCTGGGCGCCCTGTGGGCGGTCACGCCGTTGATCGGGCTGTTGGTGATGGGGTACTACGCACCAACGATTGCCGGATTTCTGCAGGACAGGCCCGGGGTGGGGTACTGGCTGTACATTGTGGGGTTCGCGGTTGCGGCGGGCGCAGGATTGCTTCCAACGTGGAGCCAAGCGGTGCTCGGCGGGTACGTCTTCGGTCTGTGGCGAGGGTTTGTTGCAGCCGAGGCAGGATTCGTTCTCGCGGCACTGCTGGCATTTGTGCTGGCGCGCACGGTGGCGCGGGAGCGCGTTGAGCGCGAGATTCTCGCACATCCCAAGGCGGCGGTTGTGCGAGATGCCCTTGTCGGACGTGGATTCTGGGGCACGCTCGGGGTTGTGACGCTCTTGCGGCTCAACAGCCCGTTTGCGCTGACGAATCTCGCGTTGACCGCGACGGGTGTGCCGATTGTGACGTATGTGATCGGAACGGCGGTGGGGCTCGGTGTGCGCACATTCGTGGCGGTGCACGCGGGCTCACAGCTGACCTCGTGGGGTGAAGCTGAAAAGCCGAAGTGGCTCATCATCAGCGGGCTGGTTGTTGCGGTTGTCGTCGTAGTGATGATCGGGCAAATCGCGCAGCGGGCGCTGCAGAAGCTGTCGAGCGGGACAGAACACGGAGGAGCATCGGCCTGAGATCGGGCTGATTGTGTGATCCGTTGTTGCCGTGTCTTCGAAACCGACCGGGTTTGCCCTTGGAGCGGCAAGGCGCGATCAGACGCGGAAGATGGAGCCGAGTTTCTTGCCGAGCAGGAATGAGGCGCCGAAGAGCGTGACGGTCAGCAGGGCCATGCCCCAGACACCCATGGCGCTTGCGATGTATGGCCCGTCTCCGAGCCGGTTCATGTATTCGAAGATCATCTTGGTGATTGGGAAGTGGCTGGTTTTCTGAGCGAGGATCATCGAGTCGGACACTTCGAGCATGGAGAAGCTGAAGACGAGCAGGCCTCCGGCGATGAGGTTGGCGGTGATGAGGGGGATGATGACACGTCGAACGGCCATGAGACGTGATGCGCCGAGGTTGATTGCAGCCTCTTCGAGTTCGCCGGAAGTCTGCTCAAGCCCTGCTGCGGCCGAGCGGACGAGGTAGGGCAGGCGACGAACGGCGTATGCGATGATGAGCAGGGGGAAGGGGTTGGGATCGGAGCCGAGCACTGCGAGGACCCCTTCAAGCGGATCGCCTTTTCCAAAGGGGAAGCGGAGTGTCATGGCCACGAAGCCGAATGCGAGGACCAGCCCCGGAACGGCGAGAGGAAGCATGCACAGCGTGTCGAGCAGGTTGCGTCCGAGCAGGCGCGTGCGGACGACGATGTAGGCGATGAGGATGCCCAGCACGACGTCGACGAGCATGGCGGCGAGGGAGAGCATGAGGGAGTTCTGGATTGAGCCGAAGGCATCGGGTGCGCCGAGAGCCTCGGCAAAGTGATGGGCGGTCAATGAGCGGGGAAGGACCGAGGCATACCACGCGCCGACATCCGAGATGCTGGTCAGCACAACGCCGACGTGGGGCAGCAGGGCGAGCACGGTGATCAAGGTGAAGGAACAGACGGCGACCAAGGTGCCAAGTTTTGACAGCGGGCGATCGTCGGAGGCGCGCGCCGCCTTGGAATACATGGCGTATCCCTTGCGTCCGAAGATGGTGCGTCCCAGGATGTAGAAGCCGATGGAGCAGAAGAGGAGGATGACGGTCAGGGCGTAGGGCTCGGCTGAGCTTTCGATCTCCTTGAGCCCGTAGTAGATCTGGACGGGTGTGACGCGGTAGTAGTCGAACATGAGCGGCGTGCCGAGTTCGGTGAACGACCAGATGAAGACGATGGTGCTGCCGGCAAAGAGTCCTGGGCGGATGAGGGGCAGGGTGATGCGAAAGAAGCGTCGCCAGGGGCCAGAGCCGAGGTTTTCAGCCGATTCGTTGAGAGCCGGGTCGAGATTTGCAAGTGAAGCGGTGGCGTTGAGATAGATGATGGGATAGAGGTGGAGTGCTTCGAGGAGCACGACGCCGAAGAATCTGGCCTCTCCCAGGAAGTCCCAGTTTGTGCCGAAGAGGGCATTGATCGCACCTTCGCGGCCCATGAGTGCGCGGACTCCGATGGCGCC
>RFGK01000083.1 GCA_003697045.1 Planctomycetota bacterium
GTATCGATCGGACACCAGGTGAAGCTGCACATCGCAAGCCGAGACCGCTTCGAGGCGACGATCAATCAAGCCGAGCACAGGAATGTGGCGGGCGAGATACGCCTCAGCCAACACCAGGGCTCTCTCGGGATGAGTGTTGTGCACATCGGACCAGTCCGCGTGCTCGAAGGCTCCCGCGATGGCATGCAGCCGACCTTTGCCATCAATCCCGAAGGCGACGGGGCCCGAATCCGGACAAGTCAGCCGCACCCGTTCAACATGAGGCACCAACAGGACCAGCCGATCAAGGGGGTCCTCGTCAACAACCGGTTCGAGGGTGGGATCACTTCCGGGTTCGTCAGCCTCGTGAGACTCCACGCCGTTGAGGCGCGATTGCAAAGGCGGCTCAATCGTTGGGTCAATTGGACCGTGCGTTGACACCTCCGCGGGTTCGGGCTGGTGCGAAATGCAACACATGCCCCTGATGGGCGCATGGAGGAACCGATCGGCTGTGTCTTGCAGCCGCGTCAGAACACTGCGGGCAGCGTCATCATCATCACCTACGACAGCAAAGATGAGCCGGGACAACTGAGCAGGCGCAAAGGCCGCGATGGACTTGGCCTGACGGTACGACGCAACGACATCGGAGTCGCTCGTCGTCGAGAGGATGATGATCGAATCCGGAGGGTCGGTCAGACCCTCAAGCCCGGCGATGAGCCGACCGATCTCGTCCTGGCGTGGAAGCAGCACGAGCACTCGCTCACATCGACGGGCGACATCGGAGACGGCGGTGCGAATCGTGGCACGCTGCTGGCCGAGGCGGATCTGCTGGCCATGGATCCACGCGGACCAGCCGCCGGTATCGACGTGCTGCACGCAGCCGACGGGATGCTGTGCGTCTGAGCTGCAGAAGGCACAAAACTGCTCCACAGCCTCGGAGGCGTCGGACAGATGTTCTGCCAGGACGATATCGAGCCGCGAACCGATGGCAACGTCGTCCGACTCGCGCCGCTCATCGACGGACGGAGCATCGAGAAACATGTCGGCAAGCAAATCGACGTCTGCCTTGCAAACGGACTCAAGTCGAGCAAATGGCGAGCGTTCCGTGCTCGATGTTTTGTGTTCCATCGCGGCCTCGTCGGGCGGTCAATCGTGCGTTGCCTCCCACGCCGCCGTATTGTCTCCACTTCACATCGCAATTGCAAGTCGGCACATCAAGCGGGCTTGGTGAGCCCCTGGGCGCGCAGGTAGATCTCGTCGGCCCGTGAGGCTGACGCGGGACGCTCCTGCGTGGCAGGCTGGTCTTCAGAAAGGTCGATTTCCGCGGGACGGCGCTCGGCGATCATCTCGTCGAGGGCTGAGTGCAGCCCGCTCAGCTCGGCTGCCTCGAACTCGTCCGGCTCGATCGATCGGTCGATGCCGGCGTGCTGGATCAGCCACTCTCCCAGATCGCGGTAGTCGGACGCACCCATGCTCTCGGGGGCGTAGTCGTCGATGGGCTGTCCGAATGAGCTGGCTTCCTTGAGTGCCGTATCGAAACGGATGACCAGCGGGACGACATAGCTGGAAAACTGTCGCTTCAGCTCGTCGAGCAGGTCGCGAGCCAGCGGACTCGAGGGATCGTGCAGCGTCGGGAGCAGGCGAATCCGCACGCGCATGCCGAGCCGACGCGCCAGCGAGCGAACCGTAGCAACCTGCCGGGCTGCACCCTGCAGGCTGAAGTAACTGGTCTCCACGGGAATGACGATTTCCTTGCTGGCCGCAAGCGCGTTATAGGTGAGCAACCCTACAGACGGAGGGCAGTCGATCAGGCACACGTCGTACCCTGCGGGGCTTGAGCCGGCGATGCGCTCGATGGCCCTCGCGAGCTTGCGCTCCCTGTTTTCCTGAGTCACAAGACCACCCTTGGGTGATTCGAGCGCAGCCAGCTTCATCCGGCTGGGGGCAAGGTCGAGGTTCCTCGCGACCCTCCACAGCAGACGGGCGCAGTCGATGTTTCGCCCTTCCGGCGTGAGCATGGCATCGCCGATGTCGGTTTCGATCCGCGATTCAGGGACGGCAAGCCCGGCTGCGCAATGCCCCTGCGGATCCAGATCGACGAGCAGCGTGCGGAAGTTGCGCTTGGCAAAGATGGACGCCAAGCTGATGGCCGTGGTGGTCTTGCCGCACCCGCCTTTTTGATTGATGATCGCGATGACCCGCAATGGTGTTCCCCTTTTTCACAATCGGACCCGGGCGCACACACCGTGGCGGACGGCCGCCGAATGGCGACCCCTGTTGTCACGGTTATCGGGTGCGAACTGCGAATCACTCAAAAATGAATCGCTCAACGTCGGTCAATCGCATCGATTCCCGCAAGAACGGCATCGATGGGAGGTGATTCCACTACCCGCGATCGCCCGAGCTCGACGGGAAGAATCAGGCGCATCGTCCCGGCGATGGCCTTCTTGTCTTGAGCCATGCGGGTGAGGATTTCTTTGGCAGGGGGAAGCCCCCGCACAGTCGTGGGAAGCCCGGCGCGCGA
The DNA here is from genome assembly GCA_003697045.1 of Planctomycetota bacterium. GTDB lineage: Bacteria > Planctomycetota > Phycisphaerae > Phycisphaerales > UBA1924 > J022. The sequence goes on from RFGK01000083.1 coordinate 2,504, forward strand.
AACAACCGAACGCACCCGATCCAGAATCGAACGATCAGCGAACTTGGCAAAGACGGCAGCCTCACTGGCCGCGATGAGCCCCAGCGCCACGGCTTCACCGTGCAGCAAAGAAGTGCGGCCGGCATCGCCGTCAGGAAACACTCCGGGCAAGGTCTCAATGGCGTGGGCAAACGTGTGTCCGAGGTTGAGCAGGCTTCGCCCCCCCGAAGCGAGGGTTTCGCGTTCGTCGGCTTCGACGAGACGCGCCTTGACCGCGACGTTACGCGCGACCAGTTCGGTGAGCGTCTCGGGCTCGCGGTCGAGGATGGAATCAAGCCGAGCCTCCGTCCACTCCCATAGATCGCCATCGCCCCAGTCGGCAGAGATCATCGCGTGCTTGATGCACTCGGCAAGCCCCGCTCGAAACTGGCGCTGCGGGAGCGAATCGAGCGTGTCCATCGACGCGACGACGAGTTCAGGTTGATGGAAAGCGCCCGAGTAGTTTTTCAGCAAGGCGCCATCGACAAGCAGGTTGACGCCGGTCTTTCCCCCCACCGAAGCATCGACCATCGCAAGCAGCGTGGTGGGACACTGAATCACGCGCACGCCGCGCTTGTACATGGCAGCCACGAGGCCCGCGACATCGCCGGTGATTCCACCTCCCAGGGCAACAATGACATCATTTCGGTCAAGCCGACTCATCGCCGTACGCTCAAGCAAGCGCTCCACGGCAGCGAGGCGTTTGTTGGATTCGGAAGCTGAAAACGTGGCGAGCGTGACGTCAAAGCCCGCGGCCTCGACCGAAGACCGACATGCTTGAACACACAACTCCGGCAGATTGTCGTCCAACACGATCAGGATCTTGCGTGCACTCTTGCCGACGACCGGGAGCAGCATCTCACCCAACCCCGCGAGCAGGCCGGTGCCGACCAGTACGCGGTAAACCCGTTCCCCCGCCCTGACATGAACGGCCTGCGGGTTCACGGCTGTTCCCTGCTGTTGCTGCCGTCCCAATCGACACGCGGGGCATCTCCCCAGAGCATCTCCAGGTCATAGTGCGCACGCGTGTTGGGCTCGAAGAGATGAACAACGACATCGACGAAATCAGCGAGCAGCCAGAGAGACTGATCATCGCGGCTCGTGCGAAGCCTTTCAAAGCGACGCTCCTGGCCGAGTTCCTCAACATGCTGCAAGGCCGACCCCATCTGTCGCTGCGAAGTGCCCGAGCCGATGACGATGTAATCGGTCACGTGGCTCAAGCCCCGCACGTCAAGAACGACGATCTGCTCGCACTTGCTATCGCGCAGAGAACGAGCAGCCTCGAGGGCAAAGGCACGGACCTCGGCCGGATCGGCTTTGGAGCCTTCAGCAAACGCAGATTGGTCAAGTTGCTCGGTCATCAGGCAAGGTTAGACCGCGACGAGCCGCTGTCACGCGCCGGGGCAGGTTTTCGCACCAGCACCGAATCGGCCGCGAGGCGTTCTTGCTCCCAGTTGCGAAAAACGGATGCGAAGGATGCCAAGTCCATCAGCCCCTGCGAATCGCTCAAGTCCCAGAACAGCACCCATCCTCCGGGCGCGATGCAACGCGCCAGTTCGGCAGCAGCCGACTGGTCGAACGCGGGGGAGCATCGAACAACCGCCGCATCGAATGAGCCGTCCAACTCGCCATGCAGTGACTCGGAACCGCCGCGTTCGACGGCCAGGTGCGGCGTGGGGTATCGCCGTCGGGCAAATCGCACGGACTCGGCGTCATCTTCCAACGCCACGACCGCACCTGATGGCCCCACCGCCCAGGCAAGCCTGTCCGAGCCGGCGCCCGTCCCCGCGCCGATCTCCAGCACGCGCATGCCCGGGCGCACGCGCTCAAGTGCGGGCTCGTAGGCCCGCAGGCGTGGATCTTCCATCAGGTCGGCGTAGACACGTGACGGCTCACATCGAATCCGCATGGCCGAACCATCAGGAAACCGCACGAAGTATTCCTTCATGCCGGTGCCCTGCGGCCCGAGAGCACGGGCCAGCGTCGTTGGCTCGCGCTCGGTGTAACGCACGCCATCGACCGTGACTGAGTTGCGCATCGCCAGTGTGTGACGAATGAGCTGCAGCAGAGCTCTGAGCCGGCGCCGGCGCCGCATTCGATTGCGCGCCCGGCGCCGGGCAGCAAGATCGCCCATGCGCACCGCTCGACGAACCGGACGCAGCGCATGATCAGAGCGCATCGTCAATGCTCCGCCCACAGCAAAGGCTGAGTTCGCACAATCGGCCGGGGCTGCGGCTTTGCCTGCGCATGCAACCAGACCCAGGGCGTCGGTGCGTGCTGGCTTGATATTGTCGTCTCATACGCCGCGTGCTGGTGCAAACCGCGCACAATCGCCGGATCATTGCACTGCTGCGAGAGATGCAAGAGCACGACGTGCGAGCGTGGGCTTGCCTGCTCAACGACTTTGAGGCACTCCTGGTTGCTCAGATGGCCGGCTCCACCCATGATGCGGCGTTTGAGAAACTCCGGGCGTGGTGAAGAAAGCTGCATACGCGGACAGTAGTTTGACTCAATCCCGAGCACGTCGCACCCGTGGACATGGTTGATCAACGCTTCGCTCGGCCGCCCGACGTCCGTCGCAAACCCAAGCTGGGCGACGCGATTCGGGCCCGCGTCACGAATGCTGATGCGAAAGGCACACACGCCGAGCGCATCGTGGGAGAGCAACGCCGGCTCGATGTCAATCCGATCGAAAAGAGTAAATCGTTCGCGGAAGAGTTCCGTGCGGTGGCAGGTGATCCCGAGCCGATCGGCACGCCCGCGATGAGCCGCGTGAACGTAAAGCGGCGCGTCAAACCGACGGCGACGGGCCCAACCCAAATGGGCATGATCGGTGTCAAGGTGGGTGAACAGCACCGCGTCGATCTCCCACAGCTCGATACCGTGATCCGCGAGCAGTCGCTGGGTGCGCTTCGGGCTCAATCCGGCATCGAGCAGGAGCACGCGCCGGGTGCCGCCATCGGGCACGACCAGCACCGAACAGTTGCCTCGTGAACCGCTCGCAAGCACACACAGCGCCCCAACCGCATCATCGGGCATGGCGTCGAGCGACGAGGAGCATGGACGATCATCTTCCGGCATCATGCCTCACCAGCGTCCGATGCGGTCTCCTGCGGATGACGCGCCATGCGACACAGCGGGCGCTTGGCGGTCTTGACAAATTCGGCCAGTTCCGCCACCAACGCGCTGTCCCGCGCCAACTCGTCGAGCCGCTGTTCCATTTCCTTGCGCGGAATCACCTTCTTGAACACTTCGCGGTAGGCCCGTCTGACGCTTGTGATTTCGCTGTTGCTCAGACCTGCGCGCCGCATCCCGATGATGTTGACCGATCCGATTGTGTTTCTCGTGCTGATGATTGCAAACGGAGGCACGTCACAGCTTGCGACCGCGCCGCCGGAGATGAAAGCAAATCGCCCCGCGCGACAAAACTGATGCAGAGCCGTCAGGCCGGAGAAGGTTACTCGATCGGATACGACGGTATGGCCGGCAAGACAGGCATTGTTGACCAGCACGACGTCGTTGCCGACAAGGGCATCGTGTCCGACGTGCGCACCGACCATCATGAACACGCGGTCGCCGATGGTTGTTGGGTGTTCCTGATGCGTCGCGGCGTGCACGGTCGCGTGCTCACGAATGATGCAGTCTGTCCCGATGGACACGCCAGGCGTGGGGTCGCCCAGCTTGAACTTGATATCCTGAGCCGGAAAGCCCAGGCAGGCGAAAGGGTAGATGATCGTGCCGGCCCCCACTGTCAATGGACCACGAAGGTAGACGTTTCCGACGAGCCTGACTCCATCGCCCAGTCTGACAGGCCCCTCAATCGAGCAGTTGGGTCCGATTTCGACGTCCTGTCCCAGTTCGACCTCATCACCGAGGGTTGCCGATGTATGCACGCTGGTCATGTGCCAATCGTATCCGTGCGCATCTCTCATGTGCGGGCGTTTCGCAGGCGGATCAGGTCGGAAACGACGGCCGGGTCGAGGTTGCCGCCACTGATGATCACACCGACGCGCCGGTACGGCAGCTCGCCCGCCGCGGCTCGAGCGAGCAGGCCCGCCAGCCCAAGCGCTCCAGTGGGTTCAACGACCAGTTTGAGTCGCTCCATGAAGGTGAGCGCAGCCGAGGCAATCTCGTCTTCGCGCACGGTCATCATCTCCGACACATAACGTACAACCAGCGGAAAGGTGTACCTTCCAAGATACGGCGTCCGCGCACCGTCCGCAATGGTCGGTGGATTGGTCACGGTCTGCAAGCGCCCGGTTTGAAATGACCGCGTTGCATCATCAGCCAGCTCAGGCTCCACGCCGATGATCTTGCACGTCGGGCACACGCCGGCAGCTGCGACTGCAGTCCCTGAGACCAGCCCCCCTCCTCCACACGGCACCCAGATCGCGTCAAGCGCGCCGGCGTCCTCCAGAAGCTCCAGCCCCGCTGTTCCCTGCCCGGCGATCACATCCGGGTGGTCATAGGGAGGCACGACGGTAAGCCCTTCGCGTTCGGCAATCTCGCGACCGAGCAGCTCGCGCGTGGTCGATGCCGGGTCATACTCGACAAGCTCGCTTCCGGGAGCTGCACGCGCCAGATACCCCCGTGTGGCTGCCCGCTTGATCGGCGGCGCATTGTTCGGCATGATGATCACCGCACGCAACCCAAGCGTTGCACTTGCCAATGCGACCGATTGGGCGTGGTTGCCCGATGAATAGGTCAACACACCCGCCGAGTCTGGGTGAAGACGTGACAGCGCGTTGTATGCGCCGCGAAACTTGAACGCTCCGACGCGCTGAAAGCTCTCGCACTTGATGAATACTTCGCAACCGACCTGTTCATTCAGCCAGCGCGAGCGGTGGATCGGAGTGCGGTTGGCAATGCCCCGGAGCCTGCGGGCCGCATCGCGCAGCCGGTCGATCGTCACCGCGTCGATCAGGGACATGTCCGGAGGCTGGCCCGGTGAGATCATCATGCCGCATCCCGCGTGTGCATGAGCAAGTGTAGTGACGCGGACCGCGACACCGGAGCGATGCCACGCGGGTCGACAGGAATCCGCCCTGCAACGCGCACGTCGGAGGATTGCCCGGGTCTGCCGTTACGCCGACTTGGTGCGAGGAACGCGAAGCTCGGCCAGCGAGTGAGCGTTTTCAATCGAGGTCTCGTCGATGATGTACTCAGCTCCCTCGTTGTTCTGGTCGGGGAGTTCGTAAAGCAGGTCGAGCATCAACTCTTCCATCACGGCACGCAACGCCCGCGCGCCCGTTGCACGCTTTGACGCACGTTCGGCAAGGGCACGCAATGCCTCATCGGTAAACGTCAGCTTGGCGCCCTCGAGCGAGAACAGGTGCTGATACTGGCGGACAAGCGCGTTCTTCGGCTCGGTCAGAATCTGCACCAACGCCTCGATCGACAACGGCATGAGCGGCGTGATGACCGGCAAACGACCCACAAGCTCGGGGATCATGCCGTAGTGCACGACGTCTTCATTGGTGACCTGCGCCAGCAGGTTTTCTCGTTCTTTCAGCGGATCACCGTCAGAGGCTTCAGCCGCAGAGAATCCGATGCGGCTCTTACCGACTCGCCGACGAATGACATCTTCGATGCCGACGAAGGTCCCCCCGCAGATAAAGAGCACATGACGCGTGTCAAACTGGATGTACTGCTGTTCGGGATGCTTGCGTCCGCCCTGGGGGGGGACATTGGCAACCGTGCCTTCGAGCATCTTGAGAAGGCTCTGCTGCACGCCCTCACCTGATACATCACGTGTGATTGAGACGTTGTTGCTGGTTTTGCCGATCTTGTCGACTTCGTCGATGTAGATGATGCCGCGCTGTGCCGCCTCCACATCAAAATCGGCTGCCTGGAGAAGCTTGAGCAGCAGGTTCTCGACGTCTTCACCTACGTACCCGGCCTCGGTCAGCGTGGTCGCGTCGCCGATCGCAAACGGCACCTTGAGCAATCGCGCAAGCGTCCGCGCCAGCAGCGTCTTGCCGGAGCCCGTCGGACCGATCAGCAGGATGTTGGACTTGTCAAGCTCGATATCGTTGGCCGAGTCGCTCTCCGCGTGCAGCAGACGCTTGTAGTGCGTATGAACAGCAACCGAGAGAGCGCGCTTGGCCTGATGCTGACCGATCACATACTGATCGAGAAACTCCTTGATCTCACGTGGGGCGGGAATCTCGCTGAGCGCGCCCGAGAGCGAGCTGACGCGCCGTCGCTCCTGGCGGAAGATGTTCTGACACAAATCGACGCAGTTGGAGCAGATGTAGACTTCGTTCGGACCTTCGACCATCGGTCCGACTTCGCGGCTGGTCTTGCCGCAGAACGAACACGTGGTCACACGCCTCCCGCGAAACCCGCCGCCGCCGCCGCCCGTCGAGCCTCCTCCCGACGACCCGCCGCCGCTCGAGCCTCCACCCGAACCGGACGTGCCCTCGCCGGAGCCTTGGGAACGAGAACTCATCGGAGCGGGTACAGCGGGTTGAACATCGCGATGATCAGGCATGGATCCCTCTTCTCACTCATCGGGGAAGCGCGAGCAGTACTGTCCTGTGACTATCGACCTTCACTCTAGGAATCTCAAATCAGAGCGTGCAGGCACACTCGGAAAACACGAAGCGACCGATAAGAATGTCCTTTACTCGACGCCCTTGCCCTCCTCAGCCTGGGCGCGAAGCACATCGGGTGGCAGAGGCTCGCCGGACAGGTCGAAACCAGGGCGGGCCCGCAGCTCCTCAGCCTCCAGCTCGGGGGGGCGCGGGGGTGGCTCGCGGCCGGCTGCCCTGGACGCGATGACCTTGCGGAGATAATCATACTCGATCGTCGAGATTTCCCCGTCGTCGCGCAGGCGTTGCAAGTCGGCGAAGATCGACCCCCCGATGCCCGATGCCTCTTCGTGGCCCCCCAGCAGTCGCTTTCGCAGCAGCAGAACGATCACACCTGCGAGCACGACCAGGACGACGAGCAGACCGAGCTGGAACAGCACGGGGCCGAGGTTTCTCTGCGAACCGGTCTGCTGGGCAAGGTCCCACATTCGATTCACCCTCCGCCCGCCATGATGGCCGATCGGATCGGGCTGAGCAGCGAAGGCACCAATGCAGCATCGACCAGCCGTTGCCCCTCGTCTGCAAGGCGTGCGAGCACATGCGGCAGCTCTTCGACGCTGACGCCGGGATCGAACTGCCGCATGGTCAGATAGATGCTGATCGGCTCGGGGCGTGTGCCGTCGCTGCTGCGCCGGGTCTTGACTTCAAAGTGTGCCTCCATACTCTGCTCGGACGGGCCCAGCCGCATGCCGAAGAGCGGCTGAAAGTCGACGGGAGTGCCATTTTCGACATCGAGCAGCGCCCCCAGAGGCGAATCGGCAATCAGCGCCGATGCAACGATGGCGTCATGATTGCCCGCCGCATGAAGATCGAAGCCAAAGAGCAGCTCGATAAAGTCAATATCGAGCGGGCTGATGCTGAGAAAGTACGGGGCAACCTCCAGCACGCAGCGGTGCAGACCGTACGCATCGGCCAGTGAATCAGGGTTGACCACGCCGGAGCGGATGTTGGCCGGTCGGATCGCAAGCCAGCGATGAGGTGTTGACCCGGCCTCTGATTCCAGCGCCAGCTCGTCCTCGTAGCGTCGGAAGTTCTGCATGGTTGGATAGGCACGGCGAACACGCTCGAACAGATCGAGCACGGTCTCCCGCGTGCTGGGAAGATCAAGCTTGACGCTCACCTTCTGGTTCACGTAGAAGTCGGAACTCAATGCCTTGTAGCTCGCCTCCACGCCCTTGCTCCTCGTTCAGCACTGCGTCGGCAAGTGTATCGGGCCTGTCAGCGAAGCATCGGCTGGAGCCTCCAATATGTGAGCGATCGCCACACCCACTCGGCCGGGCCAAAACGAAACACTCGCAGCCACATTGCACTGAAGATGATGTTGACCATCCACACACAGCCGATGACGAGAAAAAGCTCCGGGTACTGGAGTTTGGCAAAGTATCCCAGCCCATAGCCGTAGAAGAACGTCGTGCACAAGATGCTCTGCAACAGATAGTTCGACAGCGCCATGCGTCCCACCGCGGCAAGCGCACCCGTCAACGGCTTCAACACCCCCGCTCGCACGAGCAACAGGACCAGCCCCGCATAGCCCAGCGCCGCGGGAACGCCACAGATCTGCGCCAGGTTCATCCAGTACATCGCCTCAATCGGGGAGTGAAGCTGACGAACTGCCCACCACCCGGCCAGCGTGGTTGCCAATCCAAGCGGGATGCCGATCAGTGCCATTCCGGCGTATGTGCGTGTGCTGCGCTGGCCGGTATAGATCCCCATCCTGGCAAGCGCCAAGCCAACCATCATCATCCCCGACACTTCCCAGAAGAAGGTCAGAGGCGTCAGCAGGTAAAGGAACGCAAGAGACCGAATGCGCCACCAGACCATGTCCGCATAAGAGCCGTGCATAAAAATGTCGTATTCAACCAGCGGGTCTCCCCCCCACAAGTCGTTGGGTGTCATCGTACCTTGACGCACGGCGCTTTCTGCAAGAACCGTCAGCGCAAGGATGACAAGTAATCCGAGAAGATAGCTTCCCACGCCACAGGCAATGAGCGTCTGCGGACGCAGACGGCGCACCCACCATACCAGGCCGAGCCCCCCCATCGCATACCACACGAGGATGTCACCAAACCACACCCCAAAGGCATGCAGGAGCCCGATGACCAGCATCCAGCCCATGCGCGCGTACCACAGCCGGGCCCCACGGCTCAACGGCGCGGCCTGGCCGGGCTTGTGAAACTTGCGATCAAAAAAAAGCACCCCCGCGCCGAACAGCGTCGCAAAGAGAAACATGAACTTGCCGAGAAAGAAGATGTCGGTGATCATGAACCCGAGCTTGTTGGCAGCCTCGTGGACGACGACATCGGGCCCGCTCACCGATTGCGCAACCTCGGCCATCGCCTCGGGACTGACAGCCCCGGCCTGCGGCCAGGCAAACCACAGAATGTTGGGCACCAGAATCCCAAGCAGGGCAAAGCCCCGCAGCGCATCAAGTGACTGGACCCGCATGCCGGCACTGACGGGCTCGGGGTGACAACCAGCATCCGGCCCTGACCGGGACGTGTCCGCATGCGTCATGACATCATGCTATTCAAACTCACTCCACGTCGAGCAGCCAGGCCTTGATCGCCTCGACGTCGCTCAAGTCTCCGACCACCCGGTGTGCCCCTGCCCGTTGCAGCTCGGCAGCGCTTGTGTATCCGGTAGCAACGGCCAGCACGCGACATCCGTTGGCAAGTGCGCATGACACATCATGCACGGTGTCGCCGATGATGGTGACCCCCTGGCCGGACAAGTCCGTGTTGTGACGCGCGCGATACCGCTCGATTGCGATCGGGGGCAAGTCTTCGCGGGCCGGTTCCTTGTGAGGCGATTCATCGCCCCATACATTGCACACGAACGCCGACGTATCCACACCGGCCGCCCGGAGCTTGAGCCGGCCTGTCTCCTCAAAGTTTCCTGTCAACAGCCCGAGCGTCAACCCGGGCACCGCGTGCAACTGATTCACCAGGTCAATCGCACCCGGCAGCGGCTGCGCGCCGTGTGACTCGAGCCGTCGCGGCAGGTGCCGGGCATAGCCGGCGCGCATATCCCGGCAACGCGCCGGCGTCGGTTCGATCCCGTTGTCCCGCAACAGGTCACGGATGATCAGCGGATCCAGGCGGCCGGCAAAGTCGGTGCGCGTTTCGTCAAAGTCGGGTCCGAACAGCTCGCGCCCGGCATCGCCCATCGCAGCCATACCCGCGCCGCTCGTCTTGATGAGCGTCAGATCGATGTCAAAAAGAACCAGCACGCGCTTTCTCCCCGTCCGTCGGCGTTCCTCTGCAGCCTGTATCAGTAGCGGATCTCAAAACCCTGCTCGTCCGGGACGCATTCCATCTCGCGCGTGTGTTCGGCGGTGATCGTCTCACCCCGTTGTTGCCGAATCGACGCGAGAAGGCGAGCGATGTCGATCTCGTCACCCTGCACCTCGAGTCGCACCGAGCCGTCCGGCTCATTGCGGACCCACCCTGTCAGAGGCATCGGACGGGCAAGCTTAGAGACCATGGCCCGAAAGCCCACGCCCTGCACACGCCCCTCGTAGACCACCGATCGGCGCTTCATGCCACCCTTCTAGTCTGCCCGGAAGCTCTGGTCCAGTCGCTCAAGGTGCCCGCACAGCCCCTCCAGAGCGACCCCCGGCAGCCCCCGCGCCCGGGCAATCTGCAGAGCGTTTGATTCGCGGCAAATCCGTGCTAGTCTCAACTCCGGTGCTCGACGCTTGTCCGCTCATCGAGTCCGATCGCCGGCGCGGCCGGGAAACATCGACGGACTGGCTTGCCGCCCCGGACAACCGCTCAGCCGTGCTGATTTTCTTCGCGCCCGGAATCGGGGGGAGCGCCTGTATGACTGCGCAGTGTGCCCGGGGCTGAGTGCCTCGTGCCGGCTGACCGAGGGATCGTCTTGATCTGCCTGCAGGGGTTTTGATGGGAATCGACGCAAGAGACGACGAAAAACAGCGCGTCAAGGATGCCTCCGACATCGTCGAAGTGGTCGGCGCTCACGTGTCCCTGCGCCCGCGCGGACGCGAGTTTGTCGGGCTGTGCCCATTTCACGACGACCACAAACCCTCCATGGCTGTTGTTCCCCACAAGCAGATTTTCTACTGCCACGCGTGCAACACCGGCGGAGACGTCTTCAGTTTCGTGCAAAAGTATCACAGCATGGATTTTCGTGGCGCGCTCGAATACCTCGCTCAGCGTGCCGGCATCGAGCTCAGCCCCTTCAAGGCGGCCGGATCAACGCAGGATTCGAGCGGCTCAACATCAAGCCGGATCGCCGATGCGAACCGCTTTGCCCATGACTTTTTTCGAGCCGTCCTCGCACACCCAGAGCACGGTGAGCCTGCTCGCAAACTCATTGAACAACGTGGCATCTCCCCGGACGCAGTGGAGCTGTTCGAGCTTGGTGCTGCACCGGCCCGATTTGACGGGCTCATCCGAAAGCTCGGCCAGACTGTGCCGGCCGAGTTCTTCGATGCCGGGCTGGTCAAGGAAAGAGAAGGGCGTCGCTACGACGCTTTTCGCAATCGCCTCATATTTCCGATCCATGACCAAGTCGGACGGGTGATCGCGTTTGGGGCAAGGCGAATCGACGATGAGGACCAGCCCAAGTATCTCAACTCGCCTGAGTCTGCGATCTTCCACAAGTCGAACACACTTTACGGGCTGCACCAGGCGGCGCGTGCGATTCAGCGCGAGCGGGTCGCCGTCGTAGTTGAGGGCTACACCGATGTGATCGCATGCCACCAGGCCGGGCTGAGCCATGTCGTCGGTACGCTGGGCACGGCACTTACGGTCGGGCATGCCCGCCTCTTGCGCAGACTGTGTGATCGCGTTGTCTTGCTTTTCGATGGCGACGACGCCGGACACCGCGCTGCGGACCGAGCCGTCGATGTCTTCCTGACCGAACTGCTTGACGTCAGCATTGCCACGCTGTCTTCGGGCACCGACGCCAAGGACCCGGACGAACTGCTCAGGCGCGAGGACGGGCCGGCCACGCTTCGTTCGATCATCGACCGCAGCGTCGATCTGCTCGAGTACCGGTTCGATCGCATTCGGCGTGAGTGGGTGAACAAGGGACCGGCTGCGCTCAATCGTGCGCTGACCGAGGAGATTCGTCTGCTCAGTGATCTGGGATTGGCCAAGGTCGAGCCGCGGGCGCGGGCGCTGATCATTCGTCGGCTCCATGAGTTGACCGGACTTGACGATCGCCTGATTGCCGACGCTGTCGCGGGCGCATCGCGCCGTGTCCGCCCGGCTCGATCTGACCCATCAGCCCCGGCGGGGACACCCACCCGTCACGGCAGAGCGCTGTCCACGCCGGAGTCGGTGCTCGGGTGTCTGCTGGTCGAGCCGAAGCTGTGGCGGACGCACGCTGAGGACCTGGGGCTGATTCCTACGGGCGAGTCGTTCACAGATCCGGCGATCAAGGCGCTTGCCGATCGCATCGTGGGACTTGTGCGCAGCGGAACCGACCCGTCGCTCTCGGTAATCCTGGACCTGGAGCAGCGTCCGGACGTGCAGGCTGCTGCGGTGACTCTGGCAACTGCAACGGAAACCCAGACCGAGCACAACGCGTCGCGTGTCAGCACGCTTTTTGAAGACTGCCTTGCCCGGCTGTGGGCTTCCCAGCGATCGCAGGAGGTTTGCGACAGCCGCGCCGATGGGTCCCTGGCCGAGCGGCTCGAGCGAGAGCGGCAGATCCGCCAGAGACTCGGACACGCCGCCCGATCCAGCCCCTGGCGCGTGCGCAAACCTGACTGAGAGATTTCGAGGATTCGTTCCGATACGATTCGGCATTACGATTTGAGGCAGACGGCATGGCCAAAGATTCAGCAACGACGTATGAGCTTCATCCTGCGCTTGCCGACCTGCTCCAACTGGGTCAGAAACGGAAATGGCTCAGTTATGAAGAACTGAACAACACGCTCCCGGACGAGATGGTCTGCCCCGAGGCAATCGATGAGCTGCTCGCGCTGATCGATGAAGCGGGCATCGAGATGGTCGATGAGCTTGAGTTTCGGGCGCGGGTATATCGCGCCTGCAAGGAAAATGGCGAAAGTGCCTTGTCGGATACGGACCCGGTGACCGGGCTTCCCAAGAGGTTCCGGGCCATGAGCGTCGCAGGCGGCGAGCGGGAGGGTGATGCCGAGGCGTTGCAAGTGCGCATGAACGCCAAGCATCACGGCCTCTCGCAGGCCGAGCGCGATGTTGCCGAAGCGGCGGCCCTCGATGACGAGACCTTTCAGCGAGATATCGACGAAGCGGTCAATGAAGACGGTGGAACACGGCGCATCGACGACCCCGTGCGCATGTATCTGACCCAGATGGGCTCGATTCCACTGCTGACGCGCGATGAAGAGATCCGACTGGCCAAGAAGATTGAAACCACCCGGATGATCTTCCGCAGGCGTTGCCTGGAAAGCGATTACATCGTTGCCGAAGCGGTCAAGATCCTGCAACAGGTACATTCGGGTGATCTCCCCTTCGACCGCACGATGCGCATCTCCACGGCCGAGGAGAATCACAAGGAGAAGATCGCCCAGCGCATCCCGGCCAATCTCCCGACCATCGAGCGGCTGCTCGCGCGCAACCGCGAAGACTGGATGGAGCTGAAGACCTGTGCCAATGCTCGCAAGCGCAAGCAAATCCAGGCGCGTCTCTGCGCCCGCCGCCGACGCATGGCAACGCTGACCGAGGAGTTGTGCCTGCGTACCAGCCGCATCATTCCGCTCATGCGCAAGCTGCGTTCGATTTCGCAAAAGGTCGAGTACCTTTCGAGCGAGCTGCGCGAAGCACAGCTCGACAAGAGCCTCCACGAGCCTGAAGATATTGAGGTCATGCGCGAGGAGCTCGAAGGGCTGCGCGATCTGGTGCTGGAAGACACCGAGGCTCTGGGTCGCCGCATGGCAGCCATCTCCACCGTGTTCTGGGAGTATGAACAGGCCAAGCGTGATCTCTCCGGCGGAAACCTGCGCCTGGTCGTCTCAATCGCAAAGAAGTATCGCAATCGCGGGCTGTCCTTCCTCGACGTGATTCAGGAGGGCAATACCGGACTGATGCGCGCGGTAGACAAGTACGAATACAAGCGCGGCTACAAATTCTCGACGTATGCCACGTGGTGGATTCGACAGGCGATCACGCGCGCTATTGCTGACCATGCCCGCACGATTCGTATCCCCGTGCACATGATCGAAACGATGACCAAGCTGCGGTCCATTCAGAAGGCCATTCTGCAGACGACGGGCGTCGAGCCGACCATTGAGGAGCTTGCCGAGCAGGCGGGGATTCCCCCCTCGGAGTGTCGTCGCATCATGAGCATCAGCCGACATCCGGTCAGTCTCGATCGACCGGTTGGAGAGAGCGAAGACAGCTACTTCGGCGATTTCATCGAGGATGACCGCCAGGAATCTCCTTCGCAGACCGCTGCCAACGAGATGCTTCGCTCTCGTATCGACCAGGTGCTCAAGACGTTGACCTATCGCGAGCGCGAGATCATCAAACTGCGTTATGGCATCGGCGACGGCTACACCTACACGCTCGAAGAGGTCGGCCGCATCTTCAAAGTGACGCGCGAGCGTGTCCGCCAGGTTGAAGCCAAAGCGATCCGCAAGCTGCAACACCCCGTGCGCGCCCGCAAGCTTCAGGGCTTTGTCGAAGGATCGATCTACAAGGAGGTCAAGCCCGATCCGACCGAACCGGATCGCAAAGGACCAATTTGAGCAAGCTACCCCCTTTCGGTGGTACACTTTCCTCCGTGCCGGAGAGCAAGGCATCATCCGATCAACTCTGGACGACACGCCGACTCCTGGCGTGGATGAACCGGGCGTTTGCCGACAAGCAGATCGACGCACCGCGTCTCTGTGCCGAAATGCTGCTGGCTCACGTGCTCGGATGTGACCGGCTCAAGCTCTACACTGATCCCGATCGCCCGGCCAGTCCGCTCGAACGATCGTCCCTGCGAGAACTGGTCGCCCGGGCGCTCAAGCACGAGCCAATCCAGTATCTCATCGAAGAGGCATGGTTTTTCGGGCTGGCCTTCCACGTTGACCGAAGAGTGCTCATCCCACGCCCGTGCACAGAGATAATCGTCGAACACGTCCTTCAGCATGCGCGGTCGCACCCTGGTTTTGGTGGAACGTCCGGCGAGTCACTTCTGATCGCGGATGTTTGTACGGGCTCTGGATGCATCGCTGTGGCGTTGGCCCGTCACCTTGCGCACGCGCGCGTGATTGCCACCGACATCTCACGCGATGCCCTGGATGTTGCACGCCTCAATGCGCAAAGGCACGGCGTTGCCGACCGTATCGACCTGCGCCTGGGCAACCTGCTCGCCCCGATTCTGGAACACCCAGCTGCCGGCCGGCGAGCTGCTCTGAGTTACATTTGCGCCAACCCGCCGTACATCCCAGACAACGAGTGGGCAAAGGTCGAGCCCAACGTGCGCGACCACGAGCCCGAATCGGCACTGAGAGGCGGACCAGACGGGCTCGCGTTTGTGCGCCCCATCATCGAATCGGCGGCTCCTCTGCTGCGCTCCGGCGGGCTCTTGCTCGTCGAGATTGCATCGGTCAGCGCTGACGAAGTTGTTGCGCTGACCACAAGGCTGGACGCGTTCGACGATGTCAGCGTGGTCAATGATGCGGAGGGGAAGCCCCGCACACTCATCGCCAGACGTGCGCACTGATCTATTCGCTGCGCTCCTCTTCGGCTGCATTGAGGGCATTGCGCACCTGCTCGATCAGCACCTCGATCTCGAACGGCTTGAAGATGACCGCATGCAGCCCCTCCTGGCTTGCGCGCACGATCGAATGATGCGGGTCGTACCCGAACCCGGTCATCAGAATCACCTGTGTCGATGCACAGGCGCGCTTGGCTGCTGCGAACACCTCGTAGCCGTTGCGATCGGGCATCTGAATGTCGCTGACGACCAGATCAAATGGCTCTGCCCCTTGCTGCTGGGTCTGTTCGAGCGCTTCGATCGCCTCGTTGCCCGACGATACGACGGTCACTTTGGCGCCCTTGCTCTTGAGCACTTCGCCGATGATTTTGCGAATCTTCGGCTGATCGTCGGCCACGAGGATTCGGCGCCCGGCAAGCAGCGGATCCTCACAGGGGTCGGCCAGTGCACGCTCAACGCCGAGCAACGTCTGAGGCCCGGCCGCCACGTCCCTCATGCGTGACCTGATCGCCTCGACATCTGCCCGGATGCGGGCGATGTGATCGGCTGCGTCGGGCGTGCTCACATGCGTCGGATCGATCAGCCAGTCCACTTCATGGAGGATGTCCTCGAGCGGCTCGTTCAGCTCACCCTCAAACCGCCCGCTGACATTCTGATTGGTCGTACACCGCTCCATGACCAGCAGGTCGAGCATGTGCAATGCCAGGGCCACATACCGTGCGAACATCTCGACGAATCGCTTGTCCTCCTCGTCAAACGCACGGGGTTGCTGTGATTCGATATCGATGATGCCGATGACCTGGTGGTGCAGCAGCAGCGGAACGGTCAGGGAACTCTTCGCACCGGCCAGGCCGGGCAGGAAAAGCTCGTTTGACTGGGCATCCGAGCAGATGTAGCTCTGCCCGGTCGCGGCGACGTATCCACTGATGCCCGAGCCGTCGGCTTCGGGAAACAACTCAAGGTGCTGAATCTCCGAGGGCAGGCCCATGGACATGACAAGCTGGAGCCGGCGTGTGCGTTCGTCGATGAGAAAGATCGCAAAGTGGTCATAGTGGAGCAGATCACGCATGTAGCGGACGATCTTCTCCTCGAGGACCTTGAGCCGATCCATCGAGTTCAGTTTCGCGATCGCCTCGGTGTCGAGTCGCACCAGCTCGTAGCCGGCCCGGTCGATCGCCTCCATTTTCTGCTGGCGTCGACGCTGACGGGTGACGTCGCGCATCACGGCGACGACACGCTGCACATCTTCGGCGGTGCACACATCGTCCTCAACGCGACGGCGCACCGCCGGAGTCACGAACACCTCGAAGAGGCGGGCATCATCAGCTGATCCGACATCGAACTTGCATACCAGGTCTCGCAGCGTCGCCTTTTCGCCGGCGATCCGCTCGGCAAACCATGACGCCGCCTCTGCACAGACCGATGCGACACGACGCCGGGTCGGCTCATCAATCGACGAGAAATAATCGTTGAACCAGATGAACTTTCCAGCCTGGTCGGCCAAGACCACCCCCTCGATCAGGGAGTTCGCAGCGAGCGAAACGACCTCCGAGTCAGCCTGATCCACAAGCTCCACCCCGTCGGGCAGCGCAGAACGGATCTGCTCGATCTCCTCGGCGGACAGACCCTCGGTTGTGACCCGAACGCAGCCTTTCGGCATCTCCCCCGTCACTTTCGCGGTTGGTGTTCGCTTACATACAGTCTATCGCCCAAACGTCGTCACGCACAACACCCGGCTTGAACCCCGCTGGACAATCGTAACCGGCGGGCCCGATATCCTCCCCTGAACATGATTGAGGTTCAATCCATTTCCAAGCGATTCGGCAACACTCAGGCGGTTCGGGACCTCTCCTTCAGGCTCGAACCGGGGCAGATTGCCGGCCTGCTCGGACCCAACGGTGCAGGCAAGAGTACCACCATTCGCATCATCACCGGCTTTCTCGCGCCTGACCATGGCTCAGTCCGGATCGGCACGATCGACGCATTGGACCACCCTGAGCAGGCCAGAGCGAGCATTGGCTACCTCCCCGAGTCGGCACCGATGTATACGGAGATGCGTGCCATGGACTTTCTGATCTACCGGGCCAGGCTCTTCGGGCTTGCCCGCCGGGCAGCGCGTCGGTCGGCCGAGCAGGCTTCGGATCGCTGCCGACTTGGTGCCATGGCAAAAAAGCGCATCTCAAACCTGAGCAAGGGGTATCGTCAGCGCGTCGGGCTGGCTGCGGCACTGGTGCACGATCCGAGCGTACTCATTCTCGATGAGCCGACCAACGGGCTCGACCCGAGCCAGATTCGTGAGGCACGCAGCCTGATCCGTGAACTGGCTGCCGATCGCACCATGCTCGTCTCCAGCCACATACTTCCCGAAATCGAGCGCACCTGCGATCGGGTGATGGTCATTGTCAACGGCCGATTGTGTGCCGACGGCCCGCCTGATCGCCTCATCGAACACGCTCAAACCACGCTCACGATCGAGTGTCGCAGCGATGACGCACCTGCCCTGTGGGACCAGCTGCGCACGATCGCCGGCGTTCGAGCGTTGCGGCCCGGCGTGCCCGGCACCGACTGGACCCGGGCCGAGCTGACGCTGAGCAACCCCGATCTGCGCGATCGCATTGCCGAGCAGATTGCCCGGCTTGGCATCCCGGTCAGAGAACTCGCACTGAAACGACCCACCCTGGAAGATGCATTCGTTGAGCTTGCCGAGCAGACGGGGGGCGCGCAATGAGAGCCGTCCGCGTCATCGCGCTGCGCGAGCTGGGTTCCATGTTTCGCACGCCCGCAGGCTGGATCATCGTTGCGTTGTTTGCATTTCTGACCGGGCTGACATTTACCACCACCACGCTCACCCCCGGCGCCCCCGCCACTTTGCGCTACTTTTTTTCAACCTCGGCGTTTTTGCTCGTGCCGATTGCCCCGGCCATCTCCATGCGGCTGTTCTCTGATGAATACCGCTCCGGCTCCTATGAGCTCTTGAGCACCGCGCCGCTCGGGGCATGGACGCTCGCGCTCGGCAAGCTTGCAGGGGGCGGGCTGTTCCTGCTCGTGATGCTCATGCCGACGCTTGTGTTTCCTGCCATTCTCTTTACGATCTCCGATCCGGCTCCCGATCCCGGGCCGATGTTGACCGGCTATCTCGGGCTGATGCTCGTAGGCACCGTCTATGTGTCGATCGGCGCGTTTGCCTCGGCGCTGACCGCAAGCCAGTCGCTGGCATTTCTTGCGACGGTCATGTTTCTCGTGCTCCTCTCACTTGCTTCAACGATGTTGGCCGGCATGGTCGGCCCCCCGTTTGACGAGCTGCTCGGGCTGCTTTCAATCGATCGTCGCATGCGCGACTTCGCCATGGGCGTACTCGACACTTCGCATGTCATTTCCTTCGCAGCCGTCATCGGGTTTTTTGCGACCCTGACCGCTGCGGCTGTTGCCATGAGGAGGTGGAGATGAGCACGCGCCGCCTGCTCGCCTGGGTTTCCACATGCACAGTCGTCGGAGCGACCCTTCTCGCAGTCGTGCTGGCTGTCATGATCGGCTCACAGACCCAGTTGCGCTTCGACCTTACCCGCACCGGCCAGCACATGCTCAGCCCGCGCACGGTTCGTCTGATTGATCATCTGGCCGACGAGTACGAGTTCGTCCTTGCCATTGATCGCAGATCAGTTGATCGCCAGTCGTTTGACGCCGTGGTTGATCTGCTGACCGACCTTGCGCGCCGCAGCGAAAAGCTCGGGTTTCGGCTCATCGATGTCGGCAGCTCGACCGGGCGTTCGGAGTTTGAAGCGCTTGTGGACGTGCTGCGCGAACGCGATCGTCCGACCGTGGAACAGCAGGTTGGCCTCATCTCGAAGGTGCTCGAGCGTATCAATGAGGCTGCCGACCTGCTCGACGAGGTGGCAGATCAACTTGATGCGGTCGTCCTCGAGATCCCCGTGACACACGCGGATGCGGGCGCGATTCGCCGATTCATGGAGCAGGCTTCGTCGTTGGCGCGGGCGCAAGCCGATCAGTCGCGCACGCTGACCGCTGAAGCCCGCTCGCTGCTTATGACAGAGTCGTCGGAGCTTGCGAATACGCCCGCAGTTCGTGACCGTCTGCTTCCGGCGGTCGACGGGCTGCGCGATCAAATCGAGACGCTGGCCAACCAGCTCGGACGCTACGCCTCGACTGAGGCCATGCCCGAGCCCACGCGCAGCCCTGTCGCCACCATCGCACGGCGTCTGCTTGAAGTGCGCGATGGTCTGGCTGCCGAAGCTGATAGGCTTCGCCGGCTTGATCCTCCAGCCGTGTTTCGAGTGGCCGGTGCACTGGAGGCCGGTGAGGCGTGCATCCTCATCGGACCGCCCGATCGCGGGTTGACCGCTATTGATCGCGCCACGCTGTTTCCGCCGACCGAGGCGCTCGGCAGCGCCGGAGTTGCGGTGGGCGGCGAGATCGCCCGTCGGGCTGAGGACCTTTGTTCGATTGCCCTGACCACGCTCACGTCGCCCAATCGTCCAATCCTCGTGTTCGTGCACGCCGAGATTGAGCCTTTTGTGCTTTCGTCACCCACGTTTGAGCAACTCGTCGGACGTGCTCGTCTTCGTGGCATGGACGTACTCGAATGGGCTGTGGTATCTCAGCCCGACGCTCCTCCCATCGAAACGATCGATCCTGACGGGCTGCGCCCGGTGGTTTATCTTGTCATCAGTCCCAACAGTGCCGCTGCCAGTCCGACTCAGGACCAGGAACTCTCTGGAGCTCGCAGAGCATCGCATCTCGGTATGGTCGTCCGCACCCTCGTCGATCGCGGCCAATCAGTGCTGCTTTCGGTCAATCCGTCGATCTTCCCGACGTACGGCGATGACGACCCGGTCGTCGCAGCACTTGCGCCTCTTGGCATCACTGCACACACCGGTACGCCCATCGTGGCTGAGCGCATGAGCGAGCAGGGGCGGACCGCGTCGACCTCCATCATCGCCCGCGGCGTGCGAGGCCCGCACCCGCTCCAGGTTGCCATGGGCGATCTGCCCACACGACTGCTCTGGCCCATCGCGATTGATTCAAAGCCAACGCCGGGCGTCACGCATACTCCGCTGCTCACGCTCCAAGGCGACGATCAGACATGGATGGAATCGCAGTGGATCTCCCTTTGGCAATCACGATCCACTCCGGGCGCAGCGCAGGTGCCTGTCACATTTGACCCGGCGCGGGACGCTCGCCGCGATACGTACCTCCTCGCCGCCGCAGCCGAGCGCATGCTCCCCGATGCGCAGAACACGCAGCGCATCGTCGTCGTGGGATCGAACGCCTGGCTGCTCGATCGCATCGCCCAGCCACGCGCGGCTGTCGACGGTCGCCTCGTCGCGGTCAATCCGGGAAACCTGGAGCTTTTCGACGCTTCCGTCGCCTGGCTTGCCGGTGCCGACGAGCAGATTGCCCGCGGCGTCAGCACGGGTGCCGCTCCGGTGATCGGTGCTCTTGAGCCAGCGGATGTGATTCGGCTTCGGTGGATCACCATCGCCGGCGTGCCACTTCTGATCCTTGCTTTCGGCGCACTGTTTCGGCTTGTGCGCGGATGATCGGACGTCGCACCCGTGACGAATGTCAATAGGACTGGGCACAACTGATCTCCAATGCGGGTGAGTCCGCATCTGCAGCCCAAAACATCCCGCGCGAATCAGAGAACGGTTGACTTTTGATTGCTCGTCTGGCACCTTGACAGTCGCAGGACATGCACCGCGGACTGATCTGCGTTCCCGCGCCGGGTGCGGATGTGACGTGTTCTTCAACAGCCGTTGAGCTGCGCGTTGCCCGCCGAGTTTTGCCCCGGCCGATCACATGCCCGAAGGCCCGTGCCCCGGCGCGGGCTTTCGGCGTTTTTTGCGGCTTACTCCAATGCTTCTCGTTCGGCGATTTCGAAATCGTGCAACGTTGCGATCTCATCGCTCGAGAGCTCGCCGAGACGTTCAAACCGTTCAATGATCGGCTCGGGTTCGTCAGCCGCCAGCGCTCCCAGAAGATTGAACTTGTGCTTCAGGATCGCCTTGAGTGGAGCATCGGTGTTGCGGGCATGTCCGGCCGGATACATCACCAACCCCGAGTCATGCCGCACGCCGTCGCAGTCTTCAATGACTACGCTGGTCGGAATTCCGTCGGGATATCGCCGGTCATACTCTGGACCGCCGTGGGCAAACTCGATCTTCTCCATCAGCGCTCGCGTGCGCGGGTTCACCAACGCCTCGGGCCCATAGTCTGCAGGCTCGAGCATCAGCTCGGTCCAGCCCGCAGCCTTGCGCTCCAATGCCTTGCGCAGGAGCGTCGCGACGATGTAGACCATTGAGTGGTCGGCTGACTGCCGCGTGCGAGGATCGCGTTTGGCCGGGTCGCCGATGATGCCGAACGCCGGCTCATACGCCAGAATCGTGATTTTGCGGATCCTGCCTCCCTCGGCGTCTTCCAGCAGCTCAGGCTTGTTTGACAACAGATCGATCATCGCCTGGATGGCACCGGCCGACTGATGCTCATACAGACCGAGCTTGAAGTGCATGCCCATGACGGCAAAGTCGCCTCCGGCCCGCGCCAGCACGAGATTGAACGGGCTTGCGTCGTTCGGCTCAGGGTTCTTTGCCGGTTCGCCGACGCGCGTGAACATCTGCCCGGGGCCTTCAAAGAGACGGAAGATCGCCTCGGGATTGCGGAAAATATCGCGCGGACCAAGGAACCCCGCCATGGATCGCCGCACCGAGAGGATCGCCGCTTCGGTGCTGATGGCAGCACTGGCGCCCTTGGAGTCACTGAGCTGCTTGCCGGCGCGAATCGCCCGGAACGGGATGTAGTGAGCGACCGTCATCCCGATCGCCGACTCGATCTGCTCCGGCGTTGCGCCAAGCATCGCCCCGAAGACCGCTGCTGAAGCGATGGCGCCGTGCACCACGTGGTCGATCTTGTAACTCTTGAGGCTGAACACCTCTGCCAGACGACCGCGGATTTCGTCGAGACACACCATTGCCTTGAGCGCGTCGCGTCCGTCCTTTCCAGCGAGCTGGGCTGCAGCGATGCACACCGGGTAAAAGTCGTTGTGTCCAAACTCCCCCGCCGTGTGTCCGAGCCTGGGGTTGAAGCCGAAGTTGGTCCCATTCGAGTCCCACTCGCGAACGGCAGCCGAGTTGGCAACGATCGCCTTTTCGACCTGCACCGGTACGTTCGACCCGAAGACCGTTGCGCCGTGCCGCACTGCGCGCCCGATGGGCTGCGTGTGGTCTCCGACTGGATAGCCCAATGCCTCGGCCCTGAGAACCGTCGGCGCGTTGGTCCGAAGCGCCAGGGCCGACAACCCACACACCACCGCGTCGGTGTGAAACAACCTCGTCCGCTCGTACACCTGCCCGTCGGGCTCGCCCGACTTGCCGGGCTCATCGGAGAGGAAATCGATCGCGTACCGCGCAATGCCCAGTGCCTGATTACTCGACGCGGGCAGTTCGACATACTGATTCTCGGACATCAGAGATTCCCCTTGCGCCCCTTTCGGACGAACCCAAGCCTATGCGGGCTTGAGCCTCTGCTCTGCCATTGGCTGTACCGCAAACACGTCCGGGTCTACAATCTTCACGCATGCCGAAGCAGGACGACAAGATTTCGCTCGACGCCATCGTTGTCGAGGCCCTTCCGAACACCATGTTCAAGGTGCAACTTCCCGACGAGAACAAGACCGAGATTCTCGCGTATCTCTCGGGGAAAATGCGGAAATTTCGCATTCGCATCCTTCCCGGCGACACGGTCACGGTCGAACTGAGCCCTTACGATCTGTCCAAGGGACGCATCACCTATCGCAAGTAGCCGCTACCGTCCCACTCGCCGCCGACGGATCAGCAGAATCAGAAAAAAGGGTCCACCCAAGAGCGCCGTGAGCACGCCCAGGGGCACGCGGCCGGACGGGACACGCACCATCTGGATTGAGGCGTCGGCCGCGAC
>RFGK01000084.1 GCA_003697045.1 Planctomycetota bacterium
CGAGGAACTCGGGACGGTGATCTTCCCGACCGACGAGCTGATTTCCAGCTCGTACACGCAGACGACCCTCTCGGCTTGTGCGCCGCACGACGATCCCGGCATGGTCAACTACCTGGTGAGCATCACCAACCTTTCGGGGCGCGACTGGACCGACCTGTTTTACGTGGGCGATCTGGAGACATTTATCAGCAATGTCGATGGTGAAGCGTTTTCCGCAGCCGCTCCGGGCGCCGTGGGCCTGGCGTTTCGCATCGACGCCGTCGGGATGAACCGAAACCTCGTATTCGAGTCGATGAGCTTCGATGGGGTCTTTCAGGCCGGCGAAACCTGGCAGTTCATTTTGCAGGACTTTCTCGATCCGGCCGGTGGGCCGCCGGACGATTTCAGCTCGCTGGACTTTGCAGGGGCGTCGGCCGGACTGCCCGGTTCAACCGGCAGCATTGTGCAGATGCTGATTCCATCACCGGGCGTTCTGGCGATGATGGGTCTGGGCGGGCTGATGAGTTGCCGCCGCCGGCGCTGAGAACCGACGATTCACAAGCCTCACTTCTCTCTTCTCACCTGTCTCAGACAGCGCGCGGCCGCCACGCCGCGTGTTGTCTTTTTGTATGTTCGAACGTGCGCGTGTTCTTCGGCTTGCTGAGAAACATGGGTGTGGGTTCTTGCAGCGGGCGCGATCGACTGCTGCCGTCGCGGTCTTATCTCGAGTTTGCGTCGCGGAATACACTGTGTCGATGCATGAGTTTCTCAAAGCGCCTGAGCATCCGGAGGCCGCGCCTTCGCGTCTGGCTGCGCGACTCTGGAATACGCCGGTCGATGAAGCCGAGATTGCTCTGGTCGGACTTCCCGATGATCTTGGGGTCTCGCTCAATGGAGGGCGCGTTGGTGCGGCCGAAGGACCCGGTGCGTTTCGCACGGCCCTGGCGCGTTACGGGGCGCTTGAAGCGGCAGGCATCAACTGGCCGAGCGTGTGCGATGTTGGTGATGTGACCCCCGGGGCTTCGCTGAAAGAGACGCACGATCGCGTTACGGCGGCCGTCTCAGCGGTGCTTGAACGTGGGCTGTTTCCGGTTGCGATTGGCGGCGGCCATGATTTGACGTACGCATTTGTGCGTGCCGTCGCGGGCTGTGGGAGTCTCGATGCGGGCGTCTATTTCGATGCGCATCTTGATGTTCGCGCAGAAGAAGGCTCGGGCATGCCGTTTCGCAGGCTCGTCGAGGACTGCGGGATCAAGGCGTTGCACGTGCACGGGCTGGATCGATACTCGAACACTGCCGAGCATGCCGCGTGGTTTGCTGCGCACGGTGGAACGATTGATGCATTTGGCCCCGACGATATATGGCCGGGGAACGACTTCTTCGTGAGCTTCGATCTTGATGTGATCGACCAGGCGTATGCGCCCGGCGTGAGTGCGATGAACCCGCGGGGGTGGGCGCCGGATTTGGCAGAGCGATGGGTTCGCGCAGCCGGGGCAAGTTCAAAGGTGCGTTGTTTTGACATCATGGAGCTGTGTCCGCGGCACGACCAGGGCGGACGAACGGCGCGGCTGGCGACGCGGCTGTTCCTGGCGTTTCTGCACGGCTACTCGGAGCGAGTGGCATGATCGACCTGATCATCAGGAACGCGCGCGTGGTCTGGACGGCAGGTGAGGCCGACGTGGTTTGCGGCACGGGTATGTCCCAGCTTTCGGTGATGGATCGGGCCGATGTCGGCGTGGACGGCGGACGCATCGCGTTCTGCAAACCAGATGCGGGCCAACGGGCAAGGCATGAAATCGACGCAGACGGGCGTGTGCTCCTGCCGGGATTTGTTGATTGTCATACGCACATGTGTTGGGCCGGGAGTCGGCTCGATGAATGGGAACGCAGACTTGAAGGGGCGAGCTATCTTGAACTGCTCGAAGCGGGCGGGGGCATCATGTCCACCGTGCGGGCGGTCCGGGCTGCGCGTGAGGACGAGTTGGCCGAACTGTTGCTGGCCCGTCTTGAAGCGGCGCTGAGCGAGGGAACCACGACCGTCGAAGTCAAGAGCGGCTACGGGCTCAACACCGAGTCAGAGCTCAAGATGCTCCGGGCGATCGACGCAGCAGCAGCTCGCTGGCAGGGCACGGTGGTCAAAACCGCTTGCATTGGACACGCGATCGACCCGGACGAGCCAAGGGCGATTGAACGAACCATCGAGGAAACTCTGCCTGCTGTGCACGAGGCGTTTCCGCACGTGCCGATCGACGCCTACTGCGAGCAGGGCGCATGGTCCCTTGAGGACTGTCTGCGGCTGTTCGACCGGGCCATTGCGCTTGGTCATCCGTGCCGTGTGCATGCCGATCAGTTTCATGCTCTTGGAATGACCTCGGCAGCGGTGGAGCGCAGGTTTGTCAGCGTGGATCATCTTGAAGCGAGCACGGCCGATGAAGTCAGGACACTCGCGGGTTCTTCCACGCTCGGCGTGCTGCTGCCGTGTTCGGGTTTTCACGTGGATGGGCGGTATGCCGACGGCAGACGTTTGATCGATGCGGGCGGTGCCGTGGCGATCGGGAGCAACTGCAACCCGGGTTCGGCGCCGTGTCTGTCGATGCCGATGACAATGGCTTTGGCCGTGCGTTTCTGCCGTTTGCGTCCATCGGAAGCGATTGCTGCTGCGACGGTCAACGGGGCACGGGTCCTCGGTCTTTCCGATCGAGGGCGTGTCAGGCCGGGCGAAAGGGCGGATCTGGTCTTGCTCGGTGCGAAGGACGAGCGCGTGCTTTCGCACGATTTCGGCTCGCGGGCTGTGGATGTGGTCATTTGCAAAGGCCGAATCGTCCGGTCAGGGCAGTGAGATCGGCTCACCCTCCGCCGGCATGGACGAGCGCTTCAAGTTCGGCCCGTCGCTCCTCGGTCAACGAGCCGTCGGATCGTATGAGGATCTGCTGAGCAAGAAGCGCTTTGGCCCGCGCGGTCGAAGCCTGCGTCAAGGCGTTTTCCCACGCATCAAGAGGAAACTGTGCAGCATCGGCAGCACCGAGGCGCGCATGGGTCGCGAGTGCGGCAAGCGCCAATGGAGCAATCGTCGGGTCGGAGACAGCCCGTTCGATGAGCAGGGCGGCCGAGTCATCGAGCCGCGCCAGCGCGTCTGCAGCCGCACGCTGGAGAGATTGGTCTTCCGAGCCCAGAAGGGCAGCGATGGCTTTGCGGTCGGACATGGTTCCAATGCGACAGAGCAGTTGGAGCCGTTCGGGGGACGGTCTTGTCGGAAGGGGCAGCAGTGCTCTTCGAACCTGTTCAAGATGTTCGTCGCCGACAAGCAGCCCGTGCTCGTGCAGGGTGATAGCAGCCTGGCATGCCGTCGCAACGGTGGCCGGGTCGTTGAGCCAACGCAGGACCGGTGCGATGGTGCGCGGGTTGGGCCAGCGTGCAGCCGCAGCGAGCAGCGGTTCGGCAGCCGAGGCGACGGTCTCTCTCTCAAGCGCAGCGATGACCGGTTCGGCCCCTTCGGGCGGCGCGAGCCGGCTGACCAGTCGTGCAGCGCCGGCGCGTGCCTTGGGATCGGCGCTCGAGAGCAGCGCAATGGCCGCTGCAGCAACAGACGGGTCGAGTGTGGCATTGGCGGCAAGTTCGCGGTCGGCCAGCTCAAAGCCGTGGCTGCGCAGCGTGGGCAGCTCGGAGCCGAGCAGCTCGGCCAGCAGCGCCGAACGGGCCTCGGTCGCTGTGACGATGTAAAGGCGTCGATACGCGTCGAGCGCGAGGCGATCAAGACGTCGAACCCGACGCTCCAGTTCCGAGGCATGCTGCGAAAGCTCCTGGATGAGCGTGGAAGTCCACGCGTCGTCGGGAATGTCGCGATGGGCATCCCACCAGCGGCGCCAGGCATCAGGTGTATCAAGCGCAGTCAGCCCGGTTGACTTGCTCAGCGCTTGCATGGCTGCAGTCGCGATGGATTCATTGGCATCGAGCATGTGGACAAGCGCGTGCGCAGCAGGTTTTTCGTGAAGTGACCCCGCCACGTCGATCAGCGCAAGCGCCGGCTGCTCGGCGACCGACTCGGCCTGCGTGCAGGCAAGCAGAGCGACGACCAAGTGGGGGTCGTCCAGTGCCGCGCGGGCCAGAATCTCAAAGACGGCAGGTTCACCGGAAAGCTGGGCAAGAGTTGCACAGGCCGAATCGGACGCGGCCAGCAGGCTGCGCGCCGCAGCAAGCCGAGACTCCTCCGACAGGGTTGTGTCTTGCAGTCGTGCAGCCAGATCCTGCAGCGACTCGCTCGGCGCCTCAAGGCTTGGCTGAGATTGAGAAGTCGTCAACGCTACGGAAGCCGGCGCGGCACGATCAGTCAGTACCCCGGAAGAGGGGGAACTCAAAGCCGGCTGAGTCCTGCACCCGAAAGGAAGGACAGAGGCAACGATGCACAAGGTCAGAAGATGGGCCATGGACTGCACGGGCGATTATTGCGTGCCGAATGGGTCCGGAGCGGGGGGCTCGGCAGGAAAACACCCGGCTTGCGGTGGATCGGGGCATGGACTCGGATGGTGTGATATGATTGGGTCAATGCTGTGGGCATCGTGTGCGGGCCGATTCGATGGATTGAGCCGGAACCGAGTATCGACGTTGCCCGAGGTTGCTTGCGTTTCCACACCGAGAGAGGTCATGGATGGGCCGACTCAGGCGTGAAGAGGATCGATGTGATGATGCACAATGACCACGTTCGGGCAGTTGGACCGTACGTCCTCGCCCGGCCGCTGGAGCCTTCGCCACACGGCGAGCGGTGGCTGGCATGCCATTCTCAGACCCAGACCGACTGGATTCTGCACGAGTTTGGGCCTCTCCTGGACAAGTGCGAAAGGGTGATGGTTCTTTCATGGCTTGAGACCATGGAGACGATCGAGCATGCGCACCTGCCGAAGATTCGGCGCGTGATTGACCCCGGCTCGAGCCGGATCTGGGCAGCCGAGCCGTTCCTGGGCAGTGAAGATGGGCTGTTGACGTTTGGACGTCTGGTGGATCTCAAGGGTGGGCGCATGCCGCCGCACGAGGTTGAGCGTGCGATGCTGCACATTCTTGATGCCGTGCGGTACGCCCATGCCCGCGGGCTGTGCCATGGCCCGATCGGGCCGCGCGATCTGCTGGTCGATCGCCACGGGAGCATCACGATTGACCTGTACGGCTTGCGACGTCGAGTCGAGGGCCTGGTCGCGTGCGATGCGGAGCTTGTGCGTGACGAAGTGCGTTCGGTCGCGATGCTGGGCTACTGGGCGCTGACGGGGCTCGAGGCCGAGGAGCCTCGCATTCGGGCCGGTCGGCTCGTGCGTCGGCTCGATCGCGTGTGGGACGACTGGTTTGAGCTTGCCCTGGACCCGGCGTCGGGGTTCAGCTCAGCAGAGGAGGCGATCGCTGCCCTTCCCTCGAGCAAGCGTGCCGTTGAACCGGAAACCCGTCCTAGCGGGGCCAGGACGGTCATTGAGAGGCTGCGAACGGCGTGGTCGATCGGATCGGCTGCGGTCGGAGAGTAAGCGTCTGGGCGTATTGGATGGAGTTGGAGTGGTCGGGTACGATTGCCATCGGGCTTGATCGCCCGGGTCTGGAGTGGTCGTGAACGACTGGGTCGACGCCGAAGAACACGTCGAGCGTGCGCACGAGCACTATGAAGCGGGGCGCTGGGACGA
>RFGK01000085.1 GCA_003697045.1 Planctomycetota bacterium
CGACACTCATTCACTTTTTGGCAGGTCATGTGCACGCCGAACAGGCATGGTTGGCGCTGATGCGATCGACGGCTGGGTGCGGCAACGTCGACGGGAGATTGCCGATCATTTCTTCGACAGCCGCAGCTCCTGCAACACCCCCGGAAGCAGGTCTGCCAGCTCCATGGGCAGCAGACCCGCATCGGCGCCGTGCAACTCGGCCCAACGCTCGCCCGCACGCGCGTGCGCTTCGACGGCCACGCATGCGAGCTCAAACAGGGTGGGTTTCTGCGGCCTACCCGTCTTTGCCATGAGGATATCTGAAGCGCTTGCCGGATACTGCGCGATCAAGCCGGCGAGCAAACCCGCCAGCACGTCGCCCGTGCCACCGGTTGCAAGACAGGCGCACGCCGAGCCGCAGACCCAGTACCGCTGCCCGTCGCTGACGACGGTGTGGGCGCCTTTGAGCACGACAATCGCGCCGAGTCGGCGTGCCATCTCGCCGGCTGCATCGATGCGGCTGTCGGCATCGCGCAGCTCGAACGAAAGCCCAAGAGCCTGCGCCAGTCTTCGAAACTCGCCCGGGTGGGGGGTGAAGATGATCTGCCCGCGAATCTCACGCCAGAACTCGGCCACTTTGACCAGGGCGTTGATCGCGTCGGCATCGACGACCGCAGCCACATCTTCCTGCCCCACCGCGCGCAGCACCAGCGTCTTGGATGTCTCGCCCGCACCGAGCCCCGGCCCGATCACGACCGACTGCGCGTGCTGGAGCTGTTCGTCAAGAGCTGCGATAGCCGACTGGCCGATCAATGTGCCGTCGTCATGCGTTTCGATCGCAACGGCCGTCGCGTGAGGGGCGAGCGCGAGCACATGATCAACAATCGGCTCGGGCGCGAGCACGCGCGTCAGTCCTGCTCCCGCGCGGGCCGCCGCACGGGCAGCAAGCGCAGGCGCACCGATCATGCGCGTGCGTCCGGCGCATCCGCCGACGATCAGCGCCGTACCGAAGGTCCCCTTGTGCCCGTCGGCCGGACGCGGCGGAAGCGTGATGAGCGACTCAAGGCGATCCATGGCTCAATCCAGACGCTCGACCTCAATCTGCAGGCGTCCAATCAACGGCGCGAGATGCACGAGGCTGTTGATCGTCTCTCCGTCGCTCAAAGCGCTGAGCCCAAGAGCGATGTGGGTCGCGTCGTAGTCGAGCGTGCCCGGCAACGTTGCGTCAAGATCCACCCAGCGCAACGCTCCGTCGATCTCGAGCAGTGCCTGCGTCCACATGTGATAGCCAAAGACGCCCTTCTCCCCGGCAAACTCATCGACGTAGACCAGGCCCGAGGCGACGCGCGCCGGGATCCCGTCGGCGCGCAACAGCGCCGCCAGCAGTGTCCCGTGTTCTGAACAGTCTCCCTCACACGAACGGGCCACCTCGCTCGCGCTGGCAAAGCCCACACCCAGCGATTTTTTCCTGATGTAGCGGTGGACGAAACGCCGCAATGCTTCGGCCCGCGCCAGCTCGTCGTCCCCCACGCCCTCAAGCGCCCGGTCGCGCAACTCAATGATGGTCTCATCACCGATATCGAGCATCGTCGATCGCGCCAGATATGCTGCCGCGTCCACGTCGCCGGCCGGAGCAAACTCCTCGGCCGTGACGCGCACGCGCACCGTTTGCCCATCGACACGCTCGACCGACTGTGAGCCCGTCGTGGGAGGCTCGGCCAGCTCGCCGTCGGGCAGGCGCAACAGGTACGTTGCCCTCTTGAGCGTGCGCGCCCCGGGAATCGCCCGATCGGGACGAATCAGTGTGGAGACCATCATCTCGGGCGCGACCAGCTCTGACAGCGCCAGCTCACGATCGGCTGCGATCGTCGTGAGCTTCATCCCCCCCATGTCCAGCTCGCTTCGCAGAGAGTCGCCATGCGCATCGATGAACTCGCGCGTGGTCAGCCCCGGCGTGGCGCTGTTGGTTGTCAGACACTCATACGCCTGCACGGTCCGGCCCATCAGCTCGATACGCACTTCCTTGACCTGGCTGTACGTGATCGTCACAGGTTCGATCCCCACGGAGGGGTCCAGCGTGCGCACCGAAAACGACTCTGCCCCTGATGCGATCCGGCTGGTGAGAAACTGCCGGGTTTCATGGGGAGTAAGCCACGCACCCTCGATCGGCTGGAGCATTGTTTCGGTCTTTTGTCCACGGGCCTCGGTCGTCTGCCGCACGCCGTCGGGGAGAAACTCGTAGCGGGTGGTGGTCGGCTGGCCGCCGAATGCCATGGTCGATTCGGTCCAGATTGGTTCGCCGTCCCGGGTTTCCAGAAATATGGTTTCGAGCGCCACTTCGGCCTCGACTCCGGCGCGATTGAACCGCATCAGCATCTTCGTGTTGGAGCGGATTTGCTCGCCGGTGTCGACGACGCTGGCATGCATCCAACCGGCTCGCTCGCCCATCATTTCCATGACGTACCAGCGATCGTGGATGATCGTCTCGTCGCCCACGGCAGGACGCACGACCACCAGCAGAGACAAAGCGACAATCAGGATTCGCAGACAGCGCATGGCTTCTCCTTTGATCCCGATGGTACCGCGCCCGGGCCTTGCGTGACTATCGTCTGACCTGATGATCGACACGCACTGCCATCTTGTCTTCTCCGATTTTGCCGGGAGGGTGGATGACGTGCTTTCCGAGGCCGCCTCTGCCGGCGTCGCGGGCGCAATCACCATTGCAACTTCATCGCACGACGCCGAAGCGGGCATGATGCTGGCCGAGGCTCACGAAAATGTCTGGTTCAGTGTCGGAGTGCATCCCTTGTACGCCGACCAGACGCCGCACGACTGGGCACTGCTCAAGCGGCTTGCCGGGCATGAAAAGTGCGTCGCATGGGGTGAACTCGGGCTTGACAACCACCACGCCAAACCGACGCGCGACATCCAGGACCGAGTCCTTGCGGACGAGCTGGCATTTATCGAATCCTGTCTTGAGGACCGGATCGATCTTCCGGTCGTCGTGCACTGCCGCGAGGCGTTTGACGAACTCATCCCCATCCTTCGCGCAACGAAGCTGGATCCGGCGCGCTTCGTCTTTCACTGCTTTACCGGAGGCCCCGACGAAGCCCGGCTCGTACTTGACTTCGGAGCCATGATCTCCTTCACGGGAGTCGTGACCTATCGCAACGCCAGGCAGGTCGCCGAGGCTGCGAAACTCGTGCCCGCCGATCGGCTCATGGTCGAGACCGACGCCCCCTTCCTGACACCCGAACCACATCGCGGGCGTTGGCCCTGCACACCGGCGCACGTCCGGCATACGGCCGAGTTTCTTGCCGCACTCCGCAAGACGCCCATGTCCGAGCTGTGCCGACAACTCGACGAAAACACGGAGCGCTTCTTCGGCATTCCCGCCCTCGCACTGGGTCAGCACGCATGATGAGCATTCTCGCAAGTGAACTCGGCGGCTGGACGCACGATCTCAACGGCGTCATCTTCTCCGTCTTCGGGCTGTCCATCCGCTGGTACGGCGTGTCCTACCTTGCCGGACTGGCTGTCGGGTGGCTTATCCTCCGCGCATTGTGCAAGCGCAATCTGGTGATGATCCCACTTGAGCGCTCGCTCGACGTGGCCATGATCGTCGCACTGGGCATCATCATCGGAGGACGTCTCGGCTATTGCTTTTTTTATGAACCTTCGCTGCTGTGGACGTTTGAATCTGACATCCCGTTCTGGGGGGTGCTGATGATCAATCGCGGGGGCATGGCAAGCCACGGCGGGATGATCGGGGTGATCATCGCCGGCTGGCGCATCAGCCGCGGGTTCAAGGATGAAAACGGAAACATCGTCGGCCGATGCCCGCCGCTTCACGCGATGGATGTCATCGCCTTCCTGGCACCGTTCGGGCTGTTCTTTGGACGCCTTGCCAACTTCATCAACGGGGAGCTGCTGGGCAAAATCGTCGCCATGCCGGGCGAGCACGCCCCGTGGTGGGCGGTGCGCTTTCCTCAGGAGCTGCTCACCGGCCATCGCCCCGAGCTGACGCTTGAACAGCAGATGCAACTAAGCCGACTCATCGAAGCCAACCGTCTGCCCGGACAAAATGACTACGAGGTGATTGAACGCATCATCATGCGCATTCAACACGGCGCTGTTGACTTGAAGGCCCAGCTTGAGCCTTTGCTGGCTGCGCGCCATCCATCGCAGCTCTACCAGGCGTTTGCGGAAGGCATCGTCGTGGGGCTCGTCCTCTGGTGGATCTGGCGCAAGCCTCGCCTGCCCGGCGTAGTCGGGTGTTGGTTCATGATCACCTACGGCTTGTTGCGCATTACGACCGAACTTTGGCGATTGCCAGACGACAATCTCGCCGTCCAGCGCATCCTCGGGCTCAGCCGCGGACAGTGGCTCAGCGTCGGGCAGATCATCGTCGGGCTCGTGCTTCTTGCCATCATTCTCAAGCGCGGCGGCGAGAAGCTCGGCGGCTGGGCCACACGCCGTTGACCCCGCCACCTGTACGCCCCTGCCGTCCAAGCGCGGCGGCAGGCTGGACCACCCGCACGCCCACAGATTCGACACACAGATTCGATCAATTTCTTGAACCCGGCCGGTCCACTGCCAATACTTGCACAATGACGCAAGTATCCAAGTGTCAACCCCGCTCTCCCAGGCAGGCTGCACGAAGGCGGGCAGCCGTCGATCGCCTGCTCGACACGACGCTTTTCAAGGCACTTTCCGATCAGACGCGGGCCACGCTTCTGGCATGTCTGATCAAGTGCGGCAGACCGTGTTCCGTCTCCGAGCTGGCCGAGTGCTGTTCGGTGGACTTTTCCGTCGTGGCCAGACACCTTTCCGTCCTGGCCCGCGCCGGAGCAGTGGAAGCAAACAAGCAGGGGCGAACCGTCTGGTACAGCGCTCGTTGTGCGCACCTGTGTGAGACATTGCATGCGCTGGCCGAGGCGATCGAAGACTGGTGTCCGCAGCTTGAAGCCCGGGAAAGCTCAGATTCGTGTCCCTGCGAAGATCACGGAGGCGGCAATGACTGATGACAAGCGTGCCCGCGTACTGTTTCTGTGCACAAAGAACTCCTGCCGAAGCCAGATGGCCGAAGGCTGGGCCCGCTCGCTCTTCCCTGACACGATCGACGCATGCAGCGCCGGCGTTGACCCGGGGGAGGTCAACCGGCTGGCTATCGCAGCAATGCGCGAAGTCGGCATCGACATCTCCCAGCACAGATCCAAGACCATCGACGCATGCCACCCTGAGACCATCGACCTGGTTGTCACGGTATGCTCGCACGCCCATGAGACCTGTCCTCTGTTCCCCGGGCAGGCCCGCGTGATTCATCACGGTTTTGACGATCCCCCGGCCCTGGCGGCAACGGCACGCTCAGATAACGAGGCATTGATTCACTATCGACGTGTGCGAGACGAGATCAAAGCATTCGTCAAGACGCTTCCCACGCTTCTCAAGACCGACCGATCAGAGCCGGCGACGAAAGGCAGACCGTGAGTGCGGCCGGAAGTGCACGCTGGCCGGCTGAACACATCGAGGCGGCGGGACATGCACCCGACGGACGTTGCCACACGCATTTGCAAGCGATATGCCGGAGCAGACGAGCCTGTTTCCCGGCGTCGATCAACACCCGGCACAATCGCTGCCAGATCAGCCTTGAAGTCAGGTCTGTTGACGGAGAAAACACACGATGACAACCACTGACACCGGTATGAGCACAGTGTGTGCAGCTGCGCGACCCCGACGCCTCAAACTGCTGGATCGCTTTCTCACGCTGTGGATCTTTCTGGCGATGGGGCTGGGTGTGGCCATCGGACGGTTCGTGCCCGGCGTATCCGAGGCGCTCGACAAAGTCTCCATCGGTACGACCAACATTCCCATCGCGATCGGGCTGATTGTGATGATGTATCCGCCGCTGGCCAAGGTGCGCTATGAAAAGCTTCCTGAGGTCTTCCGCGACTGGAAAGTGCTCCTGCTTTCGCTCGTGCAGAACTGGATCGTCGGCCCGGTGCTCATGTTTGCGCTGGCAGTGGTGTTCCTGCGCGATTATCCCGAGTACATGATCGGGTTGATCATGGTCGGCCTTGCGCGATGCATCGCGATGGTGCTGGTGTGGAACGATCTGGCAAGGGGCAGCAGCGACTATGCCGCCGGTCTGGTTGCATTCAACAGCATCTTTCAGGTGTTGTTCTTCGGCGTGTACGCGTGGGTGTTCATCACGTACCTTCCCCCACTGTTCGGGCTCGACGGTGCCGTGGTCGATGTGAGTGTGGCAGAGGTATTTCAGAGCGTGATGATCTATCTGGGCATTCCGTTCTTTGCCGGCATGATTACGCGGGCCGTGCTCCGGCCGATCATGGGCGAAGCGTGGTACTCGGGCAAGTTCATACCGGCCATCGCACCGGCAACACTGATCGCGCTGTTGTTCACGATCGTGGTCATGTTCAGCCTCAAGGGTGATCGCATCGTGGAGTTGCCGCTTGACATTGCCCGCATCGCCGTACCCCTGTGCCTCTACTTCGTCATCATGTTCTTCGTCAGCTTCCTGATGGCCAAGCGTGTGGGCGCAGACTACCAGCGGGCTGCGACACTCGCATTCACCGCGTCCGGCAACAACTTCGAGCTTGCGATCGCGGTGGCCATCGCGGTCTTTGGCATCGGATCGGGTGTGTCGTTTGCCACCGTCGTCGGGCCGTTGATCGAAGTGCCGGTCTTGATCGGCCTGGTCAGCGTGTCGCTGTGGCTCGGGCGAAGGCTCTACGCCATCTCAGATTGATACCACGCTTTGCGCGTCGGACGGCTCACGCGGTGAACAGCGCGTCGTCCCCACCTTCGAGGATCGACGCGTCGTCGTTGGCCGGGCTGTTGACACGCCTGGAGACCGGGCGCACACGAAAGCCCGTCATCTCGGCTGGTCGGAGCAGCGACTGCAACGACTCAACATCGCTGGCTTGCGGATCAAGCCATGCCTCGAAGTCCCTTTCATGCAGAATCACCGGCATGCGGTTGTGAACCGGCCTGATCAACTCGTTCGGCTCGGTCGTGATGATCGTAAACGTCTCCATCGGCTCGTCACTCTTGGCCCAGCGTTCCCACAGTCCGGCGAGCATGAACGGCTGCGAATCATCGCGCTCGATCACAAACGGCTGCTTGCCCCCGGCTACTTTCTGCCATTCGTAAAATCCGCTGACGGGCACAAGGCACCGACGTCTGGCAAAGGCCGACCGAAACGCGGGCTTGGTTGCAACACTCTCGGCGCGAGCGTTGATCATCTTCTGACCGATGTTCGGATCCTCGGCCCAGAATGGAACCAAACCCCACCTGAGCATCGCTCCGACGCGCCCGGCCTCGCTTGCACGCACGATCGGGGCCGTCTGCGTCGGCGCCACGTTGTAACGCGGGCGCAGTTCTTCATTCGGCCAATCGACAAGTTGCAACAACCGATGGAGCTGTTTCCAGGTGAAGCGGTAGGTAAATCGGCCGCACATCACTCAAGCCCGGTCGTCAGGCCATCTGCTTTGCTTCGTTGAGCTTCTTGCGAATCACTGTCTGGAGAATCCCGCCGTTGCGGCAGTACTCAATCTCCACCGGCGTATCCAGCCTGAGCATGCAGTCAAACGTCGTGACCTTGCCATCGGGCGCCGTCGCCCTGACGGTCACGTCCATGCGCGGCTCGACCGTCTCGGGAATGTCGATGTCGATGATCTCATCTCCACGCAGCCCCAGGCCCGTCGCCGTCTGCCCATCCT
Organism: Planctomycetota bacterium; assembly: GCA_003697045.1. Taxonomy (GTDB): domain Bacteria; phylum Planctomycetota; class Phycisphaerae; order Phycisphaerales; family UBA1924; genus J022. The sequence goes on from RFGK01000085.1 coordinate 7,722, forward strand.
TGAACTCCAGCGGCAGGACGCCCATGAACACCAGGTTCGAGCGGTGAATGCGTTCAAAGCTCTCGGCAATGACCGCACGCACGCCCAGCAACATGGTGCCCTTGGCAGCCCAGTCGCGCGAAGAACCCATGCCGTAGTCCTTGCCGGCCACCACAACCAGCGGAATGCCCGCTCGCTTGTAGTCCATCGCAGCGTCGTAGATGTACTCGACCGGCGCATCGGCGATGGTGTTGCCCTTGGTGAAGTTTCGCGTCCATCCGCCCTCGGGCTGCTTGTCGCCGTCGGCGGCGATTCTGTTCTTGACGCGCACATTGGCGAAGGTGCCGCGCGTCATGACGCGGTCGTTGCCGCGGCGTGAGCCGTAGGAGTTGAAGTCTGCCGGCTTGACGCCCATCGAGATGAGGTACTGCCCGGCCGGAGTCTCAGGTTCGATGCGACCGGCCGGGCTGATGTGGTCGGTGGTCACGCTGTCGCCGAGCAGGCAGAGCATGCGAGCGGAGCGAATGGCACCAAACCCGGGCGGCTGTTCAGTCATGCCATCAAAGAACGGTGGATTCTGAATGTACGTTGACCTCTCATCCCACGGATACAACTCGCTCCTCGAAACCGGCACGTTGTTCCACGTCTCATTCTCGTCGTACACCCTCGCGTACTTTTCGCGGAACTGCTCGGTCGTCACGCATTCGGCAACCGTGGCCTGCACCTCCGCCTGCGTCGGCCAGATGTCC
>RFGK01000086.1 GCA_003697045.1 Planctomycetota bacterium
GTGAGCACATCGAGATACAACGGCTCACCCAGAGCGCCCGGTTCCTTCGTGCGATCGAGCACGGCGATTGCCCGGACGGTCTCGGGCAGGACGGCCATCAGATGTGCGCACGAGAACGGACGGTACAGCCGCACGGCGACGACCCCGACCTTTTCTCCACTGCGCGTGAGGTGTTCGACCGTCTCGCGAGCGGCTTCGACTCCGGAACCCATGAGCATCACGATGCGCTCAGCGTCGGGCGCACCAAAGTAATCAAACGGACGATACACGCGGCCGGTGCGCTTGCCGAAACGCTCCATCACGTCGGCGACAACCTGCGGGCATGCGTCGTAGAACAAGTTGCAGGCCTCGCGTGCCTGAAAGAAGGTATCGGGGTTCTGTGCGCTCCCGCGCAACACCGGGTGATCGGGCGAGAGCCCCCGCCGACGGTGCTCGGCAACTGCTTGATCGCTGATCATGAACCGCAGGTCGTCGTCGCTGAGCAACTCGATCTTCGAGACTTCGTGCGAGGTGCGGAAACCATCAAAAAAGTGCATGAATGGCACGCGCGACTCAAGGGTGGCTGCTGTGGCGATGCACGCCATGTCCTGGGCTTCCTGCACCGAGTTGGACGCGAGCATGGCAAAGCCCGTCTGCCGGCAGGCCATCACGTCGGAGTGATCGCCGAAGATCGACAATGCGTGTGTCGCAATTGTGCGCGCGGTGACGTGCATGCAGTAGGGGGTCAACTCGCCGGCGATCTTGAACATGTTGGGCACCATGAGCAAGAGCCCCTGGCTTGCGGTAAATGTCGTGGCAATCGCTCCGGCTTGCAATGCGCCGTGAATGGCGCCGGCCGCTCCGCCCTCAGACTGCATCTCCGAGACCGAAGGCGTCTGTCCCCAGATGTTCGTCTTGCCCATGACCGACCATTCGTCGGCAAGCTCACCCATCGGGGAGGATGGCGTGATCGGATAAATCGCGATCACTTCGCTGAGCCGATACGCGACCCGTGCTGCTGCTTCGTTGCCGTCCACTGTCGCCAGCGTGGGACCAGTCATCTCAGACTCCTGTTCTTCCAGACTCCCCGGCGTTTGTGTGTGCATGTCAACCAGCTCGATGATGCGCCCGTGTCGGGTCTTTGCTGCGTCACCGGGCCGAAGTTACTCTTGAGAGGGACTGTTGACATGCTGATTGATGATACTCCGGATCGACATGTCTGGTTTGAAACCGGGTCGATAATCGCGGTTTTCAGTGAGGGTTTTGGTGCAGACGCTTGGGGTGGGCCGGCCGCAGGTCAGAGCGGGCTCAGGCGTCCGCCCGGGCGTGCTGACGGATCGCGATCAGGTCTTTCATGACGCGGTCGAGTCGTGGTGAACCGACGCTTCCAAACGCATCGTGAAGCGCCGAATAAATCCGGTAGAGCGCTTCATACACTTGGACAGCAGCGGGGTCCGGGCAGTAGGTGGTCTCCTTCACACCGGTCATCGCTGCCTGCGCGGCGGGTACATCTGCGTGGGCGCCTCCCACGACGGCGCCGAAGATGGCCGCCCCGAGCGCACAGGTCTGGGCAGAGCGACTGATCTGCATCGGACGGTTGCACACATCGGCGTAGATCTGCATGACCAGAGGGTTTTTCTCCGGGATGCCGCCGCAGTTGACCACACGCTCGATTGATACGCCATACTCCTCGATGCGCTCGATGATTTTCCTCGCTCCGAAGGCGGTCGCTTCGATGAGCGCGCGATAGATCTCGGGCGGAGTGGTTGCGAGTGTTTGGCCGACGATCAGCCCGCTGAGCAACGGGTCGGCAAGCACATTGCGATTGCCGTTGTGCCAGTCGAGCGCGACCAGCCCGCTTTCGCCGGGGCGAAGTTTCGAGGCTGCTTCGGTGAGCCCTGCGTGCATCTGCTCGCGCAAGCCGTACCCGCTCGGAGCGACACGGTTGACGAACCAGTTGAAGATATCTCCCACGGCCGACTGGCCGGCTTCGATGCCGAGCATGCCGGGAATCACGCTCTCCGGCACGATGCCGCTGACCCCAGGAATGTCCGGGATCGAATCGTCGAGCGGAGCGACCATGCAATCGCAGGTGCTGGTGCCCATGATCTTGACCAGGGTTCCAGGGCCGATGCCGGCACCCACAGCGCCGAGGTGGGCATCGAGCGCGCCCACAGCGACGGGAATGCCCGCGGGCAGGCCCGTGCGCTGGGCGAAGCGGTCGCTCAAGTGGCCGGCGAGTCGATCTGAAGGCAACGCCGGGTGCCGGAACCGCTCTCGAAAGCGCGAAAGTCCCGGCGAAAGACCATCGAGAAACTCGGCGCAGGGAAGCCCCTCCCAGCTGGGGTGGTACATTGCCTTGTGGCCGGCAGCACAGATACTGCGCATCATGGTCCGCGGGTCATGGTTGCCGGTAATCAACGCGGGTACGTAGTCGCACAGCTCGACCCACGCAAACGTTGCGTGTGCGACGGCCGGATTGTGGCGCTCGCAGTGCAGCGCTTTGGCCCAGTACCATTCGGACGAGTACCGGCCGCCGCACTTGGAGAGGTAGGGATATCCGCCCGCGAGCGCACGTTCGGAGATTTCGGCAGCCTCGGCGTGGGCGGTGTGATCCTTCCACAGCCGGGCCATGGCAGCAGGATCGTCTCTGAAATCGTCGAGTGTCGCCAGGGGGCGTCCGTGCCTGTCGACCGGCAGAGGCGTTGAGCCGGTGGTGTCGATGCCGATCCCGACAACTTTTGAAGGCTCGAATCGTCTGTTTGCACCAGCAATGCGGACGGCCTGACTGACAGTGCGAACAAACCCCTCCTCGTAATCTTCGGGATGCTGTCGCGCCAGATTGGGTTGGCGCGGATCGGTGATGATTCCGTCTTCGCCGTGGGCATAAGTCCATGCAGCGGCGGCAATCTCCTCGCCCGATGGAACGTCAACGACCAGAGCCCGCACCGAGTTGGTGCCGAAGTCGATGCCGATCGAAAACCCTGTATCCTTCGGCATGTCGGTCCTCCGCAGGTTCACCGGGCAAGTCGCCGGGGTTGGTCGGTGTCCCACGCGCGACATAGGTGATACGGTACCTTATCAGTCCGTGCATCAGGGGAGAGTCCCATGACATCTGCGAACGTTCATCGTCTGGCCGTTGCCCTGCTCGCCGCGCTGCTGGTCGGGTGTCACAAGTCTGGCCCGGGGGAGACCGCTGCGGGTGATTCATCGTCGGCTGCCCGGACAAAAATCCGTGTCGGGTTCAGCCAGATCGGTGCCGAGAGCGACTGGCGCAAGGCGAATACCGAGTCGATCAAGTCCGAGGCTGCCGCCCGCGGCGTGGAGCTGATCTTCTCCGATGCGCAGCAGAAGAAGGAAAACCAGATCAAGGCATTGCGCAACTTCATTGTGCAGGATGTTGACGTGATCGTCCTTGCGCCGGTGGTCAAGACGGGCTGGGAGCCGGTGCTCAAGGAGATCCGCGACGCGGGTATTCCCGTCGTTCTCACCGACCGCCGCGTTGAGAATGAAGACCTGTACCGCACGTTTATTGGTGCCGACTTCGTGGAAGAGGGACGCCGGGCTGCCCGGTGGCTTGTGGACGCGACCGGCGGCAAAGCCGTCATCGTTGAGCTGGAAGGGACCCCCGGTGCCGATCCGGCGATTGATCGCAAGAAAGGCTTTCATGAGGTCATTGCCCAGTACCCGGAGATGAAGGTCATCAAGAGCCAGTCCGGAGAGTTCACGCGCGCGAAGGGGCGTGAGGTGATGGAGACATTTCTGAAGAGCCCCGAAGGCCCGTCCATCACCGCGCTGTTCGCTCACAACGACGACATGGCTCTGGGCGCCATTCAGGCGATCGAGGAAGCCGGATTGAAACCAGGCGAAGACATCCTCATCGTCTCCATCGACGGGGTATACGCGGCTTTCGAGGCCATGGTGGCCGGCAAGCTCAACTGCACCGTTGAGTGCAATCCGCTGCTCGGGCCGCAACTGTTCGACACGATCGAAGATATTCTCGCGGGCAGGGATGTGCCCAAGTGGATCAAGACCGAAGAGGGCGTGTTCACGCGCGAGACCGCCGCCGAGGACATCAAGCACCGCAGGTACTAACCCCGCGGCTTGCAACGGCGAGTGGCTCTTGCAGATCGTGCGCACGGGTATGGCGCGATGGAGACTTTTGACGGGACTGAGCCGCGCATGGACCAGGTTTTGCAGGCGGGCAGGGCGTTGATTGCTCCTCACGCCCCCTTTGGAATGTGTGCGTTTCGTTGCTACCGATGAGCGCCCCACCTATCGAACCCCGGTTGGACGCGCCAGCACTGCTCAAGGCCGAGTGCATGTCCAAGCGTTTCGGGCCGGTTCAGGCACTCGACCGCGTCGATTTTGAGCTTCGTGCCGGCGAAGTCCACGCCCTCATGGGCGAAAACGGCGCGGGCAAGAGCACCTTGATCAAGTGTCTGACCGGCGTGCATCGTCCGGATTCCGGGCGGATCTACCGCGGCGGGCGCGCCATTGCCCCGGCCTCGCCGCGCCAGGCCGAGCGTGAAGGCATCTCAACCGTCTATCAGGAAGTCAATCTCATACCACATCTGTCGATTGCTGAGAACATCGCGCTGGGGCGTGAGCCGACGAAGTGGGGGCGCATTTGCTGGGGCCAGGTGCGTCGTCGGGCCCAGTCGGCACTGGACAGACTTGGGCTTGGTATCGACGTTTCGCGTGAACTCTCATCATGTTCGATTGCTATCCAGCAACTCGTGGCGATCGCCCGGGCGTTGGATGTTGACGCACGTGTGCTCATTCTGGATGAGCCGACGTCGAGTCTTGATCGCAGTGAAGTCGCCCGGCTGTTCGACGTGATGCAACGTTTGCGCGGGCAGGGGCTGGGCATTCTCTTTGTCACACATTTCCTTGACCAGGTTTACGCCATATCCGATCGCATTTCGGTCTTGCGCGACGGGCGCCTTGTGGGAGTGCATGCTGCGTCGGAGCTTCCGCGGCAGGAGCTGGTCAGCCTGATGGTCGGGCGCGAGCTGGACCTGGTCGAGCCGGTGAGGTCAGAGGTGGACTCAACGCGCGATGCCGAGCCTGTGCTGTGCGCGCGTGCTCTCTCTCGTCGCGGCTCGATCGAACATGCGGATATTCAGGTCGCTTCAGGAGAAACCGTCGGGCTGGCTGGACTCCTGGGTTCGGGCCGAACGGAGACTGCCAGACTGCTGTTCGGCGTCGAGCAGTTCGAGCGCGGGGAGTTGTTGATCGGGGGGCACTCGGTGCATTTTCGCACGCCTCGGCAGGCCATCCGCATGGGTCTGGCGATGACGCCTGAGAACCGCAAGGACCACGGCATCATTCCTTCGCTGTCAGTGCGTGAGAACATCGAGCTTGCGCTGCGCGCCCGGGGGCGATCGAGATTGACGGGCGCGCAGCGTCGCGCGCTGGCCGAGCGATTCATCCGCATGCTCAACATACGCACGCCTACACCGGAGACGCCGGTGTCGAGCCTGTCGGGTGGGAATCAGCAAAAGGTGTTGCTGGCGCGCTGGCTGGCGACCGAGCCGCGCGTGTTGATTCTGGATGAGCCGACACGCGGAATCGACGTCGCGGCGAAAGCCGAGATTTTGCGCGAAATCGATGAGCTGCGCCGGCAAGGCATGGCAATCATCTTTATCAGTTCAGAGCTGGAGGAGGTGGTCAAAGCCTGCGGGCGTGTGGTCGTCCTGCGTGATCGGCGCACCGTAGCCGAGTTGACAGGCGAGAGGATCACCGAGCAATCGGTACTCCATGCCATTGCAGAGCACCATGATTGAGCTTTCCCGTCACATTGTGCGCACACTCCTGGGCATCAAGTGGGCCCTGCTGGCGTTGGCGCTGTTGCTCGCGTTCAACGCGATCTTTACGGACAACTTCTTTGAAATCAGGTTTCAGGACGGACACCTCTACGGCACGCTCATCGACATTCTCAATCACGGGTCCAAGGTCGCAATCGTGGCAGTCGGCATGACGCTGGTGATTGCAACGGCTGGAGTTGATCTTTCGGTGGGCGCGATCGTGGCTATTTCGGGCGCCGTTGCTGCCTCATTGCTGGTTGAACGCGGGGCTCCGTGGTATGTCGCGATCGTCGCGGCTCTGGTCACCTCACTTGCGCTTGGACTCTGGAACGGGGCGCTGGTGGTGTGGCTGAGGCTTCAGCCGATCGTTGCGACGCTGATACTCATGGTTGCCGGCCGGGGCGTGGCTCAGCTCATCACCGACGGACGCATCATCACATTCGAGGATTCGCATCTGGCCTGGTTTGGCAATGGCGCGCTCTTTGCCTTGCCCGTGCCGGTGACGATGCTCGCCCTGGTCGCCGGCGTGGGCGCGCTGCTCACGCGCCGGACGGCGCTTGGCATGTTCATCGAGTCCGTGGGCGACAACGAACAAGCAAGCCGATTGGCAGGCGTGCCGGACCGGGCCGTCAAGTTGTTTGTCTACACCTTCTGCGGGTTGTGCGCGGGCATCGCGGGCATCATCGAGTGCTCCTACATCAAGGCAGCCGATGCCAACAACGCCGGGCAACTGCTCGAACTAGATGCGATTCTCGCTGTTGTCATCGGCGGCACGTCACTCATGGGCGGACGTTTCTTCATTCTCGGTTCGATCGTGGGCGCGTTGCTCATGCAGGCGCTGACCAAGACGCTCTACATGCTGGATGTCAGCGCGGATATCGCGCCGGCACCAAAGGCGATCGCCGTTGTGCTTGTCTGCCTCCTCCAGTCGCCCGCCGGCCGCGAGCTCATCGCTCGATGGCGCAGCAGGAGAAGGGGGGGCAGCGCATGAGGCTCCCCATCGGGCGTCGAGACATTCCGCTCATTGCGACAGCAATCGTGCTCGCCGGCGTCTATCTCTTCGGCGTCTTGACCTATGAGCACTTCGCATCCTGGGCCGTTGTGCGCAACTTGCTCGTCGATAACGCTTTTCTCGGCATCGCAGCAGTAGGCGCCACATTTGTCATCATCTCCGGCGGGATCGATCTGTCCGTCGGATCGGTCATGGCGTTTGCCGGCATCTTGATCGCAAAGCTCGTAGAGCACGCGGGCGTGCACCCGCTCGCTGCCATTCTCATCGCGTTGATGGCGGGAGTGCTTTTCGGCACGACGCAGGGGCTTCTCATCTGGGTGTTTCGTCTGCCGCCGTTTCTCGTCACGCTGGCCGGGCTGTTCTTCATGCGCGGAGCAGCATTTGTCGTGCATTCACAATCCATCGGAGTGCGACACGAGTTCGTCGCAACCACGCTCAATGAGACCCTTTCGCTCCGCCTTCCGCTTGGTTCGCGAGGCATTGTCCTGCCTGTCACCGTGTTCATTCTGCTGGCCACCTTTGCAATCGCCTGGTTTGTCTTGCGACACGTGCGCTTCGGGCGGACGGTCTACGCCCTGGGCGACGACGCGCAGGCAAGCGCCCTGATGGGCCTGCCCGTGGGGCGTGCCACTGTGCAGGTGTACGCCGTCTCCGGGTTTCTGAGCGCCCTGGCCGGCGTTGTGTTCATGCTTTACCAGCAATCCGGTGATCCGGCCAGCTGCAAGGGGCTTGAGCTCGACGCCATCGCTGCGGTGGTCATCGGAGGCACGCTGCTCACCGGCGGCATCGGGTCCGTCATCGGCACGCTGCTCGGCGTACTGATCCTCGGGCTTATCCAGACACTCATTACCTTTCAGGGCGATCTGTCGAGCTGGTGGACGCGGATCGTCGCGGGCGTACTGGTGCTGCTTTTTCTGGTCCTGCAGCGTGCGCTCGACGCGCTGGCCGTTTCGGCGCTCAACACTTCCGAAGAGTCGTAGCGTTCAGGCTTCCGGTCTGCGACGATCTTCGACGGTGGTGTCGTGGTCTGAACCAGCTCGCCGGCGCAGACGCCACCAGACCAATGCTCCGTCGCCGAGCAGAATGCTCAACCCGATCACGTACGCGAGAATGACAAAGCTCTCGGCACTCACGCCATGCCTCCCGTCACCCCCGATGCATCATGAGACTTCTTGTGCGAAATGCGAGCCAGGCGAAATCGCCCGGCCACCAGGCCCGCCGTGAGCAGCGCGACGCCCGCCATCCACACGATGAGCGTCAGCAGCATCGACGGCTCGAGTTCGACCGAAGAAGGATGGATGTCGTCCATCAACTTGACCGAGAGGTAGACCAGCGGCACGTCGAGAAACGCGATCACGCCATAGACCGCGCAGACCATCGCCCGCTTCTGCGCCGAGTCGATGGACGCCCGCAGGATCAGGTACACGACGTACAGCAGCCACAAGATCAGGCTGAAGGTGAGCCGCGGGCTCCAAGTCCACCATTGACCCCAAGCCTTTTTGGCCCACAGCATGCCGGTGAGCAGCACGACCGACGCGAGCAGCACCGCCACGTGCGCGGCTGCATCGGCCAGGTCATCCCATCGCTGATCCCGCTGCCAGAGATAGCCTGCGCCTGCAACAAATACGAGAAAGCACGCGCCGAACATGCAAAACGCCGCGGGCAGGTGGAAGTAAAAGACCTTTTGAATGACGCCCATCTCGGACTCGATTGGCGCGTAGTACGCTGAAAGCCAGACGCCCACCGCAAGCACGAGCAGTGTGACAATCCAGTACGCCCGAATCACGAGTTTCCTGGTCGACGAGCTCATGGCACACCATCCCTAGGGCTCAATGACGAGCTCAAAGACAATCCACGACACAGTCAGGAAGATCACGTCGAACGCCACAATGACGCCCATCGCCGAGGCGTCCAGCGCGTTGCCATGCTCAAATACGCCTTTGAGCAGCTGCGTTGAGGCGATCACCAGCGGCAGACTCAGAGGAAACACGACCACTGCCAGCAATCCACCCGACAGACGCGACGATGCGACCAGACCGGAAAACAGTGTGCCAATGGCTGCATATCCGATCAGACTCGCCCCGACAACGCTCGCGAAGGCAAGTGGGGCCCGCGAAAGGTCAAACCCGAAGAGCACGACGCCGACCGGCGTGATCACGATTGCCAGTGTCGCCATCAACACAAGGTTTGCCAGCAGCTTGGAAAGGTAGATGACGCCCCGGTCCATCGGCGCCATCAAGAGCCCGGCTAGTGCGCCATCGTGCGTTTCGACCGCCATGGTCTTCTCAAAGCACATGGCTCCCCCGAACAGGTACGCGACCCAGAGAATGGCCGTGGCGCTCAGCCCGCCTCTGGCATTGCCACCCTGGAGCCCCAGCGCCAGCACGACGACAATGAGGATGCCGAGCACGAGCACGAGTGCCAGCGCCTGTCTCGTCCGCGCCTCGATGCGGAGATCCTTGCCCAGCAGCAGCAGTATTTGCCGCAGCGCGATCATTCACGGCCTCCGATCCGCTTGCGCAAGTTCGACGCCTCAATGCGATGCGATGCCTCGCTGCTTGCGAGTCTCCCCTCCATGAGCAACAGGACGTGCTCGCCCAGCCGCAACGCCTGTTCGACGTCGTGTCCGCTCATGACGATCGTGCCTCCGCGTGCGCGAAACTCGCTGAACACGCGCTCCACGACACCGCACGAGCCGACATCGAGTCCGGTGAACGGTTCATCGGCAATCAACAGATCCGGCCCGTGCACCAGCGCGCGCGCGATTGCCACGCGCTGGGCCGTGCCGCGACTGAGATTCCTGACTGCATCTCCTGCTCGTTCCGCGACCCCGAGCCGATCCAGCATGGTCAGCGCCCTGGCGCGCGCCTCTGGAACACCATGCAGGCGAGCGGTCAGCATCACATTTTCCAGCGCCGTCAGGTCGCGATAGAGCATGGTCTCATGGCCGACAAGCCCGATTCTCGCCCGCGAGCGCGCGCCGTCGGGCGGCCGTCCGAACAGTTCCAGGCGTCCACTTGTTGGAGACGTCAAGGTGGCCAGCAGTTTGAGCAGCGTGCTTTTGCCCGCGCCGTTTGCCCCCAGCACAGAGACGATCATTCCCCGCGCAACTTCAAACGAGAGGTCTTTGAGCACCATCCTTCCGTCGATCACTTTACCGAGCCGCTCGGCCCGGATGCACACGTCCGTCACGCCCGCCGCAGCGTGCGTGTTCAATCTGATCGACGATTCCAGCAGCATCGCGCGCATCTCGGATCCGTGCTCAGGCCGTCGATTCCGGCTTGGGCTTCTTCATTGTTACGATGACGATCGCTCCGACCACCAACGCCGCAAGCCCCACGCCCGCGACGATTCTCATCAGTGAACCGGATCCCGGGGAGTCCGAGTTGACCGGTGTGATCGGCGTGTCCATCGCGAACAACCCGCTCAGCGTCAAACCGGCCGATTGTCCACCTGCGATGGCTTTGCCTTCAAACATGCGCATCGCGCCAAACTCGGTTGCCTGCATTCCACCCGGTGTCAGGCCGACCGGCGTCATCTCCGCGCTGTTCTCCGGCACAAAGACCGTCAACATCGAGGTCAGGACCGGTGCTGCAAACTGCAAGTGCGCCTGCCCACCGACAACCGGCACTTCGTAACTGAATCGATACGACACGCGCTCGGGCATCAGCGGCATCTGCACGCCAAGCACGTTTCCATCCAGACGGGTACAGCACCACCCGTGAAAGCCTGCGTCCAGTGATACGTTCTGCACGCCTTCGGGCAGGATCAGTCTGACCGAGGTCCGATTGTCGCGTTCGTCCTTCTCGCCTCCAAGCCATGTCCGGTCGCCCGGGTTCTCAACCACGACCGTTTCACGCACGACCACGCTTTGCGAGGATGGAGACGTCACCACTTGTCGCATGGCTACGCGCCAGTTCGGCTCCTCCTCCGTCACCTCGTACACTGTGACATCCATCGCACGGTTCGGATTGTCGGCATTCATTTCGGGACCGATTTCCCGGTACGTCACCCCCGCAAAGTGAATCGTGACGATCGGCCGGATCCCGATGCCCACGGGCAAGTCGCCCACAACCACCACGGCATTTTCATCCAGCTGAGCCTCTATGTGCCGAATCGACTGATTGCGATGGATCAGGTCAATCTCGACATCGCTGTGGGCTGGAGATGCACCCCCGGCAGTGCCCTGTGTCGCGCGGATCGCCAGGCTTCCTTTCGGACCCGATTCGAGCACCTGCGTGATGTCCACGCCGCTTTCCTGTCCTGCCGCGCCAAACGCAAGGACCAGAACGGCCGCCATCATCAGCGCGCATGCTGTAGAGCCTCCTCGGCTCATCTCACACCTCCAGTCGCAGGGCGTGCTGCCGGTGAATCGACACCCCGGTCGGATGTGATTCCCTTCCTGGTTTTCGCAGTGGTCAGGCGCATCGCAAGGCTCGGCACAGCCGCCCATGCGGAGCCCAACGCCATCGCGCCCGCACCGATCCAGATCCAGATCGTCAGCGGGTTGATCAGCACCAGCAGGGAGATGCGTTCGCCGCCGGTGTGCCAGCCCAGCAGCGCTACGTAGATGTCTTCTCCCAAGCCTGACCGCACTGAGACTTCGCTGTTCGATTCGGCAAACCGGTCGTAGAAGCGTTGTTGCGGATGCAGTGTCGATGTGCTTCCGTCGGCTGCGATCAATAGCACGTCGGCCTGCACCGCCGAATAGCCCTCGCCGCGCAGGTCGCTGAGTCCTTCAAACTTCAAGACATATCCACCCACTCTGGCAGATCCATCGGCATCGAGCTGCACAGTCTCGCGCAGGCTGAAAAGATTCGAGCCCGCCACCCCGAGCATCACGAGCACCAGACCTGCGTGCGCCAGCCATGCGCCGCAGCGCCGGGCCCATGTGTGTGGGTTCAACCACACCGAGAGTACGATGCCTGCAAGCGTGAAAGACGCAATGGCAACACAGGCGAGAAACTCGGGGTGTCCGTATCCGAGTGCCGCACTTGTCATGCACGCCCCCAGTGCGGCACCCGTGGGGATGACCAGCCGCGTGCGCACAGTGCGGCCGTTGCGAGCGGCATCGACCGCAAGGGGCGCCACCGCCATGATTGCAGCCAGCACCACTCCCAGTGGCACGACCGCGCGAGCGTAGTACCCGGAACCGACGCTCATCGGGCTCTTGAAGATCAGGCTGCTCAATATCGGCATGATCGTGCCGACAAGCGTCGCAGCCGCCATGGCAACCAGCAGCACCAACGCCAAGTGGATCAGGTCTCCAAGCAAGGTGGCAGCACCCGGCTGTGCACGGCGCGCGTCTTGCTGCGCGACGATCGTGCATGCCCCGATTGCAATGACAATGCCCATCAATCCGAGAAAGGCCACTCCGATTCCCGATTGCGCAAACGCGTGCACTGATTCGACGAATCCGCTGCGTGTCAGCGATGTGGCCAGCAGGCAAAGCGCGAAAGTTGCAAGCGCAAGCCACGCCGCCCATGTGCCAAATCCGCCGGTCTTTCGGTGAGCAACGATCGCGTGCAGCAACGCTGTTCCCGTCAGCCACGGCACAAGCGAAGCGTTTTCGACGGGGTCCCACGCCCAGTATCCGCCCCAGCCCAGTTCGACATATGCCCACCACGCTCCCAGCGCAATGCCCAGAGTCAGCGCCATCCAGGCAAGCAGAGCCCAGGGGCGCATCTGCTCAATCCAATCATCTTCCCGGCCCGCTACCCCCCCGATCATGATGGCCATTGGAATCGCAAAGGCTGCATACCCGACAAACAATGTCGGCGGATGCAGCGCCATGGCCCAGTGATGCAGCATGGGATTCAGCCCCGCGCCCTCTGCAGGCACTACGCCCGGAAGCTGCGTAAACGGGCTGGCACCAAACAGCAGCAGCCCGTTGAAAAAGGTCAACACCGCAGAAAGCACACAAAGTGCAAGTGCATCGCTGCGCCGCCCGGGAACCAGAGCCGTCCGCACGCAGGTCAACGCAGCAAAGATCAAAGCCCAGAGCAGAATGCTCCCTTCCTGGCCCGACCAGAAGGCGCTCAGCTTGTACAACGCGCCGAGCGATCGCTCCGTGTGCGCGAATACATACGCATAGCGAAAGTCCGACTTCAGCAGCGCCCAGGCCAGGGCGGCGCCGGCCGTCATCAAGAACGCAAGATTGAGACCGAGTGCGACCCGCGCACGCCCGATCCAGGCGCCATCATGCAGCCGCCAACCCAGCAGTCCCATCAGGCTCGCCGCTCCACCGGCCAGAGTCGCGCCACACAGCGAAAGCTCTCCAATCAAGCCGATCACGGGCTTGGCTCCTGTCTGTGCCCGGCGTCCGACGATTCGTACTTGCTCCCGCACTTGGTCAGCAGCACATCGGCCTGGAATACGCCGGCCTGGTCAAGCACGCCTTCGACGATGACCTCGCGTCCACCCTCAAACATGTCGGGGATGGCGCCGCTGTACGCAACGTCAAGTCGCCCGGTGGTCCCCACCAGCACAAAGCGGGCATTCAGGCCCATCCGGTCAATCATGACTTCGTCGGGTTCAACTGAGCCGTGGATCCTGGCGCGCTGCCCGGCATGCCCGGCATGCTCGGCAAGGAAGGTATCCACATCCACGTAATACACCCATCCTCGTCGTGCGCCCGTAAACCCGAGGTAGCCGGCCGCCAGCACAATCGCCGCTCCACCAAGAACCAGCTTTGATCGGTGAATCTCCATGGCACCCTCCGCCGGCCGCACATTCTCCTGAGCAACGTCGATGCCACTGGCATCCATGCGCCATGAGGCCCCAAGCCGGAGCACGCGCCCTGCGTCTTCGGGTCGTCCATCGAGACGCGGCAA
>RFGK01000087.1 GCA_003697045.1 Planctomycetota bacterium
ATGATCGTCGATCGCGTTCAATTGATCGACACGCCGTTCGATGAGCAAGTGAGGACAGGGACGATCTTCCGCGAAGTGCATGGTTTGCCCAGGCTCGGCTCAACGGTCGAACCAACGCTTCAGACCGCTCGCCGCATCGTCCTGAGTCGTCCCGACAGCGGCGACGACTTCTCCGTGGAGGTGGTGAGTACGCGCAACGGGACGTTGCAGGATGTGCTTGCCTTCTACGACGTGTCGATTGCCAATCCGCGTCTTCTGGGGGGCATCTTCATCGGTGTGCTGCTTGCGTTCCTGTTCTGCGCGTTGACGATGAACGCGGTGGGCCGTGCTGCTTATGCGATGATGCGTGAGTGTCGTCGCCAGTTCGGCAAGATGCGCGAAGCATTCCGCGGGCAGGGGATGAGCGAGGAGCAGATTTTCGATCCGCAGCAGTGGCCGAAGCGTGTGGAGTACGAGGGAGTGCAATATCCGGATTATGCTCGGTGCGTCTCGATTTCGACTGCCGGCGCCCAGCGTGAGATGATCATCCCCTCAGCCCTTGCGATCATCGTCCCGATCGCGGTTGGGCTGGTGCTCAGCGTGCCGGGCGTGATGGGTCTGCTTGCCGGCGGCCTGACCTCAGGCTTTGCCGTGGCGGTGTTCATGGCCAACGCGGGCGGAGCATGGGACAACGCCAAGAAGTTGATCGAGTCATACGGGCGGATCACGGCCGACGATTTCCTGGACAACGCGGACGTACGCGAGAAGGTGCCCGCAGAGATCCGCGACGCAATCGCCGCTCGTGCAGCCGACATGCGCCAGGCTGGCAACGGCTCGGCATACGTCTACGGGAAAGGTTCGGACGATCACAAGGCAACGGTGGTCGGCGACACAGTCGGAGACCCGTTCAAGGACACCTCCGGCCCGTCGCTGAACATCCTCATCAAGCTGATCTCGATCGTTTCGGTGGTCTTTGCCGGGCTTGTGGTCAAGTTCGGCCCGATGATCGGCGACTTGATCGGACTGAACTGATCTTCATCACTGGAGATGAGCAAGGGGTGCTCCGACGTGGAGCACCCCTTTTTTGCGCCGACGTTGCGTGCATCGGATCGGGCACACTTGAATCGCCGATATCTGGCGAACTTCGCTCCGGACATGCAAGGCATCGCCCCGGGCCGGAGTTGGTTCCCGTCGAATCAACGCCGCGGTGGCACATGGAAACGAGTGCTGCGCCGCTTGGGAAACGGCGCGCCGGAGCACGATTCATGAGTCGAAGGTATAGCAGGCCAGGAGAGGATCGCTTGCGATTCGAGCTTCGACCTTTGCCCGCAGGACAGGGGTCCACGGCATCGCGTCGCGTGTCCGCCGCGGGCTTTCAAATGCAATCGACGAGCAGGCGTCGAGGTATTCGCCTGACGCTTCGACGCCGAGTCGGCTGCATACGTTTGTGAGAGTCGTGTGAACATCAGCGACAAGTTCTTCGTGCCGAACGATGATGATCTCGCTTTCGGCCAGACGAGCGCGGACACGCTCGGCCGCTTCAGCAAGGCGGATGAACTGATCGACTCCGCGGCCAAGGTTGTTCTTCAGCTGCGTGCTCTTGCGTGTGTTGGTCGTGATGGCATCAAAGCGGTTGCGCACGACCTGGATGACGCGAAGCGGCACTCCCATCGTGGAGCGGAGTCGGACCAGCAGTGAGGGATCACGGTCAAGCTATTCACTCACAGCGGCAGCCTTCTTGTCACCAACAATGCGGAGCGTCTTTGCACGCCCTTGCCATTGCCCGGGAATTCGATCCCCGTAGCCGTTCGGCAGCACCTGCATTTGGGCGTGCAGAGAACTCGACTCGACAAGCTCGCTCACAATCTCGTCCCGGCGTGCTCCTTGAGCAAGCAGGCCGAGCGCGTCACGCTGGAAGGCAATGAACGACTTCCGGGTGAGCGTCGAGCAGGTTTGCCACCAGCGTGGTGCCACAGCGGGGGTGGTCGAGAAAGAGAACAAAGGCGCGGACGTCCCGACATTGGTCGGCCACGCTAGCTTGAGCGATGTTCAGATTTGCGCCGGGCATGTCCGAGTATCGGCTCAGGGCCGTTCGAGCCACAAAAAACCGGACAGGGCGGCACCCGAAGCCACTCATGATTGGAATCTGATTGGGCACAAGGACGAGATGCCGGCTGCATCACCTCATGCAAACAGCAGTTCGTCAGGATTGACCAGCCCGATGATGGTTGACCCCGGCTCTGGGGAGAGCTCACGCTCGGCCGAGACAACTGTGACCGTGCCGGTGGGTGAGATGACGAACATGACCACGGCATGAGGTCCATAGAGCAAACGCCAGTCTTCGAAGGTGAACTCCTGGCTGAGCGTGGTTGCCTTGATGACCCAGCCTTTTTCAAACCGGCTCTCGATGGTCTCGAGATCGATGTCCGCGTCGAAGAGGTGGCGGCCGATCCCGCGCACGGTGGCTGCTTTTTCCTCCCCCTTCTTCCGCGGCGTGCGAAGCGGCAGTGTGTAAAGCCCTGCGGTGTCAAAATGCTCAGAGAGGCGCTGCAAGGCAAGTGTATTGACTTCTTCGTTCGGAGTCAGTGCAAAAACGCGTCCGATGCCGCGCAGGTCGAGCTCACGCAGCGCATACTCGGCAAGAATGCTCCCCTGCCACGCGGGCAGGTGCTCCATCTTGGCAGCACGCACGTTGATGCGATTGGTGTCCACAAGCAATACGGTCAGGTTTCGCTTCTTGAGCGCCGCAGCAACGGCTCGAACCCAAGGCGAACAGCCGATAAAGAGAATCCCCTGCGGGTTCTGATCGGACACGCCGAGCGTGCGCGCGGCAAACGGAGCAACCAGCCCGTAGAAGGTCACGGTCGCAATGATGACGATGAACGTGATGGGAACGATCTGCCCAACGCCTTCGATGGTGAGCGCACCGGCGTTGACCTCGGCTTCAAGAGCGAGTGAGAAGATTGACGCGCCGGCAGCGGCCACAATTCCGCGCGGCGCCATGCAGCAGAGAAAAAGCTTCTCCCGCAGCGTCAGATCTGAGCCGACGGTTGAGCAGAACACACTCGCCGGACGCCCAATCAGAACGAGAATCAGGATGAACGCAGCCACGGCAATCCAGTTGAGCTCCTGAAGGGAAGCCACATCCAGCCGGGCGCCCAGAATGATGAACAAACTCGAGATCAACAGGACGCGCAGATTCTCCTTGAACTCAAGGATGTGGCGTACATCTGCCTTGGTCTGATTGGCAACCACCACACCCATCACGGTCGTCGCCAGCAGGCCGGACTCGGTCTGAATCTCGTTGGAAAGAACGAACGTGGAAACGACCAGCATCAGAGAAAACGGGTTTTGAAGGAAATCCGGAAGCCAGTAGCGTTCCATAAGGCGCACCAGGATCAGGGCAGCGATGGTGCCCAACCCTCCGCCGACAATGAGCGTGGTGAAAATGTTCCACGCAACGGAGCGCGCCACTTCTTCCGCGTGGCCGATGAGGATTGCTTCAAACACAAGAACGGCCAGCAACACACCAATGGGGTCGATGACGATGCCTTCCCACTTGAGAATCGGCCCCACGGCACCCGAAGGGCGAATGTGGTTGAGCAATGGGCCAATGACCGTCGGCCCGGTGACAACAAGAATCGCGCCGATCAAGACTGACACCGAAGTCGGCAACCCAAGGACGAAACGGGCAGCCAGCGCGGTCACCACCCATGAGATGATCGCGCCGAGCGTAACCAGCAGGGCAATGGTGCGCCTGCGTGATCGCACTTCGTGGAAGCTGAGCGTCAGCCCTCCTTCAAACAGGATCAGCCCAACCGAAACCCCGACAAGCGGAAGCAGAAGGTCGCCCAGGAAGCGGTCGGGGTCGAGCGCGAGGACCGACCCGGGGGCGACGGCTCGCATGACCGGGCCGGCGATCAGCCCGGCAATCAGCAACAACAAGATCGAGGGCAGCCGGACCCGCCACGCCAGCCATTGCGCGAGCACGCCTCCTAC
>RFGK01000088.1 GCA_003697045.1 Planctomycetota bacterium
AAGCGCAATCAGCGCGTACGCGGTGATGAGCACCTTGTTATTTTCCATCCACCGATCATTGAGCACCCGGAACGAACCGTCCGGTTCCTGAAGTGCGCCAATCGCGTCGATCAGATCCTCCCGCCAGTCGACTTCGCGCAGCGAACCCTCGGGCCCATACACACGCAGCGTCGGAGAGCCCCACGCATCAAGCGCCCGCGCCATCGACACGTAGTAGTAGTACCTACCCTCGTCACCCATGCCCGGATTCTCGTCGAGTGTGTAGTTGCGCTCGATCCATCCCAGCGCCGAGCGCACACGCAGATCATCGCGCGGCAGGTCGGCATAGATCAGACTCTTGAACCCGACGTAACTCATCGACCCATACGCGCGCAGTCGACTGACCCGCGTGCCGTCTTCCATCTCCTCTTCCACAAGACCGGCCATGGATTGTCCAGCCCTTCCGTCCACGCTCTCGGCGTTGGGCACTGTGGCATAAATGAATCCCCCCTGACGCGAGCCGTCGGCATACTGCATGTCGTTGACCGCATCGACCATCTGTGTGCGCGCAAGAAACGTCAGCGCACGCTGAAACGCTTCGTCATTGGCAGAAACACCGGTGTCGTGCAGCGCCTCGAGTGCAAAGCCCAGATTGGATAGATCGGGTCGACCGTGCTTGCCGTAGCCGATTCCTCCAAAGTACGGGTGGTCCCTGCTCACCGGCTCGTTGTATGCCTGTGCGCCGGGTCGAATAGAGCTTTGCCATTGCATCGCCCGAATCGCCTCCTGCCCGGCCTCGATCGCGTCGGCTGCATCGCATGTGTGCACCCGGGCAAGTGTGCTCAGGCAGATCGCGGTGTTGTAGCTCGGCAGCAATCCGTCATGAATCGTCCCGTCCGGCTTGCGAAAGCTGAGCATGTACGCCACGCCCCGGCGCACGGCTGGGTCGTTCTGATCGATCCTCGGATCTTCAAGCAGGCCGGTGACGACCAGCCCGGTAATCGCGGGCAGGTCCGGGCCGTCCGATCGGTGGGCCCAGCCACCGGATTCGCCGTCCTGATGCGCCCGCAGGTACGCAATGGCGCGATCAATGATCGGGCGCGCACGATCGCGGCGGTCATCCGTGCCGTGCGCACAACACGTGACGAACGCAACAAGCACCACAGCAACAACACTTCGCATGTTTCATCCTTTCCAGAGAGTCCGAGCCCGGAGCATACCTGATGCAGCCACGACCGCAGCCGTTTCAATACGCATGACGTGCGGACCGAAACACATGACCCGCGCATTCGAGCGGGCGATGCGGTCTCGCTCGGCGGGAGAAAACCCGCCTTCCGGCCCGATCAGGACGACCGCCTCTTCAGTCTCCGCATCAAGCAAGTCGGTTCCACCCGCGTCGGCAACGATCACCGTTGCGTTTCCGTCTGTGAGCAGGTCGTCCAGATCGACCGGGTCGAGCAGCTCAAGCAGGTGCGCACGCCCGCACTGCTTGGCCGATTCGATCGCCGTTCGGCGCGCCCGGTCCATCCGTCGCGGCTTTCGCTCCGAGTGTTCTGTGCCCAGCGGCCCCCACGCCGCGGCACCCACCTGGCTGAGCATGTCAATCATCAGTTCAAATGCGTCGCCCTTCGGCACGGGTGACCGCACCACGATCCGGGGACGCACTGGCGCCACGCTGCGGACGCGCGCGATCTCGAGCGTCAGGACCGCGCCGGTCCTTCCAGACCGATCGACCCTGCAAACGACGGCTTGGCCGACGTTGCCCGCGCCATCGAGCAGTTCGACCTGCTCACCTTCTCGAACGCGCTTGACGCGCACCGCGTGGTGTGCTTCGTCGCCAGTAATCTCGACGATCCCCCGGGTATCCGCGTCCAGTTCTGGGGTGAAGATTCGATGCATGTTCAAGCAATCACTTATACAAGGGGGCCGTGGGGTTCAGGGGGAATACCTCAACTTGGTGATTTCGGGAACAGATTGAGACGACAGGGCCGATAGTCTTGTAGTCATCGTTCGGGCCTTCCGATGATGCGTTGATACGGAAGCATCGCATGGAGCAGAAGGTCGAGCAACAGTCTGAGGCGCGTGATCTGAGCGAGCGGGTCGAGGAGATGCTCTCGGCGATCGACGCCGCATGCGAGGCGCTGGCCGAACACGTCCAGGCCGAAGGGCAGGATTCGATCGATGATCTCGCAGAGTTGACTTCAGTTCTGATTGGTGACGATGGTGTCGTTGAAGTAGAAGACACTGAGGTAACATCCCCAGGCTTGTCAGACGGCGCGAACCAATCAGGGCAAGCCGAATCACCCGACGCATTGGCCGATGAGTCTTCTGCCGGGGCAGGGGAGGAGTTGCGGTCAGAGCAGGAGGGTATTGCGGAGGCTGCTGACGGGTTGCTGACAGCTGAAGATGCGCAGGCTGAAGAATCATCGACTGGCGAGCCGGACCAGGCCGGGCACGTCACCGATCAGGTTGGCGAACTTGCGGAAGAGCTGTCAGCATCGATCCGGGACGTTGAGTCGCTGTCTGCCCAGGTTGAGGAGATAGCGGACAAGATGGAGGTTGGGCAGGAGCCGTCCAATGTGACGGTTGAGGACGCGGAACAGCAGCCCGAATCCGAATGCGAGCCGGAAGCATCCGCAGCGCACGCGGGTGATGAGGTCGAGGCGTTGTCCACAGCCATCGAGGACGCCGACGCCTTGGCTGGCGAAGCTGAAGAAGTCGCCGGAGAGATCGAGGAATCGGAAGCGGTCGATTCCGGCGAGGCGCCTGAGCCGATCGAGCAGTCCGGGCCCGAGCCAGCCGAACCGGAGCAGGCAGCCGAAGGCGAGCCAGTTGCCCAGGACGAATCAACGGCCGAAGACGAGCCGATTGCCGAAGACGAGTCGTCGGCCGAGCAGGCGTTGGCCGAAGCGGTCGCCGAGACATCGGTCCAGGCTGAAGAAGCGCCGAGCATCGAGGAGCTCGATTCTGAGCTGGCATCACTGGCCGATGCGATGGTGGAAGGCACTTTTGAAGATGCCGACGGAGAGGAAACCGGGCAGGTCGTCGCTGCCGAAGCGCCGGAAGAAAATTCGCCTCCCGAACCTGTGGCTGAAGAAGACGACGCCGAGGCCGTCGAGCAACCGGTTGGGGTTGCAGCGGCTCCGGTGCACGAGCCCCGCCAGCGCGAATCGGCCGTTGCAGCTGCGTTTTCGCGCGTGCGCAGCACCGCAGTGCCCTTGACGCACAAGGCATGGATGGGCACGCGTCCACTGCTGGCGCAAGGCCTGCTGCTCGTGAACAAGCCGATAGAAAAACTTTCACCATCAACGCGCGACACGATCGGCTGGTTTGCGGTATACACGGCATTTCTGGCTGTGTGCGTGTGGGGATTCCTGCTGCTGTTCCGCAAGCCGATCGCGCCCGAACCGACTGTCGATCCGATCGGGCTTCTGAACGAATCGACACCCGGCACGCCGGATTCATGACGAATCGCCGAGAGACTCCCGCACGCGCACACCTTGGCTACCGTGTTCGCACGGACCCATGCACCTGCGCATCTTGCACATCTCGACGCGGCTGATTCTCGGCGGCTCACAGGAAAACACCATCCTCAGTTGCGAAGGTCAGGCAAAGCTGGGGCACGAGGTGCATCTTGCCTATGGCCCCATCTACGGACCGGAAGGGTCGATGCTTGATCGCGTCCGGACATTCAACGCCGCCTGCCAGGCCGAGGGGTTTTCAGACAGGGTGATCCGCACGCATGAAGTGCCTCATCTTGTGCGTGAGGTGCATCCTCTGGCAGATAGAGCCTGTCTTCGAGAGCTGCGGGAGCTGATTTCCGCGCTCAAGCCGGATGTTGTGCATACGCACTCGTCCAAGGCGGGCATTCTGGGGCGTGCCGCGGCGTGGAAGTGTCTGAAGCGGAATCGAACGGACCGCCCGGCGGTTGTGCACACCATCCACGGGCCACCGTTCATGCCCGTCGAAGGCACTGCGATGAAGCGCCTGCGCATCGGCGTGATGAACGGGGTCTACACGCTGGCCGAGCGGCAGGCAGCGAAGAGATGCCACCTCATTGTGTGTGTGGCAGATGCCATGGCTTCACAGTTTCTTGCGCGTCGCATCGGGCGGGCCGATCAATACGTGACGGTCTACAGCGGCATGGAGATCGAGCCGTTCCTGACGCCCGCGCCGGATCAGACCCGTGCGGCGGTTCGCGCCTCGCT
Organism: Planctomycetota bacterium; assembly: GCA_003697045.1. Taxonomy (GTDB): domain Bacteria; phylum Planctomycetota; class Phycisphaerae; order Phycisphaerales; family UBA1924; genus J022. Next base: position 4,188 of record RFGK01000088.1, read on the forward strand.
CGGGTTGACTGAGAGCGACTTCGTCGTGGGCACGGTGGCGCGACTGGCTGAGCACAAGGGGCACGACGACATTCTCGATGCGCTCGGCCAGCACATGCGTACCCATCCCGAGTTCAAGCTGCTCTGGGTCGGGGATGGCTGGTGGGCAGGGCGCCTGCGCGATCGCGTGGAATCGCTCGGCCTGAGCGGGCAGGTGATCTGCACGGGCCTGGTTGATCCCGGTCGCGTGCCCGGTCTCATGCGCGCGATGGATGTATTGTGTCATCCCAGTTCTCGCGAGGGCTTGCCGCGCACAGTGCCTCAGGCGTTGCTCTGTGGTGTGTGCCCGGTTGCCTATGACGTCGATGGCACCGGCGAAGTGTGCCGCGAAATGGAAACTGGACGACTTGTCAAGCCCGGAAACATCGCGGAGCTGCGTGACGCACTGCTTTGGGCGCACAGCCACTCCGCCGAGCGTGACGAACTGGCGCAGCGCGGCCGGGCCGAATGCCGCCAACGTTTCGACGTCCGAAATATGATCGCAGCACTGGAAGAGGTGTACGCACGTGCGCTCGAGCTTGCCTGAAATCGTGCTCCTGAGCGTTCTCGTCTGTGCTGCCTCTGCGCGCGCCCAGCTGCTCGATCTCGGAGGCGGGAGCGCGCCGAGCGTGGATTCATTGACGGCTGCGAGTGAACTTGCTGCGTTTCTCGATGCGCAGGCTGCCGAGATTCGTGAAAGCAGTGAGGACAACCCGCAGCTTGCCTGCTCAGCAGCGATGCGCGAGCTGGCTGCCTCGATGCTTCGATCGGGACAAGACCTCGGACAGGACGGCGCCGTGCGCACACTTCAGGCGCGCACCATCGTCAGCCACATGGCGGCATTCGATGAAATGCTCGCGGGCGGGTCGGTCTGGCCTTCCGCATGTCGCATCGTGGCAAATGATCTGGCAAAGTTGGCAAAGTCGCTTCCTCGCCGACAGAGCCGTCTCGATCGAGACCTGCGCGATGCTCTTTCGCCCATCACCAATGTGTTGCTCGAGGGGCAGCCAGGCCCAGCTTATGAGCCCGTGGCCCCGCTTGTGCCGGAGGGTGCACCGATCGATCGCACCGTGCTCGAAACGTTCGATGCACTGATGGCCCGAGGGGCGAAATGGCCGTCACATGCGTCATCCGTCGCATCGGTGCGCGCAGCAGTGGCTCAGGCGACGGGCGTATTGCAGCCGCCGGTCTGGGTTGATCGAGACAGTGCCGGGATGCTGGCTTTCGCGCTCGAGTCGGCGCTGCGCGACACGCTTGATCCAGAGCTGGCCGATCGCGGACTCGAGGCGCTAAATCGGCTCGCCGATGTGGCGCGGGCGCTTGGGGCTGTCGATGCGCTGCCGACCGGCGTCCTTCGGCGAACGGCAAGCGAGCGCCTCCTGACCTTGCTGATGCGGCTGGATACAGAACCCTCGCGCGTGGGGCGTGTGTGTAGAGCGGTCGCTGTAGTTTTCGCCGAAGCCGGGCAACCGGCGCCCGAGTGGGTCGAGCCGTGGCTGCCGACGCAGGTGCGCGTGGCGTGGCGCGCCGCAACCGATGAGCTTGAAGCTTCGAGCCAGAGACTCACCAGCGCCATGGTCGAGTTGCTCGATCGATCAGATCCGCTCGTCGAGCCGGCATTGCTCAGTGCGCTCCGCGGACGTCGTCTCGCGGCCCAGCTCGTCGATGACATCGCTGCGATCGGCATGTTTCTCGCCGGACAAACGGCCTTACCCGACCAGCGTCCGCGCGGGCGACCGCGTGTGCACAAGGACTATCGCCGGGCTGCGGCAATGATGCTTGATCTCGGACGCGAGCTGGGCGAACCCATGAGTGCCGATGAAGCGCGCGAGCAGATCACAAGCCTGGCGGAGATTGTCCGCTCCGTTGCTCCGATGCCGGGCGAAGAGGAGCTGCGCGCCGCTGTGCAAGACGGTGCAAGTTCAAATGATGCGGCTCGCGCGTTCTGGTTTGAGAGTACCGGAGGCGCAGCGGCGGCCGTGCGCGATCGAATCGATCAGCGCCGCCAGGACGTCATCGCAGTCATGAGCGAAGCCGATCCCATCACGGCCGGTGCAGCGCCGGCAGAAGAACTCGATCGCCTGCGTTGGTTGATGACGCATCTGCACACGGTTCGTCGGCTGACGCCCGAGTCTCTGGCACAGCTCAACGAGTCGCCTCTCTGGGAGTTGACCGCGCACGGGCAGCGCGTCGTTTTGGCAGACCTGCCCGAGCGACTCACGCGGGCGACTCAACAAGCCCTCACCGATGAGCCACTCGATGAAGATGCGTTTGTGACCGAGACACTCATTGGAGCACTCATCGAACTTCAGCCTGCGACTCAAGGCGACGGCGTTCAGTCACTATTGCGCCAGGTCGGACTGGGAACACCTGATCCACACACCTGGCCAGGCGCAGAGCGCACCGCGCTGGCGACCATCTGCCGGGACTTGGAAGAACTGGCTTCGGCGCAGCTGCGCAGCGAGCACGAGCGGGCCGAAAGGCTCGAGAAGAACATCGCCACCCAGGCAAAACGGGTGCTCGAATCAAGACGCGCTTCGCAATGAATCAGGCTTGTTGCAGCCGGGTCAGGAGATGTTGAGGGTTGGCTTGCTCTGGCCCTGTCGCATCGCTGCCAGTGCCATCTGCTTTTCAAGGTTGTCCACGAGTTGGGAAAGCGCCTTGGGGATTTGATCTCCGCCGGCGGTTTTCGGCTCGAAGTTGGCCGACGGATTGCCCGCGTCGGCGTTGGCACGAAGCTGCATGTTGATTGGAACAGCACCGAGGAACGGAATATTGAGCCTCTGCGCCATCACTTCCGCCCCGCCGCGCCCGAATATGTCATATTCCTTGCCGTCATCGCCAATGAAGTAGCTCATGTTTTCGACGACGCCGAGCACCTCGATGTCGAGCTGCTGGAACATGCGCACCGCCCGCACGGCATCGTCCTGCGCGACCTTCTGAGGCGTGCACACGATCACCGCCCCGGTCAGTTGCAGACTCTGGGCGAGCGTCAAGGGGACATCCCCAGTGCCCGGGGGCAGGTCGATGACCATCGCATCCAGCTCGCCCCAGTCGGTGCGTTCGATGAGCTGTTTGAACGCGCCGTGCGCCATCGGCCCGCGCCAGATCAGCGGCTTGTCCGCATCGACCAGCTTGCCGATGCTGATCGCCTTGACCCCGTGTACGAGCATCGGCTGCAGACGGCTGCGATGGACCTGCTGCTCGTGCGCGTCCAGTCCGAGCATGGTCGGAAGCGATGGCCCGTAGATGTCGCCGTCGAGCAGACCGGTTGCAAGCCCACGCCGCGCCAGACCCACGGCAACATTGACCGCGATCGTGCTCTTGCCGACGCCCCCCTTGCCCGCGCCAACCGCGATGACGTACTTTGCATTGACCGGCGATGCCGCATCCTCGCCGGGCTCTTGCTCGGCTGTCTCGCGCGACCCGGCCGCATCGACGAACTCAACGGCAACGCGATCGAGCGGCTCATCTTCACCGATGGCCAGCGTGCGCACCGCACGTTCCACCGCGGCACGCAGCGTGGATCGAGCTTCGGGTGCTGCGCCCGGCACCGACAGCTTGACCGACACATTGGCATCGCACGTCGCCACCCACTGCACGATGTCGGCACTGACGATGTCGCCTCCGCCGGTCGGGTTGGGAACGGCCGAAAGGGCGGAAAGTATCTGGTCTTTGGTCAAACTCATGGTCTTCCCTTGCTGATCCGGTCGATCTGAGCGATGCTAGGCAGCGCTTTGCCCCGATCCGTGGTCGGCAATGATCGAATCGTCCGGTCGTTGAACCACCATGAAGGAGGTTGCCATGATCCGATTTGCCGCTGCACTGCTCATCACGCTTGCCGGTTCCGGGTTTGCCCAGGAGCCCCAACAGGATTCAAACACATATCTGCTCGGTGGCCCTCGTGTGGCCCAGACCAACGTGACCGGGCTCACTTCGACCTTCACCACACAGAACCAGAACGACGGTGCCATGCGCAATCGTGCCGCTGCCGGCTTGTTCCGTCGTGTGCTCGCCGAGCTGCAAACGTCCGACGACCCGCAGGTCCGTCTCTCAGCTGAACAGCAGCAGGAAATCAGACGTCTGCTCGAGTCCTTTCAGAAACGGACAGCGGATTTTGAACGCGCTCATGCCGCCGAGCTTCGACAGCTTCGGGCACAAATCAGACGCGAGCGCTCCGCGAAAACAGACCGTCCAGCACGCGAACCGGCATTGCGCGATTCGTCGCCCGCGTCGACCGGTGAGCCGATGATGAGCGACATCAGCCGTGCCGAGGCGCGCATGGCCGAGCTGATCTCCTCGAAGCCGAATCCACTGGAGCTTGAAAAACCTGTTCGGGCCCTGCTCAACGAACGCCAGTTGGCCTACCTGGATGAGCGGATCGAAGCGTTGTCTTCCCAGATATTTGAGGAGCGGGCCATGGAACGATTCCGCCGTGACGCCGCCCGCCAGCTCGGACAGGCAGAACCCGGACAAATCAACCTCAACCGCCTTCCCGAACGACTCCGTGCCCGCATCGAGGCGCTTGCCCCGGAAGAACGCGAAGCGGCGCTGGAGCGGGTCCGCAGGTTCCTGGCCGAGCGGGCCGAAACCGACCGCATCAGCGATCGCCGACGGAATCGCACCATTCGCAAGCCTCCCCCGAGTCTGGATTCGGTCAACGTGCCCAAACCTGGCATCGACGACTGAGCATTGTGGAAAGGTGGGGGAAGAGATCAGGATGAGGTCGGTCCCGGCCCATGCCCTTGCCGCGTTGGATCGCCACAAAGCCCGTTCTTTGCCCAAAATGGGCTGCAAACACATTGCGAACATGACAGAATCTTTCAGGATTTGTGGTAGTTTGGGCAAAATTTTGCTGGGAACAACTGCTGCAATCGGCCTTCATGGCCGAAAAAGTCCTAATATCGATCTGATCTCTCTCTCCTCCAGCGGGGCGCTTTTGCACGAGGCGCCCTGCTTATTTTTTGTTGCTCCCTCGACATGGGCTCGCACAGCTCATTGCAGGCACGTACAGTGCCCGGCTCAAAGACGGGAACAGCATGGTGCGTGATCGGATTCTGGTAACCGGGGCGGCCGGGTTCATCGGCTCGCATGTCGTCGAGGCGCTGCTCGCCTCAGGACGCAGCGTCGTCGGGCTGGATAACTTCGATCCGTTCTATGCCCGATCCGTCAAGGAACAAAACCTCTCCGCGTGTCGCACCGCTGCAGCCCGGAACGACTGTGATTTTCAGTTCATCGAAGGGGACTTCTGCCAGCCTGAGGTCGTGCGTGCTGCGATGGACGGCGTGGGCAGCGTGATCCATCTCGGCGCCAAGGCGGGCGTGCGCCCCAGCATCGCAGATCCCGGGGCATATGTTCGCGCCAATGTCGTCGGAACGGCAAATGTGCTCGAAGCGGCCGACGCTGCCGGGTGCGACCGTGTCATCATCGCCTCTTCAAGTTCTGTGTACGGCAATGCCGAGCGCGTTCCTTTCCGCGAAGACGATCCGGCCGATCACCCCATCAGCCCCTACGCGGCAACAAAGCGCTCATGTGAACTGCTCGGGCATGCCCATCACCATCTCACCGGCCGACCCGTCGCGATGCTCAGGTTCTTCACCGTCTATGGCCCGCGCCAACGCCCGGACCTTGCCATCTCGCTGTTCATGCGCCGCATTGCAGCAGGAGAGCCCATTCGTCTGTTCGGCGACGGCAGTTCGAGCCGCGACTATACGTACATCGATGACATCGTCGCAGGCGTACTGGCCGCACACGACCGCGTCGTCGATCACGGCTTTCGCATATGGAACCTGGGCAGCGATCGTCCGACGCCGCTCAATGAACTGGTCGAGACCATCAGCGAGGTCGTCGGAAAGCGCCCCACGATTGAGCGTGCGCCCATTCAGCCGGGCGATGTGGAGCGGACGTGGGCCGATCTTTCCCGGAGTCGGTCGGAGTTGAAATACAACCCCGCCACGCGATTGCGTGACGGGGTTGCGCGCCAGTGGGGGTGGTTGAGAGCAAGCCGCTGATCGCGTCGAATCAGTTTCCGCCGACGGTGAGCACGCCGCTGATGACTGTGGTCTTATCCTGATTCCCTGCGTTTCCGCCAGCCGTGTTGTGGCCACCGTTTTCAGGGCCGGTCGTGCCGACGAGCTCGCGCACCGCAGGGGCAAGCCGATCGGAGATCATCTCTTGCAGGGCATACCACTCCTCTCGTGTGCGGATGCCATCCCAGAGGATCAGCCCATCGGCTCCAGCGTCGCGTGATACCGTGATAGCCATGCGGATGTTGAGGTCGTTGAGCCAGTACAGTTCCGGCCAGCGCATGTAGTACCGCAGCGAAATGATCGGATACACGGGCTTTCCGTTGGCAAGGCGCCGGGCTTCAGCCACGTTGCTTGAGATGAACGCTTCATTGCCCTGGGTGCGGTTCTGATAGCGGAGAGGAAGCCAGGGAACCCAGTTGTTGCCCACCACGGTCCACTTCTGGGGATAGATGCTCGGGACGATGACGTCCATCTCGTCGTAGAGTGCCTGAAGCTTGTCGTTGATTCTCGATGCGTTGTGGCTCAAGTCGCCGTATCCGATTACCCCGTCAGGTGTCTCGGGAGAGTAATACAGCATTTTCGGGAAGTTGAAGTAGGTCCACTTCGCGTTGGGTCGAAGCCGTTTGCATTCGCGGAGCGTTTCGAGATAAAACCGCAAAGACATTTCGTCATAGGTGTCGTAGACATACTGGAGTCGCGTTTCGCGCGAGTGCGAGTAGTACTCGTCGCGCCGCGTTTCCCGGATGGCGTCGCGCCAGTCGAGCAGATAGTCGTGGTCTTCGGCAAGGTATGGTGCCTGGTCGTTGCGAATGTTGCGCGTGCGTTCCCAGGCGGGTCGCCAGCGCTCGTAGTCAATGACGACGATGCCCGTAAAGTCTTCGGGGACGTATCGGTCAAGATCGTTCGCGAGTTTGGACCAGTGCCGGTCCCAGCGTTCAGGTTCGAGTTCCAGGACATGAATGCCGGGGCGTGGAAAAGCCCCGACCTTGAACTGCGCGAGGAAGATCAGGTCCCGGCTGATCGCAGCCCCTTCGAAATCAATCTCATCCTGCCAGTGACGTCCACCTGCTCCGTCCGCAACATCACCGAACATTGCGACCGACCAGAACACCGTGAAGTCCGATGCGCCGCCGCTCTGGTTCTCGCTCGCAGCAGCTGATGCAGTCGGGCAGGTACTGGGAAGCGATGCGAGACCTACTGATGCGATAATGGCAGCAGTAATACGCTTGACGAACATGCTTGGACCCCTTCCGTGTGCTGATACGACTGGAATCGCGTCACAATGGGGCAAATGAACACGGTATCTGCAAGGTCAAGATCATGGTGATTTGGCGGAGCCGTTCCATCTGGCGCGGTCGATTCAAATGTGCGGAAAGCCAAACGAGGGTGATTCCCTTTGCCCGACGCGCATCAGCCGCGGGGGCGCTGATTCTCGGAATCTCTGCAATCACCGCCAACGCGCCTTCTCGCCTTTGGCTTTCCGAACTCGTCAGCAACCTTGCCGTTCCTCTCGGGCTTTTCGGACTCGCGGTCACCATCGCAGCGATCGTGTGTCGGGCGCGCCCAGCCGGGTTGATCGCGATCGGAGCATCCGCCGGACTCTTGTGGCCGATGGGCGCAGGGTTTGCACCGCGGCGTCTGATCCCCTTCAACTCTGAAGCGCCCTCGTTGAGCATCGTCGTCGCCAACGTGTACGCACTCAATCCGCAGCCGGACAGGTTGCTTGAACTGCTTGCCGCTCAGTCTGCCGATGTCGTGGTACTCACCGAGCCGCCGCCGCCGATCATGCGCGCTCTGTCGGGCAACCATACGGCATTGACCGAATCGGCAACGCTGCTGCGCAGCCCGCCCAGGCGTGGTGAACACGCCTGGCTCGTCGTGCTCTCTCGATTTCCCGCCGAACTTGTCGAAGATCCTTCAGACGGGGTTCTGGCGTGCGACCTTGAAACGCCTCTCGGACCGATCCGCTTCGTGGCCTGCCATGTGATCTCGCCGCGCTCGCTTGGCCGGTATAAACGGGCGTCGGCGCAGCTCGAACGGGTTGCCGCGCTGGCGCAGGCCGATGGGCGAGCGGTCGTCATCGCCGGCGACTTCAACGCCGTGCCGACCGCCCGCTCACAGCAGCGGCTTGCCCTGCGCACAAACACACGCCGGGCAGCCCCCCTCTGGCGTGCGGGGACCTTCCCAGCCCGCTGGCCAAGCCTTCTTCGGCTTCACCTCGATGGAGCGCTCGTCTCAGAAAGCCTCGGCGTGGTCGGCTGGGAGTCGATCGAGCTGCCGGGATCAGACCACCTCGGCGTTCGCATCGTCCTCCAGAAACGGACCTCCCCATGATCAGGGATCAGGCCCCGCCTCGAACCCACGCGTTGCCGGGTCGTATGGTGTTCTGAGCCTGGCATTCATGAGGCGGGCAATCGGGTTCATCTGCGCGTCCGGAAAGCCCGATCTATGCTCTCGTTCCGTCATGGGAACGACACAAGGGGTTTTCGCGCGTGGATCGCATTCAGATGTATCTCGACATCGTGCCCTTGCCCGTGCTGTTTGGCATCGGCGTCATCGGCGCGATCGTTGTGCTGATCATTCCCTCGGCGATCCGTCTGCCCCTGTTTCTTACCGGGCTTCCCCTGTGGCTGGCGCTGAGTCGATTCCCCGAGCTGGGCCCGGTCCAGGCGCTGAGCAAGGCCACCGGCCTTTTTTACTTCGCCGTCATCGCCTTTGCCGCGCTGACGCACCCCGGACCGAAGCGACACATCCCCGGCGTGCTGTGGCTCTATCCCATTCTCGGCTTCATGAGCATCTTCTACGTGCTTGGCGCTGAGGATCGCGCCATCGCGGTCATCCTCCGCTTCCAGTGGTTCTTCCTCACCCTGGCCGCGATCATGGTCGTCCGCACCATCACCACCGAGCGCCAGCTCAAGAACGTGCTGGCCATGCTCACCGTGGGGTCGTCGGCTGCGGGATTGCTCGCATTTCTCGCCGTTGTCAAAGACCCCAGGGCGGCCTTTGCCGGCGGGCTCGGGCGCGTCCAGCCCTGGGGTGCAAACCAGAACCACGTCGGACCGATCTTCGTGCTCCTCACCCCGCTTTCCCTCTACTTTGCGATGCGGCTGCGCGGTCAACTCATGCGGCTGGTCGCACTCGGAATGACCAGCATCGGCGGCTTGATGGGATTGCTCACCGCCAGCCGATCGGTCGTGTTCCCCATGCTCGGAATGCTCGGCGTCGTCGGGTGGGAGCTGCGGCGAAAGCCCATCGTCGTCATCGGGGCGGCCATCGTGGCCGTTCCGATCATCCTCTACGCGGGCGGTTTCATCGCCGAAGCCAACGTTGATCGACTCGGATCACTCGAGACCGAGCGTTTCCAGCGCTGGCAGGAATACCTCGGCGTGATCATGGAGCACCCGATCTTTGGGATCATGTTCGAGGTCGGCGAACTGGCAGCCAGCGCCGAAGAAGTCGGAGGGCACGCGCACAACGCCTATCTCGACGCGCTGCGGGTGTACGGGCTTTCGCTGTGCCTGCCGCTGTTCGGGTTGGCGATGTGGAGCTCGTGGTGTGCCTTTCGGGTCTGGCAGCGCCGCCGGTTCTTCTGTTCCGATCCGCTCCTCATGACCATGCTGTTCGTGTTCATGGGGATGGTCTACCTGCACGGCATGGTGACCATCGTGATCTACTACCCCAACTACACCTGGTCATTCTTCCACGTCTTCCTCTCGTCGCTGTTTGTCACCCTTGCCTCAAGCCGCGGCGCCGAGCTGATCCCCGAAGCAATGCTCGATTCTTACGGCCGGTACGACCAGTCATACCTGCCCGAATGGAGTCAGCCGTATCCTGCCGAGCCGGCTGTTGCAACTGGTGAAGGCTCGCTCAAGTCCACGGGCTGAGCTCGGCCAGCAACGCGTCGAGCTTCTCCTGATCCGCCGCCACCTGTGTGCGAATCCACTCGACGGTTTCATCGCTCGGCGGTGCGGGCTTCGGCGGAGCCTTGGGCAACACCGTGCTTCTGAGCCGATCCTTCACGTCGGTCGGCAGCAGCGGGCGGATCAGTGAACGATACAGCCTCGAATGCGCCACAAGCCGAAACGGGCCGCGCATGATCGGTTTGCCCTCGCTTCGGTTGAACGCCTTGTCAACTTCGATCAGGTCCGGGCGAGGCTCGATGCCGAGGAATCGGCACAGCCGCGTACACCACCCCGGCCGATCCGACACGTAGTCCTCGAAGCGCACGATCCGCACCTGCCCGGGCCCGAAGGTCTCAAGCCAGGGCTCGATCTGCATCGCATACCGCGAATAGTTGATCAGCGCAGGAAATGTGCGCACCGCCTCATTGATGTCTGAGGGCATGTTCCCGCGCGCATATTCGTGGTAGTGGTGGCTGATTGTTCGCCGGACCGGATCGCGCACCAGGTACAGCACGCGCAGGTCGTCGCCGCACACTTGACGAGCGCGTTCTGCCATCCCTTCGAAATCCGGGCGCTTGGTATACGCGGTCGATGCTTCGGCGCACAGTTGGTCGGGACGCGCCTTGCGAAACATCGCTGCATACGCAGCCCGTCCCGCATCGGTCAGCACCGCGTCATGACACAGATTCTCCGGCTCCTTGTCGAGTGGAAAGAACACACGCGGATTGGTGTCAAGGTCGCGAAAGAGCGTCGTGCTTCCGCATTTCATCCCGCCGATGATGAGAAAATCCGGAAACCTCATGCCGATGCGCACTCTTTGGATACAAACCGAAGGTACTGACCGGGCGGCCCGCCCGTCGATGTCGCTGGCGGCGGCGGGATGTTCAGCCCCGCATGAATCAGCGCCTTGCGATAACCGTCCACCGGGTCGGTCGTCGTGCGCCAGTCGCGCAGCACATCGTCGCTGCCGGCCTTGTATCGGTCGATGTTGCCCGGGTCCGTCGCATCCCGCAACGCCTCGGTCAGAGCATCGACGTCGCCGGTCTTGAAGACGCGCCCGTTTTGTCCATCGCGGACCAGCTCGGCAGCCGCGCCGACCACATCGCTGGAGACCATCGCCAGCCCGCACGCCGCCGCCTCGTTGATCACCAGCGCCCACGGCTCATAGGTGCTGGGCAGGCACAGCAGATCGCAGGCCTTGTACACCGCAGTCACGCGACGCTGCTCGTCGATGAACCCGGTCCAGATGAACCGGTCGGCAAGTGAATCGGGAATCCGGGCCTTGAGCTCAGCTTCCAGCGGGCCCGAGCCCACAATCACCACATCCCACTCCGGCCGATCGGGTGCGATCTGCACAAATGCGTCGATGAGCAGATCGACCCGCTTCACCTGGGCAAGGCGTCCCATGAACACGATCCGGCGTCGGTTTTCATCGAACCCGAACGCTCGCCGGATGGCCTGGACTTCATCGGGCCCAACCGAGGCGATCTCGTCGTAGTCCGGTTCCTGAGGCACGTAAAACGTCGACTCCGGCCTGGAGCCATAACGCTGAAAGTACCGATCGCCAAACTGCCCGCAGCACAACACGCCGGTGGCGCCGGCGATCATGCGCTTGAGGAAAAAGTTCTTGATCAGCCGGGCCGCGCCGGTTGCAAGGTCTCCGTGAACATTGCTGTCACCGAAGATGAAGTGTGGAATGCCCTGCCGGCGAACGTATCGCAGCACGCGCACGCGGGCGGCGTCGGCAAACCCGATCATCGACACGACGTCGGGCCTTTCCTCTTTCATCCATCGAATGATGCGCCCGCCGCGTCTCCACTCGCGAACAAATCGTTTGGGGTGGCTTCGACCCTTGGCGTATTCGCCGGGGCCGAAGATGACGGGGTGGATCGCCGGATCAAACTCCAGCTTCCACGGAAACACGTTGAACTCGTGCGTGAAAATACTGTGCAGCTCGATCTCGGGGATTTCGTGCGCCAACCGCTTGTGCTGGTGCAGACGGTACGGACTCGGCGCGTTGGCAATGATCGCCAGCTTGGGTTTGGCTTCGCTCACGACGCACTCCCTTTCGCCTGCTCGTACATCTGCTCGAATCGATCGGCAATTGCGTCCGGGTTCATTTCTTCAAGCACCCAGGCCCGCCCGCGTCGGCCCATCTCCGCCCGCCGGGTCTCGTCCGCAAGCAACAACTGGATCGCATCGGCAAACGCCTCGGGGCTGCGTTCGGCGATGATCGCGCCGCCTGAAGATTCAAGCTCGGCCCAGATGTCCACCCCCCGCGTCGTCACCACCGGCGTGCCGCACGCCAGAGACTCGGGGAACACGAATCCAAAGTTTTCCTGACTCGTCGGAAGCGCAAACACATCGGCTCGCTCGTAGAGAGACACCTTCGTCGTGCCCGTCACCAGCCCGAGCAGGCGCACTTCTTCATCGAGCCCAAGCTCGGAGATGAGCCTGCGTATCGAGCGCTCGTAGTCGGGTTCCCCGGTGCCCGCGATGAGTGTGCGACACGCGCAGCCGCGCTGCTTGAGCTCCCCCGCCGCACGCACCAGCACGTCCACTCCCTTCTTGAAGTGAATGCGACTGAGAAACAACACCACCGGAAGCGAGGGGTCAATATCTCCCGTGCCCGCCGGACCAAACGCCTGATCGGCCTGCTCCGGGCCTGGCAGGGTGCGGTAAGGATCGAGATCAAATATCAAAGGCACCACCGTCCCCGTTCCACGCGGATACCACTTGCGCGACTGCTCCAGCTCGGCCTCGGCCGTGCAGTGCACCAGCGCCGCCTCTTCCAGCGTGCGGCGTCCACCCATCGCCAGATACACCCTCTTCTTGAGCGTCTTCTGCGCCATGCACCAGTCATCGAGCATGCCATGCACGCTCAGCACGTAGGGCGTGCCTTCCCGCCTTGCCAGCCGCGCCAACTGGTTGTTCGATGGAGTCCAGCACGCGTGCAGATGAACGACGTCTGCCTCGGCAATGTGCGGGCGAATCAAAGCGAGCTGAGCATCGCTGAACAGTCCGAGAGGTCGCGCCGGCATGTCGATCCTGTGAATGGTCGGCACATCGGAGAGGCCGGATTTCCAGGACGCGGGAACATCCGTGTCATCGCACGTGATCAGATCGACACGATGCCCGCGTGAGGCGAGCAGGGCGCACATGTCCAGCACCGCGCGAACCACTCCGCCGTCGGCCAGGTTGAAACGGGTCAGGTAGTGCGCCAGCCTCATGGTCTCACTCGCCGGTCAACTCGGTGCTTCGCCGCGCTCGGCCCGGCGCAGCTCCTCGATCTTCAGGCAGATCTCATACTCGTACAACGCCTGCAACGCGCAGTAGGTCAGCCCGGGGCGCCCGTCGAGAAACCCCAGTTTGACGAAGTAGAGCAGGAAGAACTTGAGCGCCGGTCGAAACGGCATGCGAAACGAAATGTTCTTCGCCTCGATTCGGCGCGTGTTCGCATCACGAGAGAACAGCGCCTTCCAGTTGACCGGGCGGTCCCGCAGCGCACGAATCTGCTCGACCGCCTCGTAGGTCGAGTATCGGTTGTGCCGATCGAGCCACTCGGTGATGCCCTTTGAGAAGTTGTAGTGGATGAAATGGTTGCGCAGGTATCCATGCTTGCCGTCGATGATCGGCGTCGGATTGACCAAGCGCTCAAACCGGATGTTCGTGGGCTTGAAGAAGCGCATGATGTGCCCCGGCGGCATCGAATGCCGAAGCCATCGCCCGCGAAACATGTTCTTGCGCCCACAGAAGTACGCCACGTTCTCCTCGTCCGGATTCGAGGCAATCGCGCAGATTTCCTCCCGCAACTCGGGCGTCATGTGCTCGTCAGCATCGAGGTAAAACACCCAGGGATGCTTGAACTTGATGTGCTCCATCGCCCAGTTCTGGTGGGGCCCACGCCCGTCGTACGATCGCTGATAAAACCGCACCCCACGCTGTCGGCAGATCTCCTCGGTCCGGTCCGAGCTGATCGAATCGAGCACGACGATGTCGTCCGACCAGGACACGCTGTCCAGACAACTGGGCAGGTTCTGCTCTTCGTTGAGCGTCTGGATGAAGATTGACACACACATGCTCGGATACTCTTTGCCCGAGGATCGGGATCGAAATATAGGGCTCGGGTCCTCGTCGCTGCGATTGTCCCTCTTACGTCGGCTGTGTGAGCCCGGTTTTTGACCTCGTCCGTGCGAACAGGGCGGTATACTCTTTCGACATGCAGCCAGGTGGAGCAGCCAATCCCGAGCAACTTACCGGTCTTTGCTGGCACCCAAGGCGCTGACGCGTCCTGCCTCTCGAAGTCTGGATCTTTCGGGGGCTCCGCGTCCGGCGGAGCCTCGATTCGTTTGTAGACTTGCACCCCCAAGACACCAATGAGTACCGACGCCGTCTCCAGCCAGTCCAACGCTTCCGTCCCGGCCCATCGCTACTCGGCTGCCCTGGCCGACCAGATCGAGACGCGCTGGCAATCGTGGTGGGACACGCACAAGACCTATCAAACACCAAATCCAGGTGAATCTGGTTTCGATCCACAGCGACCGAAGTTCTACTGCCTGGACATGTTTCCCTATCCCTCCGGCTCCGGGCTGCACGTCGGACACCCGGAGGGGTACACCGCGACGGACATCATCTGCCGATACAAGCGCATGTGCGGGCACAACGTGTTGCACCCGATGGGATGGGACGCATTTGGGCTTCCAGCCGAGCAGTATGCCATTCAGACCGGAGTTCACCCGGCCGAGACGACGCGTCGCGCCATCGACAACTTCCGCCGCCAGCTCAAGCGATTCGGATTCTGCTACGACTGGTCACGAGAGTTCGGCACCATCGATCCGGACTACTACAAGTGGACGCAGTGGATCTTCCTCCAGATCTACAACGCGTGGTACGACAAGCAGCAGAACCGCGCCCGGCCGATCTGCGAGCTGGTCGAGGAGTTCGAGTCGGGCGCGCGTTCGGTGCAGCTCAATCCCGACGCTGCCGAGTACGCTGGGGCAGGAGACCTTCCCGGGGGCACGCGCGTTGGTGAGTGGTCAGCGCTCGATCAAGATACAAAGCGCATGATCATCGACTCGTACCGCCTTGCCTACGCCGCCCGTCAGACAGTCAACTGGTGTCCCAAGCTGGGTACGGCCCTGGCCAACGAAGAAGTCATCGACGGGCGCAGCGAGCGCGGAGGATTCCCCGTCTTTCGCAAGCCGATGCGTCAGTGGATGTTCCGCATTACCGCCTATGCCGATCGCCTGCTCGACGGGCTCAGGGATGTGACATGGCCGGAGTCCACCAAGATTCAGCAGGCCGAGTGGATCGGACGAAGCGAAGGGGCAGAGATTGATTTCCCGATTCTCGAACCGGGGCATGTGCCTTCGGGCATGTCGCTGCGCGTCTTTACCACGCGCCCCGACACCATCTTCGGCGCCACCTACATGGTCGTCGCGCCCGAACATCCGCTCGTCGACGAAGCGCTCGACAACCCCGCACCCGAGACCGACGTTGAACAACTGCGCGCGTACGTCGAGTCGGCGCGCAACCGCTCCGACATTGAGCGCATGGAGGCCAAGGAAAAAACCGGCGTCTTTATCGGACGATTCGTGCAGAACCCCGCGACTGGTGAGCCTGTTCCCGTCTGGACCAGCGACTATGTGCTCATGGGCTATGGCACCGGCGCCATCATGGCCGTGCCCGCCCAGGATCAGCGCGACTGGGACTTCGCTGTCAAGTACAACCTGCCCATCGTCCGCACGGTCCAGCCGCCCGAAGATTTCCAGGGCGAGGCCTACACCGGAGACGGGCCGGCAATCAACTCCGATTTCCTCAACGGCCTGCACGTCCACCAGGCCAAGCAGCGCATCATCACTTGGCTCGAAGACAAGCAGATCGGCTCACGCCGTGTCAACTATCGCCTGCGCGACTGGTTGTTCAGCAGACAGCGATACTGGGGCGAGCCGTTCCCCATCGTCTGGGACGACCGCGGCAATCACTATCCCGTCTCCGAAAAATCTCTTCCCGTCACGCTGCCCGAAATGGCTGACTACGCCCCTGTTGAGAGCGACGATCCGCAGCCGCTGCTCGGCAAGGCCACCGACTGGCTCAAGACCACTGCGGGCGAAGTGGGCGTTGATGACTTGCCCGCCGATACGCCGGTCACTCGTGAAGCCAACACCATGCCCGGATGGGCGGGCAGCTGCTGGTACTACCTGCGCTTCTGTGACCCTCGCAACGACGAACGATTCGTCGGGGAAGAACCCGAACGCTACTGGATGGGCGGCTCGGCCCGGTCGGGTGAGCAGGCTGGTCACGATCAGACTGTCCAGGGCGTCGATCTTTATATCGGAGGCGCTGAGCACGCCGTGCTGCACCTGCTCTACGCGCGCTTCTGGCACAAGGTCCTCTTCGATCTGGGATTTGTCTCCACCGATGAGCCGTTCGGCAAGCTGTTTCATCAGGGGCTGATCCTCTCTCACGCGTATCAGAGGCCGGACAAGTCGCTGGTGCCGACCGATCAAGTCGAGAACGTGGGCACCGACGACCGCCCGAAGTGGATCGAACGGGCGACCGGGCAGGAAGTGACGCAGATCGTCGCCAAGATGTCCAAGAGCCTCAAGAACGTCGTCAACCCCGATGAGGTCATCGCCGAGTACGGGGCCGACACATTTCGACTCTATGAAATGTACCTCGGCCCGCTCGAAGCCTCGAAACCGTGGAACACGCGCGACATCATCGGCCTGTTCCGCTTTCTTCAGCGCACATGGCGTTTGTGCATAGACGAATCAACCGGCAATCCCCGCCTTTCTGAGCAGCCGGATCCGGCAATTGAGAAGCTGCTGCATCGCACGATCCACCGCGTGGGCCGCGACATCGAGAAGTTGAGCTTCAATACCGCCATCGCTGCCATGATCGAGTTTGTCAATGCAGCCGATGAGCTGACACTCGATCAGGCCGACCGGTTTGTGCGCATTCTCTCGCCGTTTGCGCCGCACATGGCAGAGGAGATCTGGCACCGTCTCGGCCGACAGGAGGCCTTGGGTTCCGTGACCATTCAGACCTGGCCCACCTGCGACGAAGCAATGCTCGTCGATGACGAGATCGAAATCCCCGTGCAGGTGCTCGGCAAGGTGCGCAGCAAGATCACCGTCCCGGCCGACGCCAGCGAGGAAACGATGCGCCAGCGCGCGCTGGCCGACGAACGCATCGCAGCGCTCATCGCAGACAAAACTGTGCGCAAAATCATCGTGGTACCCGGGCGGCTGGTCAACATCGTGGCCAACTGAACGGGCGGGCGCGCCCTCCGTGCGTCTCAGCCCTCCGGGCCGAGTTTGCGTATCAGCACCACACAGTGGACCTCGACTGCGCGCCCCTCGCCCACCGCGTCGACGCGCTCATGGGTTTTGCCCTTGACATTGACCTGCTCGGGGTCGATCTCCAGGATGCGTGCAACCGATCGACGGATCTCGTCCCGGCGGGGGCCGAGCTTCGGGCGCTCAAGCACGACGGTTGCATCCAGGTTGATGATCTCAAACCCGCGCTGGCGGACCAGCCGCATGGCTTCGCGCACAAACGCCGCCGAGTCGCGCGCTTCGTTGGCCGGATCATGGTCAGGAAACATCTGCCCGATATCGGGGAGGGCCAGGGCGCCCAGCACGGCGTCGGTGATGGCGTGCAGCAGGGCGTCGCCGTCGGAGTGGCTCACGGGCCCGCGGTCATGTTCGAATGCGACGCCTCCGATTCGCAACGGCCGCCCTTGCCCGTCGGGTCCAATCGGCTCGAGCCGATGCAGGTCGTATCCATGTCCGATGCGCAAGTCCTGCGCCCAAATCCGCATCGCAACACTCTCCGGTGCCGGGCTGTGTTCAGGCATAGGCCAAGTCTACCGATAACGTCAGGGCAAGCCCGCGCCCTTCGCCGGGCGTATGCTCAACGAACACGGAGCCCGAAATGATCAGACTGACCTTTCTCACTGCTCTCGCTCTCCTGTCCGTGCTCGTCGGGCCGGTCTCATGCACCACCTATACCCCCGGCGGGGTGCTCATGAGCATCGACCGCTTCACCTACGTGAGCACCCCCTACGAGCTTTACACCATCGATCTCGTCGACGTGCGCACCGGAGAGACGATCTGGACGCTCGATCTGCCGGTCGGACAGCGTGTCACGCTCCAGTTCTACAAGAACAAGTCCGAGGGCTACGCAGATTACCCCGACGTGATGCGGTGGGAGATTCAGGGAGCGGACGATCTCGACGGAATCCTCCGCAGCCAGATCTCCGTGCCCGACCGCTGGTCACGCCGGCTCGACGTTTCCCTTCGCGAACCGCCCGGCTTCTATCCAGACTCCCGGGCACAGG
>RFGK01000089.1 GCA_003697045.1 Planctomycetota bacterium
CGACATGGCGCCGGAACAAGCCCGGAAGATCCGGGCGCAGCACGACATCCTGCCCGGCGTGCTCACGCTGGCCGAAGCGGCGTTCGGCCCGGGCGCGTCGGATCTGGTCGGCATCAGGCTGGGCAGCGGCAGTGACCGCCGCGAGAGTCATGAGGGCAATGGAGCAAACGGCTCTCATGCGCTCAGTGTATCGCCCTGATCGTCGTGTTCGGAACCGGACTGTACCTACAGTTTCTTCCCGGAGGCAGCGCTGCTCCGGAAGCCACGGAAACCGGACGCATGAGTACTCCCGCCATGACCACACAATCTGCTTGTTCGACTGTTCCATCCCCGCGCACAAGCCTGGAGCCATGTGACGCGTTTGAGCGTCGGCACATCGGGCCGAGCCAATCCGACCAGGCCGAGATGTTGCGCGTGCTCGGCTACGAGTCGATGGAGGCGTTTATCCGGGACGTGGTTCCCGGGTCGATCCGGATGGATCGCGAACTGGCGCTGCCTCCTGCCCGCGGCGAACGCGAACTGTTGAGCGCACTTCGAGAACGAGCCAGACAGAACAAGGTGTTCCGTTCGTGCATCGGGATGGGTTATTCCGGCACGATCACGCCGAGCGTGATTTTGCGCAATGTCCTGGAGAACCCGGGCTGGTACACCCAATACACCCCGTATCAGGCGGAGATTGCCCAGGGGCGGCTCGAAGCGTTGCTGAACTTCCAGACCATGATCAGCGATCTGACGGCACTTCCGATTGCCAATGCGAGTCTGCTTGATGAAGGGACAGCCGCGGCCGAGGCGATGAGCATGTGCATCCAGATCGCACGTCACCAGCGCATGAAGTTCCTCGTAGCCGACGACTGTCATCCGCAAACGATCGAAGTTGTGCGCACACGTGCAGAGTCGATCGGCGTCGAGCTTGTGGTGACGTCGCCGTCGTTGATGAGCTTTGATGAACACACCGCCGGGGCGTTGGTGCAGTATCCGACCACGGACGGGAGAATCGAGTGCTATCGCGGGTTGGCAGAGCGTGCCCACGCTGCCGGGGCCAAGCTTGTTGCTGCGGCGGATCTGCTCGCTTTGACGCTGCTGACCCCTCCGGGCGAGTGGGGGGCCGACATTGCCGTGGGAAGTGCCCAGCGTTTTGGTGTGCCGATGGGCTTCGGCGGGCCGCACGCGGCGTATATCGCAACACACGCAGAGCATGTGCGCAAGCTGCCGGGGCGCATTGTGGGTGTCTCGCGCGATGCCGAGGGCAGAGACGCGCTGCGGCTTGCAATCCAGACACGCGAGCAGCACATCAAGCGCGACCGGGCAACCAGCAACATCTGCACAGCGCAGGTTCTGCTTGCGATCATGGCAAGCATGTACGGGGTCTACCACGGCCCGGAGGGTCTGCGCCGTATCGCACGCCGCGTGCACGCCCTGACACAGGCGCTGCGGGATGAGCTTGTCACACTCGGGCACCATATTGATGAGCACCCTGTGTTTGACACCATCCGGGTGCGTGTCGAGGGAGATGCGCGCCGGGTCTTTGAGGCGGCTGCAGATTTGGAGATCAACCTGCGCGACTTCGGCGACGGGACACTTGGCATCAGTCTCGATGAAACCAGTGATGTGGCGCTTCTGCGCGATCTGGTCGTCGCGTTTGGCGGAACTCACGAACAGATCGATGCCCGGCTGTCGCAGCTGCACGCCGAGATTCCGTCCGAGTTTGCACGCACAAGTGCCTTCATGACCCATCCGGTGTTCAACACCTACCACTCCGAGACGGAAATGCTGCGGTATATCACAAAGCTGCAGGGACGCGACTTGAGTTTGGCGCATTCGATGATTCCGCTCGGCTCGTGCACGATGAAGCTCAACGCGACGAGCCAGATGATTCCGATCACGTGGCCGGAGCTTTGTGACCTGCACCCGTTTGCACCCGCGGATCAGTGGCGTGGATACGCCGAACTCTTTGACGAGCTGGAACAGTGGCTGGCGGAAATCACCGGATATGACGCAGTGAGCCTTCAGCCCAACGCAGGCTCGCAGGGCGAGTACGCAGGCTTGATGGTCATCCGCGCCTACCACCGAAGCCGCGGCCAGGCACATCGAAACGTGTGTCTGATTCCAGAGTCGGCGCACGGGACCAATCCTGCCTCGGCCGTCGTGGCGGGCATGCGCGTTGTTTCTGTCAAGTGCACCGATGGACAGATTGACGTGGAAGACCTCGGCCGCAAGGCGGCAGAGCACGCCGATCGGCTCGCCGCCATCATGGTGACCTATCCGTCGACGACGGGCGTGTTCGATGAGACGATCCGCGAGATCTGCGACATTGTGCACGCGCACGGGGGGCAGGTCTATCTTGACGGTGCGAACATGAACGCGCAGGTCGGCCTCTGTCGTCCGGGCGATTATGGCGCTGACGTGAGTCACCTCAACCTGCACAAGACGTTCTGCATTCCGCACGGCGGCGGCGGTCCGGGCATGGGACCGATCGGAGTCAAGGCACACTTGGCGCCCTTCCTGCCGTCTCATCCGGTCGTGCAGCCGAAGTCCGCCGGAGCCCAGGCGATCGGGCCGATCTCGGCCGCCCCGTACGGAAGTGCTGCCATTCTGCCGATCTCGTGGATGTATATCGCACTGATGGGCCCAGAGGGTTTGCGGCGAGCCAGCGAGGTGGCAGTGCTCAACGCCAACTACATGGCCGAGCGACTCAAGGGGCACTACGAGGTGCTCTTCCGAGGCACCCACGGCCGCGTCGCCCACGAGTTCATCGTCGATTGTCGCCCCTTTGAAAAACAGGCCGGCGTGCGCATCGACGACGTGGCCAAGCGATTGATCGACTACGGATTCCATGCGCCGACGATGTCCTGGCCGATCCCGGGGACGCTGATGATCGAGCCGACCGAATCGGAATCCAAGGCCGAGCTTGACCGGTATTGCGACGCGCTGATCGGCATCCATGAAGAAGTTGAACGCATCGCCAGCGGACAGTGGAGCCGTGATGACAATCCGCTCAAGAACGCGCCGCACACCGTGTCCATGATCGCGCAAGACGAGTGGACCCATCCGTACACGCGCGAGCAGGCGGTCTATCCGCGAGCGTTCCTGCGCGAGCAGAAGTTCTGGAGCCCGGTCGCACGGATCGACAACCCGTTTGGCGATCGCAACTTGATGTGCACATGCGTCTCAGTGAGTGACGCAGCCGGGGGCTGATCGCGTTGCTCCCCGCTTGCACGCTGGCGATTCTTCGAGCAAAGGTCGGCGATCGACTGTGAGGAACCAGCCGGAACGTCCCCAAGCCTGCCGCTTGGTGTGTGCGCACGATGCCGTCAAGGACCGGTATCGCGCTTGACGACAACCGTGACTGGGAGAGGCTGCAGAACCACGGGGAACGCGCAGCGGGCCTTATGGGCAGCCGTTGGTGAACAGATCAAGAAACGCCAGGACGTCGAAGAAGTCGTGGCCGCCGTCGCCGGTGACGTCGGCGCGGGCATCGCCATTGGCGAAATACTGCAGAAAGGCGAGCACGTCGAAGAAGTCGAGCGTGCCGAAGGCCGGCGCAAGATCGGCCGGATTGCATCCCTGATCGATGCGCGCAAACTCGATGTAGTTGAGATTGAACGCAAAGCCGGCATCCGAAGCGTTGTTCAGGCGCAGCACGTGCTCACCTGCGGGCAGCTCGACGTGTGTTGCGATTGTCGTCCATGTCTGCCACCCGCCCGTGACGGGGACGCTGACCGGTCCTGAAATGTCCAGCCCGTCCAGCTCGAATCGAATCGTGCCGCCGGTTGTCTGCGATGCGACGCGCACGGACAGATCGTGCGTGCCGGCTTCGGCAATGTCGATGGTGTATTCGAGCCACTCACCTTCGCACAGCCAGCCCACGTTGAATCCACCCTCGGAGCACGGCTGAATATCGACATCAACATCCGTGCGATACGACGAGCCCACGTTGCCCGCGTCGCAATCGTGGTATGCCTCATCGGGATATCCCAGATCGAAATCTTCAGCCTCGATGCGTCCCGGGACGGCATGCGCCACGCCGCCGAACGGCTGTTGTTCGATGCGGTACACGCGCACCCAGTCGATGAGCATCTCGGAAGGAAACGGCGTCGAGCCGTTCGGAGACCCGGGCCAGTTGCCTCCCACCGCGAGATTGACGATCAGATGAAACGGCGTGTCGAACGGTGCACGCGGATTGGACGGTGCAGCAGAGGAATGCCACGCGGCGCTCGTGACGCTGTGGTATTCCTGGCCATCGACGAACCAGCGGATCAGATCGGGTGTCCATTCACATGTGTAGATGTGAAAGTCCTGGGAGAAATCGGTGCCGTCGGCAAACGAACCTCCGTTGCTGACGTTGTTCGGCCAGGTGGACCCGAAGTGGATGGTCCCGTGAACCGCCGACATCTGGTTGACGGCTTCCATCACATCGATTTCGCCGCTGGCAGCCCAGCCGCCATACGGCGAGTTCGTCGGGAGCATCCAGAATGCGGGCCAGAATCCCTGTCCGCGCGGCAGCTTGATGCGGGCTTCAATCCGTCCGTAGCGGAAGTCCAGCGCGTTTTTGGTCCGCAGACGCGCCGAGGTGTAGTCGTAGCCACCAATCGACGCCTCTCGCGCGACGATGTGAAGCGAGCCATCGAATACGTACGCGTTGAACGTGTCAGAGGTGTAATACTGCAGCTCGTTGTTGCCCCAGCCCGGGGGAAGTCCGTAATCGCTGCCATCTCCGATCTGGTGCTCCCAGATGGATGTATCGATCGCCAGGCCGTCAAACTCGTCAGCAAAGAACAACGAATACTGCGCCTGGGCCGATCCGTCCAGTACGCCGACAAGACACGCAATGATGGCTGATGATCGCACCGACATGAAACCTCTCTTCTCGTTCATCGATTACTCTACTGACGGAGGTTTCACGAGGAAAGGAATGTTTGCCGTTCCCGCCCCCCCGTGTCCGTCATG
This sequence comes from Planctomycetota bacterium, assembly GCA_003697045.1. Taxonomy (GTDB): domain Bacteria; phylum Planctomycetota; class Phycisphaerae; order Phycisphaerales; family UBA1924; genus J022. Next base: position 4,948 of record RFGK01000089.1, read on the forward strand.
GACCGAAAAGTACAGCCGATAGGCGCCGGGCTCCAAAGGGGCACGCACCTTTGCCGAACCGGACGAGGCATCGAGAATCAGCCCCGGAAGATCCGGAATGGTTCGCTCGGCGTCGCCGCCCGATTTTCGATCGCTCTGCTCAGGTCGGACCACCCATTGCATGTGCAGCTCGTCCGCTTCGGGGTCCTCAAACTCGGCGCGGGCGTTGAACACCTCTCCCGGTTCGGCCGTCAGCCCGTCCAGGTCAATCGAGAGTCTGTGCACGAGCGGCGCCCGGTTCTCAGGCGGCTTTCCGGTCCAGAGGATCTGCATCGCGTCGACCGTCGGCGTGCGCTCGCCGGTGTCCAGAAACATGCCGAACCATGTCGGCGTCGTCTCGACCTTGCTTCCCCAGAGGAACGCATACGAGCCGAGGCATCGTCCAGGCATCTCCGCTTCGACACCCAGCCTTTGCGACCGTGTGTACATTTCGAACTTCTCGGCGCTGGTCGGCTCGAACGGCGCCCCCCACGCGGTGTGTCCGGTTTCCCAGTGACCCAGCGGGCCGAACTCGGTGAGAACGTAAGGCTCCGTCCAGCCCTGCTCGCGCAGGCGCTCCGGAACGGACGCAGCACCCCCATATGAGTTGATGCCCAGCACATCGATGGACGGACAGGCCTGACGGAGACGACGGGCCTTGTCTTCCCCGATTTCCGCGAGCACCGCCATCGTCGGGTGGTGGGGGTCGAGCTGCTTTGCAATCGCAGCCGCTTCTTCGATGGCGCGCAGGGCCTTGTCGAGATCGCCTCCCAACTCGACCTCATTGCCCAGCGCCCACATCAACACCGCGGGATGATCCCGATACTTGCGCACACACCGGCGCACCTTGGCAAGCTGGCGGGCGCGGATCTGCGGCTCGTCGTAGTCGTAGCCATGGCGCTCATGTTCAAGCCAGATACCCACCGTCACCGTAAGCCCCAGCCTGTGCGCCTCGTCGAGCAGCTCATCGATGCCCACTGCGTCCCACGTGCGTATCGAGTTGCCGCCCGAGGCAACAAGCTCCTCGAGATAGTCCTTGCCGGCAGCCCCCCTGATCTGGTAGGGCTGTCCATCGCGGAGCAAAGTCCACGCGCTATTGGTGTGGACAAGTTCGACTGTGGGCTGCGTGTGCATGGGAGCGCATCCAACGCTGGCGGAGGAGATGATCAGAGCGGCGACGAGCGGTCGAGTCCAGCATGGCGTCCGATAACAAGACGCAGCATGAGGCTGTAACTGTTGCGGAACACGTTGGTGTGGAGCGTGTGGTCGCACCAGCCCGGGCAAGCGGTGCATCCGTGCAAAAAGACCGGCAAGACCTCGCCAGCATGTCATTTTTCGAGTCCTCATGTGAGCTTTTCAACACACGCTTGCAATTGGGGCGGCAATCGGAGAGAATACTGTAACAGTACCGGAACGCGCTGGTCAACCGAGAATCCCTCAATACGGAGAACAGACAATGACAATGACGACGGCAAGCCGCACACCAAACCGGGTGTCTCGGGTTTGCATGGCTTCGGGGTTCACGTTGATCGAGCTGTTGGTGGTCATCGCGATCATCGCCCTGCTTATCGGAATCCTGCTTCCCGCTCTCGGAAGGGCGCGCGATGCGGGTCGGGACATGGTCTGCAAGTCCAATCTCAAGCAACTCAGCCTGGCAGCGTCGGTTTACGCAAA
>RFGK01000090.1 GCA_003697045.1 Planctomycetota bacterium
GCGAGCCGAAGCGCCGGCAGGTCAGGCAGGTCGTCCCCCATGAATGCAACCTGTTCAAGGGGAATGTCGGCTTCTTCGGCCATCGCGACCAAATCCGCCGCCTTGCTGATCGAGTTCTCGACGATGCGTTCGATGCCGAGATCCCGCGCCCGAGCGCGAAGTGCGGCACCCCCGCGCCCCGAAATGATCCCCGCTTCCCCGCCGAGGGCCATCCAGTCTTTGATCGCGACGCCGTCGCGGACGTGGAATCGTTTGATCTCGCGCCCGTCGGCATCAACATTGATCGAGCCGTCGGTCAGGACGCCGTCGACGTCAAAGACGATCATGCGAATGGAGGCGGGGTTGGTCACGGTTCAGTCTCGCACAAGTTTGAGAGCGATGAGATCTTGCACATCGAGCAATCCGATCGGCTTGCCATTTTCATCAACAACCGGAATCTCGTCGTTGCGGTGCAGGCGAAAGAGCTGGGCGGCATCGGCCGCGGTGGCCGACCGCAGCAATGTGCGCGGGGAAGCGGTCATCACCTCCCCAATGGGGCGAGACAGGGCGTCGGCATCGCGCAGGACGAGCCGACGCAGATCGCCGTCGGTGAATATGCCGGCAAGCTCCCCCGAGTCGGAGACGACCAGCACCGCACCCGGGCGTCGTCCGCCCGCTTCGGCCAGACGTACAGCCTCGCGCACCGGAGTGTCGGCGGAAACCAGCGGCAGGTTCTTCCCCACGCGGAACCGGAGCAACTCACCGACCGGGCGGAGCATCCCACCGAGCGAGCCGCCCGGATGCCTCTTGAGGAAATCGTCATGCGTGAAGTTGCGACGTCGCGCCACGGCAAGCGCAATCGCGTCGCCGGCTGCCATGCTTGCCGTCGTTGAGGCCGTGGGGGCGACAAAGCCGCCCGCTTCGGCCCGGATGTGCAAGTTGATGACCACATCGGCTGTGCGCTCAAGACTCGACGGCTCCGAGCCGTCGCCGCTGGTGATCGCAATCACCGGCAGCCCGTCCTGCTTGAGCGTGGCAGCCAAAGCCACCACCTCCGCAGTCTCGCCCGAATGCGAAAGACAGATGACCGCATCCGTGGGGCGAAACCGACCCAGGTCGCCGTGCGCCGCTTCCGTGGGGTGGACCGAGTGGGCGGGAATACCCAGTGAGCTGAGCGTGGCGGCAATCTTGGCCCCGACCAGCCCGCTCTTGCCCAGTCCGCTTACGAGCACCGTGCCCCCACTTTCGGCGCACCGCTCGATCACATCGCATGCCCGCGTAAACTCTTCCCCCGCGCTGGAGGCAAGTTGAGCGACGGCCTCGGCCTCCTCACGCAGCACGGAGCGAATCAGCTCAATCTCGGTCATGCTCGGACGGACTCCCGCAAGTGTGGACATCTGGAAAGGGTACACTCTCCAAGGTCCCGAGGGAGCGCGAGCGTGACAAGCGAGTACAAAGTACGGCTGGAAGCGTTTGAGGGTCCGCTTGACCTGCTCCTGTTCCTCATTCGCCGGGCCGAGGTCGAGATCGAGGACATCCCCATCGCCCGCATTACCGAGCAGTACCTCTCGTACCTGGGGGACCTGGACGACCGGCGAATCGACATCGACACGGCTGGGGAGTTTCTGGTCATGGCGGCCACGCTGATGGAAATCAAGAGCCGCATGATCGCCCGCCAGGGTGAAGACGCCCCGGAAGGGCCGGTCGATCCTGACGATCCCGATGAGTCAGACCCCCGGGCCGAGCTTGTGCGTCAGTTGCTCGAGTATAAGAAGTACCGCGACATGGCCGACGGGCTGGAGTCGCGCCGCAGCTGGTGGGAGAAGCGGTTTCCCGCAGCAGCCGCGGGAGTCGACGACGATCAGATCCGTGGCGCGATGGAGGGATTCGACGAAGTCGATCTCGAAGACATCGAGCTGGTCGATCTGGTGCAGGCCTTTGCACGGATCGTCAAAAGCGTTGATCTGACGAAAATCGGCGAGCACGAGGTCGTCAGCGATGACACGCCGATTGAGCTTTACGCCGAAGACCTGATGGACCTGGTGCGCCGGCGTGCCGGGGAGGGCGGCGAGAGCCTGACGCTTCGGCAGGCGCTGCTCGGGCGGACGCGTGCGGAAATGGTGGGGCTGTTCCTTGCGCTGCTTGACCTGATCCGCTTGCAGCGGGTGACCGTACGGCAGCAAGGCGAAGAGTTCGTGATCGAGGAGCGGTTCGACGTTGAGGAAGAAACCGACCAGAATCCTCTTGTCGAAAACGACCACGATTAGCTTGCGGCTTGCGCCGTCTGCTCATCCGCAGGCTCGGCGGCATTGCGATTCAGTCGATTGTTTGAAGCCTGCGGCTCCGGTTCCGATCGATCAGGTTGACGTTTTGGCCATTGGTGTGGGAATCGTCGCCGGGATCGCCGAAGAACGTGTTGTGGACTGATCCGGTGAAGAATTCTGCGTGTCCGTCGGTAAACGCCCAGTTTCCGCCGGCAGAGCCATGATTGTCGATATCCGCGTAGGCTCGGTGGTTTCCATCGGGGTCGACCACAAGCCCGGCGTATTCGGCATCGGCAGGATTTCCATAGAACGAGTTGATACCGGTGTCGGGGCCTTGCGTTTCGTCGCCCCACAGCGGCGCGGGCTTGAGAATGGCAGGTTCATTGACCTTGAAGCCGGCAATATACATGTAGCTCAGGTTGTACCCGATGACATCTTCCGAACTGCCCGGCGCGATGGGGGTCTTGAGCCTTCCGGCATTGACAGCCGCTTCGAGGCGCGTCTCGAGCTGGCCATAGAATCGACCCCAGTAGATCGTCTCGCGGTCAGAGGGGCACTTGAGCACTTCAAACCCGTCGATGTAACCAGCCAGCAGCGGGGCGGTGTTTCCATCCCGGTAGGCGCCGTACACGAGGCCTTGCCCGGGCACGACGGTGCCGTAGAAACCGACATCACCGGTGGGCGGCCGTGATGCCACACCATCACCGATCTGAAAGGTGCTGAACAGACCGGCGGCTCCGCCGTACTTGTACTGACCGTCCAGGTATGGGGGGCCGAACTCACCTCTCCATGCTTGCTCGTCGACCAAGCTGGCAAACGGGAGCAGGGGATACCAGTCGCGATTGTCAATTGAGTACCCGTTCATCGCCAGGCTGATCTGCCGCGTATTGGACAGGCAGCCCATGGTCTGGGCCGACTTGCGCGCCTTGGCCAGCGCTGGAAGCAAAATGCCGATCAGCAGCGCGATGATCGCGATGACAACCAGCAGCTCGATCAGGGTGAAGGCAAAAAGCGCTCGGCGTGGGCGTGCGGTGATCATGTTCGGTCTCTCGAATCGGTCGCTCGGGCTTCGTCCCCCGGCATCTCGGCTGCGCAGACAGGGCAGCTGGCCCAGATTCAAATACTAAGGATGACTCAGGCTTGAATCAATGGCGGTACGGGCGATGGGCAGAAACCTGCGCACGTCTTTGGCGCTTCGTGATCTCCCCTTGGAGTGACCCTCCCAGGAGGGCTTTGTCCGGGCAGTGGATCCGTGATCAGCGGCGTGGGATCGGCTTTGCTGGCATTGGTCCTCTGTGAGTCTGGGCCACGTGAGAGAGGGGCCGCCACGCGGTCAGAAGGAGCGGGTGCGCGTGGAGCCCACGCACTTGCTGGTTTTTTCGGACGCACGGGATGCTCAGGTCGCCGGTTTTCAGCAGATTGAGGCTCGCCCGGAAAGGCAAGATCCGCTATTCTTATTGGCTTCGGGAGTGCTCGATCGCCGCTGGGAGTCGAGCGTGAGCGTTTTGTCACCGTGTGTCCGGCTCCGGTGACGGAGTCGAGAGACGATCGCAGAGGGAGATATTCAATGAGAAAGCAGCATGTTTTGTGCGCGGCCGCTCTCGTGTCGGTTGCGGGTCTTGCCGTGGCCCAGCCGACAGTTGACGGCGTTTACGACCCAGGTACCGAGGGCAGCTTCTACAGCGATGTGCTGTGGAGCCAGAACCAGCCCACGGCGTTTGGCGATAACCAGGCTGGCGATTTCACAGGGGGCGATTTCGGAGACCCTCCGGGAGACGTGATGACCGGTGTGGAACTCTGCATTCCGCTCGCAGCAATCGGGGGCCCGCTGCACGGTTCGGGCGGTACGTCAACGTTCCAACTGGCCGGCTGGGTGAACTCCGGCGACCGGACGTTCATGTCCAACCAGATCATTCACGATGGGAATCTGCCCATCGACACGCCGAACATCGGCAACGCGCCGGACTTTACAGCGATGGGGGGGATTTCCCACACGTCGATTACGGCAAACGTCGGCACGATCGTTGTCGATGGGATGCTTGACGCCGCATACGGCCCGGCCCAGTTCCTGCAGACCAACTACACGGGCTTTGGCAATGAGACCGACGGGACGGTCGATGGGGGTGGACCGAACGGGGGAGGTTCCGAGATCGACGCGGTCTATGCGGCAACCGATGGCGTGAATCTGTACCTGTTCATCGCGGGTAATCTCGAATACAACGGCAACGGGCTCGACCTCTACATTGACTCGGACGCCAGCGATGCGACGGGACTGACGACGCTCAGCTCGGGTGCCGGGGCCGGCGGATTCATCATCTCCGGTCAGGCGGGCCTTGTGTTTGATGCCGGTTTCGGGGCCGACTTTGTCGTTTCGGCCGATTCGTGGAATGATGACGGGGACGACGGCACGACGCCGAATGTGCCTCGCCTCTACGCCGGACCGGCCACCGGCAACATCGACGAGATCGGTTCACTGCCCGGATATGGCGCTGCCAATGCCGGCGCTGTCGGCAGCGGGTACTCGATGGGAATTGACAACTCAAACACGCTGGGTGTGATCGGGAGCCCGTCGCTCTCGTCGCCGGTGGCGCCTGATGCGAACTGGGCCTACGGCTCTGAGCTGTGCAACGTGCGGTCGTATGTTGATACCGCGAACGGCAAGCTGTACATCTTCATCGGCGGCAACCTGGAGGTGAACTACAACAAGCTCAACCTGTTCCTCGATACGGCGCCCGGCGGGCAGAATACGCTCCGCGCTGACAATGTGGACATCAGCTTCAACGGCCTCAACCGCATGGCCGATTGCATCTTCGATGCTGGATTCGAGCCGGATTTCTGGCTCAACACCAACAACGGTGTCGACGGCGGAAGCGGAAACCTTCAGAACTACACCGACTGCGCCGTGCTCCGCACGAATGGACCGATCGTGGATCCGTTCTTCGGGCTGCGGGCCGACTACGGGAGCTTCTTCGGCGGCTTCGTGACCGACGGCCAGGGCAACCCCGTGGCCGAGCCGGTCGAGGTGATGGACTTCTCCGGTGATCGGTTTGACCAGCAGGACGGATTCCTGGCGAATCTCTACTCGAACTACGCTCCGCGTGCGTCGGCCGATCTCGGCCTGGACATCCTCAACGGCTCTGCCGATCCGAGTGATCGTCCGGCGGTCGGGCTGGTGCAGGTTGCGATCAACAACTCGAACGTGGACGGCGTGACGGCATTTGACGCGGCATCACCGAGTGTGGCCGATGCGCCCAACGTCAACACCGGTATCGAGCTGTGCCTGGACCTGAACGAAATCGGCTGGGACGGGTCGCAGGACATCCTGCTGGCGGGCTGGATCTCCAGCGGCGGGTTCGACTTTGTGTCCAACCAGGTCATCGGCGGGCTGCCCACGGTTGACAATCTGGGCGAAGTCAGCGCGATCGACTTTGGCGCCATCGCGGGCGATCAGTTCATCAACCTGATGTCCACGGGTTCCGGCTGCCGGGCCGATACGACCGGCGACGGCATCCTGGACTTCTTCGATGTGCTCACCTATCTGGGCTGGTTCTCAGGCGGTGACATGAGGGCCGATTTCGTGACCGACGGCATCCTGGACTTCTTCGACGTGCTGACCTTCCTCGGCGAGTTCGACACGGGTTGCCCGTAAACCGAATGGATGAGTCCGGCTGATCAGCGTCGTTGATGATTCGATGATCGCAAGCCGGCTCTGTTGAATCTCAAGCGTCGCCCGTGCTTTCGAGTGCGGGCGATGCTGTTTTTGGAGTCGCGGGGGGGTTACGATCAGAGCATGATGAAGCATGGTGTTCTCGCTGGTTTGGCTGCCATCCTGACGGTTGTTCCTGCCTGGCGTTGTCAGGCTGAAGACCTGGTCCAACCCGAAACATTGGAACAGGGGTTTGTGATCGTGGTGGATGACGTGGCCCGGTTTGCGTCGAAAGACCGTCCGATGTATCTGGCGTCGAATCTCGGCGGGTGGGATCCGGCTCACCCCGACTTCAAGATGACCGCGCGTTCGGACGGACGCTGGCAGATCGTTTTTGAAGGACCTGTTCCCAACGCGACATTGCAGTTCAAGTTCACGCTTGGGTCATGGGATTATGTGGAGACCGACCCGGACGGGAATGACATCGACAATCGCACATTGCCCAAGGTTGATCGGGATGCGCTGGGGGGGAGACAGCCGGTTTTTGAGCTGCGTGTGCCGCGCTTTCGCAGCCCCGACGACATCCTCAACCAGCGCGATTCGACGGAATACCGCGACTGGACCGTGACGGGGACGCTGAAAAGGCTGCAAGTCGCCGGGGGGGCGGGCCCTGCGTCAGGGGCCATGCGTGATCTGCTTGTGTGGCTGCCGCCTGCTTATTTCGAGCCGGAGAACGCCAGCCGCACTTTTCCGGTGCTCTACCTGTTTGATGGGCAGAATCTTTTTGAATCGCGCAAGGGCGGGCCTGAGGAGTGGCGTGTTGACGAGATCATGTCCGATTTGATCGAGAGTGGGCGGATTGAGCCTGTGATTGTTGTGGGTGTGCCGCACGGGGGCACGGCACGAATGGCCGAGTATCAGCCGTTTGACATGGGGCTTCAGGTCGAGCCGGCAGGCCGGGAGTTTGGTCGCTGGTTCATGACTGAGGTCAAGCCACGGGTTGAAAGGGCCTTTCGTGTCACCGGTGATCGGACACAGACGGGCATCGGGGGTGCTTCACTCGGGGCGACGATTTCACTTTTCATGGCAGCGGAGTATCCGCAGAGCTTTGGGCTGTTATTGCTGGAGAGCACAGCCGGGGCAGGGCGCGGCGGGATCGCGTGGGCCGAGACGGTGCTGGCCTCGATGCGTCCGTTGCCTGAACGGGTGTTCGTTGGAGTGGGAGGGCGTGAGTTTGGAGATGAGCCCGGATCTGCGGAGCGAAACAAGCGGTTCGAGCAGTATTCCCGCTGGCTGGTCGAACAAATGAAGCTTCACGGGCTGGACTCCGAGAAGATTCGGCTTGTCGTCGATCCGGACGCACGCCACCACGAGCCCGCATGGTCGAAGCGGTTTCCAGAAGCGATGACATTCTTGTTCGGGTGTCAATCGGAATGACAGACCGCGGAGTTTGCAAGGTGTCAGGTATTGGAGCGGACAAGCAAATCTGCTATGATGACTGCTCTCCCAAGGGGAGAGTCTGCGCCATTCCGAATGGCGTTGGCGAGAGAGAGGTCCGAGACACTATTCGTTCAGGAGAGAGCATGATGAACAAGGTACTGGGAGTGTGCATGGTTGCGCTGATCGCGGGTGCCGCGACAGCTGACGTGTTCAACGACAACGTGGGAAACCACCTTGCAGGCGGAGACTTGCACGATTTTTTCCAGTCGCAGGGATTTGATCACCTCGACATCGTGAGCGTGTCGATCACCAACGACACCACGAACCTGTATATCGACATCACGCTCAATGCCGATCTCGATGCGACGAACTGGGGCAAGTATGTCGTCGGGATCGACACGGGCAACAACCCCGGTGACAACTCGACCGATCCGGGCTCATGGAACCGCAATGTCGACTGGGGCCGGGGAATTACGCACTTCATCGGCACATGGGCCGATGACGGCGGCTCGGGCTTCGGCGGCGAGCTGCGTCACTACGACGGCTCCGCCTGGAGCCTGATCGATGCCACGTGGCTGGGTGGCGGCCTCATCACCGGCTCCGACGCGGGCCACGCTGCGGGTGTTCAGTCGATTGTCGTCAACTTCGCAGCGATGGGGCTTTCGATCGGTGATACGTTTGAGTTTGACGTGTTTTCGACGGGTGGCGGCCCGGACCCGGGGGTTGACCACCTCAGCCGCAGCGATCCTTCGACCGTGGACTGGGCAACGACTTCGGTTGCCGGCCCGTTCCTGAGCTACACGCTGGTTCCCGCTCCGAGCTCGGTTGCCTTGCTTGGGCTTGGCGGGCTGGCCGTGGCGCGTCGTCGTCGCTGATCATTTCGTCCAGGATCACCTGCGAAAGCCCGTTTCGGCGGGCTTTCGTGCTTTTTGTGGCTTCGAGTCGATGTTCGGGTGGGTCGTCATCCGAGTTGATCCGCGGGCACATCTCAGGTAAGTTCGCAAGGACGGCGACGGGAGGTCTGACTTTGAGCCGATGCACAAGCCCGAGCGAGCATCGAGCGCGGCTCGCCTGGGCCGGGCTCATCGGCGCACTGGGTGCAGGCGCATTGGGCATCGGCGGCTGGAGTCCGGGCGAAGAAGCCCGGAGCGACCCGCTGGCCGAGCAACTCGAGCATCGACTTGCAGAAGACGTGGCGCCGATTCTGGCCGAGTATTGCTACGGCTGCCACGGCCCGCGCAAGGCCAAGGGCGGCATCCGCTTCGACGAGCTTCAGACGATGGATCAGGTCTTGCGCATGGGAGATGACCTGGCCATCGCGCGTGAGCTGGTGTCGACCGGCGAGATGCCCCCGGACGATGAGCCGTCGCCAAGCGATCACCAACGCCTGATCGTCAAGCAGTGGCTTGATGATGCACTTGCGTACTACCCGCAGAACGCGGCGCCTGATCCCGGGTGGTTTACCATCCATCGACTCAACCGCACCGAGTATCGGTTGACGATGCGCGATTTGCTCGGCGTGGATCCGGAGGTGTTCGATCTGGCTGAGGGCCTTCCGCCGGATGACATCGGCTATGGGTTTGACAACATTGCCGACGTTCTGGCGGTGTCTCCGTTGCACCTGGAGGCGTATCTGGAAGCGGCCGAGCGAGCCATCGAGCTGGGACTTGGGCCGGTCGTCGAGGCGGGAGATGCGCGGACTCTTGTTCGGCTGACGGACAGGCCTCGCAATGGCCGTGCGATCGACCGCGGAGGATTCATGCTCTATTCAAACGGTGCGGTCGGCGGACGATACCAGGTGCCTGCAACGGCCGAGTACGAGGTGATCGTGACCGCGTGGGGCACTCCCGGAGGAGATGAACAGCCCCGGCTGAGCCTGCGCGTCGATGGAAAGGAAGTGGCGTGGTTCTGGGTCGAAGCGAGGCAGGCCGAACCCGGTGAATACCGCGTTGCGCTGCGCCTCGAAGCAGGGCTGCACCACATATCCGGGCACTTCACGAATGACTACTACGTCAGAGGCGTGGCCGATCGAAACCTTGCTGTGGTTTCAATCGAAGTTTCCGGGCCGACAAGCGAGGATTCGATCCAGCGCCCACAGGCATGGCACGACATATTTGACATCAGACCGAACGGGGTGGAAGGGCGCGAGGCTGCTCGCTCAGTCATCACACGCTTTGCGGACAAGGCATATCGGCGTCCGGTCGAGCCGAGTGAGGTCGGCTCGCTGATGGCGTTGTTCGATTCGGCCCGTGCGACAGGTGAAAGTTGGGAATCGTCGGTGCGCCTGGCGCTGACCGCGGCGCTCGTGTCGCCGAACTTCCTCTACCGCAGCGTGGCCAATCCATTCCCGGACGA
>RFGK01000091.1 GCA_003697045.1 Planctomycetota bacterium
TCCATGCTCTTGAGAATCGAGGCCGGGTGAGCGAGCGGACCTATGAGGCCGATTCTGTGACGCTTGGAATCCAGATCGGGGCTCGGGCTTTTGAGCGCGTGCGTGCGGGTGCTCGGGGGCTTGTCATTCTCGAGGGAGGGGCCGATGCGGTCCAGACTCCACCGGAAGCGGGCTGGGGTGAATGACTGCCTGGTTGGGGCTGTCAGGGGGTCTCGGTGGGGCATTGGACTTGGCCGCCGGATGCGCCGATACTTCCTCCGCTCCGACCCTTGGGGTCGGGCGTGCCACCTTAGCTCAGTTGGTAGAGCGGAGCTTTCGTAAAGCTCAGGTCGCTGGTTCGAGTCCAGTAGGTGGCTTTCCGGGCAATTTCTGCTTCGTCTGCATGATGGGGTGACGCTTTGATGCCCAGGTCCTGTCGCACCGCCAACGCAAGGCGGGGTATCGACAGCGTTGCGCCTACCCGGCGTCGCCGAGTAGCCCGTTCGCCAGCCTTCATGGAGATTTAGGCCGCGATGGTCGCGTGGACATGACGGACATGCGGTCGATGCTGGAAGCACTGGAATACGGTGAACTGGGCCGGGTGCCCGAGGCTGACCTGAACGACGACAGCATCGTCGACCCGCTCGACGCGGTCCGCTGATCGAGCCGCTGGCCGGTGCACGTTGGTAGAAGCTTGTTGTCGACCCTCCGCTGACCGATGCAGACAGGCCAGCGCGACGTCCACCTGTCATTGTCGGAACGCGTCGATTGATTGAAGCGCCTGAGGATCGCTTGCGCGCGTCCTGTGGCCGTTGATCGGCGAGCAGGAGGAAATCCATTCTGGTTAGTGGCCGAGGCGAGAGGACACTTTCAGCTGCGTCCGACGTGACGTGCCATAATGAAGGTATGGCGGGCGAAGTGACGCACCTTCTCGAGAGGGCTCGCAGCGGCGACGCGAAGGCGTCGGACGAGCTGTTCGTACTTGTGCAGACGGAACTCCGTCGAATCGCAGAAGCACAGATGCGCCATGAGCGATCAGACCACACGCTGCAGGCGACGGCGTTGGTAAACGAGGCCTACATCCGGCTGGCCGGCCGTGAGCAGCTTCGATTCGAGGACCGAGCTCACTTTACGCGAGTGGTGTCTCAGGTCATGCGCAGACTGCTCGTCGATCATGCGCGAGCCCGGGGCAGGCTGAAGCGCGGGGGCAAAGCCAAGCACGACCGCAGCACACCGCTCGACCAGCTTGTGGATCGTGCAGGAGTGGATCTGGTTGCGCTCAATGAGGCGCTGGACATTCTGGCCAGGTTGAGTCCGCGACAGGCCGAGTTGGTCGAGCTTCGGTTTTTCGGGGGTTTTACAGCACAGGAAGCCGCGGACATTCTTGGGGTTTCGAAACGCACCGCTGACGACGATTGGAAAATGGCTCGGGCGTGGCTCGCTTCAAAGTTGAGCGATGACGAAATCTCCCGGAAGTCATGATCCTGCTCATGGGCAGCCTTGTGAAAACGCGTCGATGAACAGGACCATATCGAAAATGTCCCACCTGCCGTCTCCGTTCCAGTCAGCAATCGGGTCTTCCATGGTGTAGGCCTGAAGGAAGGTGAGTACGTCAAAGAAGTCAGCGGCGCCGTTTCCGTTCAAGTCGACCGCGCAATCGGGTGGCGAAACAGAAAGGAACGGGAGATACTCGACATCATCGCCCGTCCCGCGTGATCCGGGCAACCCGCCGGGTGCATCGGGATCGTTAATCACGACGAGATCTTCCGTTCCGGACAGGTCGAGGTCGCCTGCGAGGAGCAGTGTCGGAGTCGCGTCCGGGTGGAAATCATCGCTGATCGTGAACGCAAGCTGCGAATCGAAAAGGTCGTTGCGCAACACACGAACGACGGGACCATCGACCGGATCGTCGACGATGACGGCTGCATCCAGATCGTCGTCGGTATCCAGCCCGGCGAGCACCATGCGACCGACCTCACCACCGATCGGCAGCACGGTCGGGGCGCCGAGTAGCCCCGTCCCATCGTTCAATATCACGGCGAAGGATCCGTCGTCTCCGGCACGGCCGACGGCGACGAGGTCGAGGTCCTTGTCGTTGTCCAAATCGCCGATGTCGGAGTGAACGGTGTCAATTCCGAAATCGAAGTCTGATCGGTTCCCGAAGCCGTTCCAGTTTGCCCCCGTGCCTCCTCCCAGGTTTTCAAACAACGCCGCCAAGCCGCCGTTGTCCCGAATCGCGACCAGTTCCAGCAGGGTCTTGTCGTTGTCGAGATCTCCGATGTCGCCGTGGACGAGTTGACCGGCCCCCGTCAGGACAGTGCGCAGATTGCCAAGGCCAGCCCAACTCTGACCCGTTCCCCCCTGATTGAGAAGGGTCACGAGTTGACCAATTCCGGTGCTATCAGAGCCAAGAATCGTTACATCGATCCCGAGGTTACCTCCGTCCCCGTCCAGTTCGGCCGCGATGACATCGCTCGGGCGTGCGATCACGGAAGGAAGCGTGGTCAGGTTGAACGTGACAGGGTCAGCCTCGAGATTGATGAGATTGATCAGCGTGAGCGAGCCATCGGCATGGACAACGACGATATCGTCTCGTCCTTCGTGATCGAAATCGGAAACATCCAACGCCACGGGTTCAGGCGCAATGGGAATGACCGTCGTCGCAACGAAGATGGGGTCTTCCGGCACGGATTGGCCGGTGTTGTGGAAGATGATCAAGGCGCCGGGGTCTGAAACTGTCTCTCCGGCAGCCACGGCGACAAGATCAAGATAGCTGTTCGTTCCATCATCGGTGAGCGACCCCAACGCTGCGTCACGAAGGGATGCCGAGACCGAGTATCCTTGAGAATCTCCGAAGCTACTGTCCTGATTGGAGTTGAGTGAAGCCACGACTGCAGCGACGATGTCAGTGGTCTCGTCATACTCAAGCTGGAGGTACTTCAGCCCGCTCATCGCAGGGAACGAAGCAACAGAGAATCGCCCGGAGTCAAGCGAGCCCGCCCGGATGATCTCGAACCGGGTGTCTATCGGCGGGTCAAAGCCTGGCGCAGCGGTAATGATGAGCCCGCCATTGAGGCGGGCGGCCTGTGTCACTTCGAGAAAGTCAATATCAGAAGGATCAGTGCCGGAACCAAGATTAAGCGATAGTCTCCCGATCTGCGTGAGAGAGCCGTCGCCCTGGAACTGGTTGTATGTGCCACGAACGAGCAGCCTGCGTGGCGAGCTCAGGACACCCAATGTTCCAATATTGGTCACGTCACCGTCAAGAATAGCGTCAGAGCGCACGACGCCGTCGCGCTCGATGATGAGCCCTCCTCCGGCTCGAAAATCGAACAGTGATCTTCGTCCGATTTCGACCGTACCTCGTTCGACGCGCGCCTGCACGTCAACATGAAGCTCAGGGGCCGGAATATCGATATTCGCTGGGGTCGGCAGGCGGAGTGTGCCCACCGCATTTTCCCGGATGCGAGAGCCAACGCGCAGCTCCGCACAATGGACGATGGCGCCGTCGCTCGCGGTAAAAGTCGCCGGACCTTCGTCGGCAATCACCAGATTGAGCGATACATCCAGCAGCGCGGACGAACCAGAGACGTGCATCTCCGCCGAAGATCCGGGGACTACAGCGAGTACGGTCGATCCGAGCAGCAGATCGTCGCCGACTGTGAGCACCGTGTCGGTCACGTCAAGCCGGGCATGTTCAGGCAGGACCCCGATGCGCATCGGGTTGCCGGCAAACACGGCCCCGGGGTCGCGCAGCGAAATTGATCCGAGGTTGCCCAGCAGTTCATACCAGCCTCGCCTCACTTCGAGCCCGCGGATCGTGTGGTCGTGGATCGGAATGACCTCATTGGCAAGCCCGTCGGGCGCCTCATTGAGGAAGATCACGTTATGAACAGGTGTAGGCAGGTCGGCACACCACGAGTTTGGATCTGAAAAAATGCCCTTGAACTCTGCTGTCCAAACGGCGATGGGAAGACCCGGACACACGTCGGGTACGCCGTCAAGATCACAATCGACCGCGGCACCCGTGGCGACTTCGCATGTGTCGGAGATGCCGTCGCTGTCACAGTCAGGCGCGCCGGTCTCGTAGACGTACCAGTAGGAGAGCCCCATTCCGAGGGGCGGAGCGCCTGCGTCAGCATTCCAATTCGGGTCGCCAACAACGAGCAGTCCGTCCCGAGAATCAAGTGTCATGCCGAAGTCGCTATCGGGCGAGAGATTGTCGGGCCGCAGCGTATCGAGAAGCGTCCAGCTATCGGGCCCCGAACGCGCATAAACAAACACCGTTCCCCGCTGATCAGCGGCATTGGGGTTGTTTTCTGCCGGTGCGCCGATAAAGGCCAGTTCGTTTCGAAGTGAGATCGCGGAGCCGAAGCGAGCCCTGTTGCTTGTGCCCGAGGGTGGATCGATGATGGTTGGTGAGTCGAAGAGCCAATCGCCGGATGCCGGGTCGCGGCGGTACACGTAGACGCGCCCCGCACTGACGGCGACGCTGTTCTTTTGTCGGGCGCCTACAAGGATCTTCTGCCCATCGGTCTCGACGGCCCAGCCGAGCTGATCGTTCGCCGCCAGGTCGGCGGGAGCGAGTCGGGCAAGTAGATCCCACTGCGTCGGATCGATCGCATTGCGCTCATAGACAAACGCCGCGCCAGCATTATCAAATAATTCGTCCGATTTTGGTGCCCCGACGACCAATGTATTGCCTGCCGCGGCGATCGAATACCCGAAGTTCGCGTCCTCGGTCAACGTGTTTGGGGTTATTGCCTGAACCTCGACCCATTGAGTCGGGTCTTCCATCGAAGGCTCGAATATGACGACGCGACCGACTGCATTCACAGGAATGGGAAACAAACGATTGTAGCTAATTGATCCAGCGAATATCGTTTGACCGCTGATCGCTACGGTTTCACCTAATTTCTCATCTTGTTGATAAGTCGACGCGGTGGCGACATCGAGCAGGTCCCACTGACCACTGGGGTTTCTCTGATAGATGTAGACCGCCCCGGTATTGATCTGAGAATCTGGAAGCGCGTCTCCTTTGCGCGCCCCGACAACGAGGAGATCGCCGTCGAGTGCGAGTGACCATCCGAACTCCTCGCCGAATTGCACGCCCGAGGGGGGAGCGAGAAGGTCAGTCTGGACCCAGGTCCAGGGCAGGCCGGGCATTCCGGAGTAGATGTAAACGGCACCCGACACGATTTCTGGATTGGTCGTCGTGTCGCGGGGAGCAGCGATGGCTGCAAAGTCGCTCCCGATCGCGATCGCGCGAGTAAACCCGCTCGATTCGCCGCGTGTCGTCCAGATTTGAGCAAACTCGCACTGGGCGCCCACTGGCGTGCTGGGAATCATGACGAGCGCCCAAATCGTCCGCCAAGGAGAGCCCGTGCCTCGGCCGAGCATCCACCTGTTCAGGCCTGCACAAGCCGCGGAGCAACGCCTCGCAGTTCGCATCATGGTGAGCTCCTTATATGGTCTCTCGACTTCATGCTAACAAATGGCTCGCTTCCGTTCAATGGGTGGCATGAGTAAAAATGCCCAGCTCGGCTACGGTCTGCCTGGTTCAGGTCGGATCGAACCGACGCGACTTGTCCCAGCGCATTACGGTTGAAGTGCCCGTTCGATGCGGGCCAAGACGTCGGCGGGTCTTGAAGCCTCCTCGCTCGACACCCCGCACAATCTGCCCGTCCGGGCCAGCGCTTCGTACACATCGCCCGCTTCGCGTGCAGCCGATCGGGCAGACTTCAGCCCGGCATCGTTCCGTTCGCTCAACGCCAACTGCGCTTCGGCCAACTCAAGGAGAGCAGCCGCAAGCCTGCGATCGTGTTCGACTCGACCCGCATCACGTGAGCGCAACTCACGAGCGAGTCCAATCGCATGTTCGAGCGATGCAATGGCCTGCGCGGGTTTTCCGTCGCGACGGAGCGCCGATCCACGCACCAGCTCGATCCGGGCTGCAAACTCAAAGTCTCTCTCCAGACCTTCGGGAAGCTCTCTACAGAGCCCATCGGCGTGTTCGGCTCGCTCGAGTGCGCGAGCGGCATCGTTTGTCTCAATCGCCAGATCGGCCTGCGCAAGCACACACTCGATCAGCGTCCGGCGCAGTCGCACATCGTCGGTGTTGAGGTGGAACAGCTCGGATAGTTCGGCTTCGGCGGAATCCAGCTGTTCGCGAGCGGCGTTGGTATCAGCTGCAGCAATCGCGCACTGGGCGTAGATCAGTCTCGATACAGGAACATCCCGCCGGAATGTATCGATGTGCTTTCTCGCACGATCGTCGTCCAGATTCACTATGTCAGAGAGAATTTGCTCGCGCAATCGAAGTGCATCAGCGGCGCTCTGCAAAGCCTGCATTGGCTGTCCCTTCAACAACCGGATATCCGCCAGCGTCGTGGAGGCAACCGCCAAGTCACGCCGAGCAACTGCATGGGCATACGAATCCGGTTCAGTGGCATTGGCTGCCTTGCCGCGTTCTTCAAGCAGTTCGACGCAGAGGTGCTCGGCTTCGTCAACCTGACAGAGGCGTCCGAGTGCGATGATGCGATCGAGCTTTGCGCGAGAGCGAACGCGTTCGAACGCCCGTTGCCGGTCCGCTGGAACGTAGAATTGCCCATTGAGCAGGTCGCGAGCCTTGTTGTATGCATCCAGGGCGCCCTTCGAATCACTGACGCGGAGCACATCTCCCAATCCGCTATAGGCCCTGGAGAGCAAAACCGCACGCTCAACATCCGCCGTCGCCGCATCAAGCTGGCTGAAGAGATCGATGACGCGGCGATATGCACGCTCGGCGAGATCCAGATCTCGTGGTCCATCCCGGCGAAGAGAGGTGAGCCCATCGGCCTGCATAAGCAGAAGCTTGATCAATTCCAACGTATTCTCGCTTGATCGTGGCCTGGAGTCTCTCAGTAGCTCGCGCACTTCACGTACGAGTTGGCTATACCGATCGCTCTCCTGAGCAAGTGTCCGAACGGATGCCGTGCCGCCGGCACCCATCGCGGCGGATGCCCATGGCTCGGGCTGGATCTGGACGAATCCCGCGGGGTCGACCCGGACTGTGCCGAGCAGGAGCGCCGTGCGATTGCCGGCCTGACGAAGCCGCTCCTGCTCGGCCCGCAGCTGCTGGTTCTCGTACCACAACATGACACTCAAGGTCGAGCCCGCAGCGATGGCAATCGCGAGAATGGAGGCCCAAGCGATCGACGCCCGGTGTCTCCGTGCGAACTTCTTTACTCGGTACGCCACTCGGGGCGGGCCGGCGTGCACAGGTTGATGCCTCAAGATGCGTCGAAGCTCTTCGGCCAACTCGTGGGCGGTGGTGTAGCGTCGATCGCGTTCCTTCTCGAGACACTTCATTACCACCCAGTCGAGATCGGTCCGAAGACTTCGGGTAAGTGCGTGCAGTTCGGCCCGACGGGCGCGGGCGATGAAGATCGCACTGTCGTGGTTGTCTCCGGTTCGTTCGAGGGTGCTGAGGCGTGTGCTTGGTCGGGGCGGGTCGACCTCGCGAATGATCCGCACCATTTCGGCATATCCAGCTGAGCGAAGTTGTTCCGGATCGAACGGCGGACAGCTCGTCAACACCTCGTAGAGCAGCACTCCCAGGCTGTAAACGTCTGTGCGAGCATCAACGTCGACGCCTGACATTTCCGCTTGTTCCGGGCTCATGTACGCCGGCGTCCCAATGAGTTGTCCACGCTGCGTAAATAGAGTGTGCTCGGTCAGCCCACATCCGATCGCCTTGGCAATGCCAAAGTCAATGATCTTCGGGACCGGCTTGCCGTCCTGGTAGAACACGAGTACGTTGCTGGGCTTGATGTCGCGATGGATCACCCCCTTGAGGTGGGCATGCTGTACGGCTTCACAAACCTGCATCATCAGCTCGATGCGGCGTTCAATCGTCAGACGCTCGCGATCGCAGAAGGTTGTGATCGCATCGCCTCGGACGAGTTCCATGGCGAACCAGGGAAGCCCCGGATGCCCTGACTCAGGTCCGGTCGTGCCGCCGTCAAGCACACGTGCGATCGCCGGGTGATCCATCAGGGCGAGCGCCTGTCGCTCAGCTTCGAATCGAGCCAGCACAGCGCGCGAGTCCATGCCCGGCTTGATGATCTTCAGCGCGACTCGCCGTCGCACGGGCTCGGACTGCTCGGCTTCGTACACCATACCGAAGCCGCCCTCTCCGAGCAGCGTTAGCAAGCGGTAACGCCCGATCTGCGGCCCGATCTTTTTTGGATCATTCCAGGAGGAATCTTGTTCGCGATGTAAGGTTGGCTGTGGTGCTACTGGCTCGAGGAACGCAGTGGGGACCTGGTCCGGATCGGGAAGCGCCTGATAGGCAGCCCAGAGTTCGTTATCGTCGCCGATCAACTCGCGTGCCAAGCGATCTCGATCATCAGGTGACACTTCCTGTACCTTCAGATATATCTGCTGAAGCTTGGCAAAGCGAGTTGGGCTGAGGTCGGTCATGGGGCAAACACCATTCTACCAGATGCCCCGCTTGTGGCAAAGGTCCGGTCGTATCCTCGTCGAGAGCCTGTACTTTGCGGCGGGGTGGCTCCGAAATCAACTGCGCCAATGGTCGCCGAGCCGTGCAGCCATTTCCGTGGATTTGGGGCCTTCTGGGGAGAGCTTGTTTGTGCCGGGCCCTCGGCTGAGAGACCGGTTGGTCAGATGCACGACGGATGCAGGCACCGGACCACAACATTGGACGAGGTGCGTGAGAACACTCGAACTACCAATGACTTACGCCAGCCACTGTCCGCGGATCTGCGCAAAGCAGTGAACTGATGTGACTTGCTTGTTCAGGTCGATGCGGCGCACACTATGAAAGGCAACGAGCAAACCCGGTGAACCAAACAAGTCATGAGGGGCTTGGAGGTCCTCTGCCCTCATGATCGGCCACTCGGGCCACAGGGCACGCCCCGTGAATACGAACGCAAGATTCAGAGGCCGTCTCGCCCGCGACGATTCGATGTGCGGCGTGCGATATTCTCACGGGACGGAAACGTCCCGTCCACCCTTGCTGATTCCAGCCCCGCGTTGAACCATGCCTCGTGCGAGGGCAATGGCGCCGACGCGGGCTTCGAGTCCCCTGACCAGCCGGGCACATCCGTTAGCCCCAAGAGCCGACACAACATCTTGAGCCGTGCGTATGCACCATTTGCGGCCTTTGAAGCTGCTTCCATCACGTCAGCGCCAAATCCGTTTCCTAGCAGGCCTTCCCAAATGTCCATCCACTCCTTGCCCTTTGCGAAGTAGTGAGCATTGACGAGCGAGGGGTCATTTCGAATCACGTCGTCGTCCAGTTGCCGGCGCAGACCATACTGAAGATAATTGTGAGCGGTGTTTGATACGGGTCTTCCGTTTTCATCTCGGAAGATCGGTGGTTCATGTCGGTGCTGACGCTCCCATTCAGCGGCTTCGGAGTAGAGAGCTTTCGTCTGCTCGTATTCATCGGCGCTCTCTGAGGGGCCCACGCACTGACTATTCGTCTTCGCGTTGTTACCGGACTCGTCTGATGGCGGGCTTGGCGATTGCTCGCTGGGGCCGGAGGACTCTGCCCCGCCACTCACGTCGCTAGCCGTGCCGTTACCGTCCCCAGAGCCGCCCTTTCCTGACATACTGTTCGACGCTCCGCCCCCGCTTGAGCACATCGCGCCCCCTGCCGGAGATGCGCCCGGTCCCGACCAAGGCGGCATGGGGGCAAGAGCCTGAGCAGGCTCGCACATGAGCGCCTGCGCAGCTTCCTTTGCCAGACCGGTTGCCAGTCCGCTCATGATCTCGCCTCCTTCGGCTGAAGTCTGATCGGCCCGATGGTTGTTCGGACTATATCGAGTGCACGGTGATTGATCGCCCACAACGACGGTGACGATCGACGCGACGCCGAGATCATCCAGAGCAAAGCGTGCTCATCGCCGCACGGAATCGCCCATGTTTCAAGGGAGAGATCGTGGTCGCGCCACGTGCCACGAGCGTCGGCCAGAAAGGCGGAAGCGCCCGTATTCCGCTCGATGGGAACCACCGGGCAGCCCTCCACCCTGACATTGCGCGCCTTCAGCGATTCGAGGTGCCGAACGATCGCGTCACTTGGCAGGATTCCTTCATGCAAGGCCTTGACCCCGATCAGGCCTGTGACGCACGAGTCATGAACATGTTGCAGCTCGACACTTTGGCCGGTGTCATCGTGCAGGGGGTGATCGAGGCGCCGCCACGATGCCGGCCGCACAAATCTGAGCCCCGCGAGCCGTTCGACAACCGTCTCTTCTGCGCAGATACCACTCTCTGGGGAGATCTGACGAAAGGACGATGAGATAACATGCGCGCGAGCCGCGCATTGCTCCTGCTTGCAGATCGGGTATGAGGCAAGAACGGCCAGCATCCAGGGGCCGTCCTTCAAGACGCGTGCTCGAACGGCCCTCTCGCCACGCTCTTCAAGCCGGGCGGCCAGCACGTCGCCCAAATCGCCGAACGGGGTGGGGGCGGCCAATCGCTCCGCGATGTTCCACCCCTCACGCTCGAGCGTGATCTCAAGCCAATCCATCGGGTCAAGGTCACGAATGCAGTGTTCATAGTGCACGCAGACTCGCTCGTTGTCACTTGAATCGCACATCGAGATGAGTACGGGACACTCGCCAATGAGCCCGTCATGTTGCTCAGATATTGATGCGGGCACTGCCAGTTCGATATGCAGTCGGGCGTCCGGGGCCCGCGTATCGCTCATTCGCCGCCACTGCCCGCGATCGATCGCGGCAACGGACTCGCAAAACTTGGTCGGCCATGCCAGTGCGCGCATTGTGTCTTGCGGCCAGCGCCGCCTCTCCTTTCTCAGTTCCATTCAGTCAAACAAGTCTGAAAGCGAGTTGGCCGCTGCAAATGTGAACCCGGCGATCGTTGTCGCCGACGAGTACACGACTTGAAGTGCATTTTGGACCGGACTGGACGACAAGCCCGTCACAAATGCGTCGGCCTCTGCGTACAGAATCGCCCCTGCATCGCTCAGCCGTCGGTTGCGGTCGAACACGCAGTCGTGCTTGAGGTAGTAATCGCTCATGTCAAATCCGAAGATGCGGTGAGGAATCCACCAGGCCCACGGGCTGGCAATGCCTGCGTGGGGTTCTTGCGGGGAACCGATTTCTATCGCGCCCCACAGAATGGACCAGTTTTCGTACTCGTTCCCGGGCGCCAGCTCGCCTTCGCCGAGCTTTGTATGTCTCTCCATGCCGAGCACGGCCTTGAGCCACTCGGGTGGATCGAGGTTGGGAGCACCTGGATCTCGGTCACGCTCACACCGGGTGCATGAGCCACCGTCCTCCCCCGTACCGTCAATGCATGAACCCTCGCTGCCGGAACCGCCGTCCGATCCGTTGCTGCCCGTCGACCCACCAGCTGCGCCTCCCCCCTTTCCCATGAAAACATTGCTGGAAAGGTCCTTGGGCGTCCCAACCGCACCTTTGGACAGGCCCACGCCCTTGTGGATCTCGCCCGCGGCCGGCATGCCGTTGATGAGCACCGTCGTATTCGCCTCGATCATTGGGCCGGCATCCTGAAGTTCAGGCATTTTGAGCGTGTCATTCAGTCTCAGCACCGCCTTTCCGTTGACACCCACGATGCCCCCGGCGCCGCCAGCCGGGTCGGCCTTGGCGAGACGAATGTTCGCTTTGGAAGGTACAGGCGAGAGCATCGCGACCACGGAGGGTAATCCTGACGAGGCCATCGATTTCACGGCTGCCGGGCCGTAACGGGTGAGCATCTGCGGCCCGTATCGCGCTGCAAGTTGCTTGGACAGGCTGTCATCATCTGATACTTGTCCGAAGACTCCGCCCATCAAAGCGCCAAGCCCTTGCTCGACCAACCGAGACAAGGCTGCCGAACCCCCGTTATTGATGAGGTTGCCTACATCAAGGGCCGATTCGAGCGCACCTTCCATTCCACCTTTACCGAGAAGTTGCGATAGCACTTGGGCACCAGTCTGCTGCATCGCGTTTCGTCCAACAGACTCGCCGAATGACTCGCCTGGGTGACTGGGTGTCCGCGCAAAGGCCCCCGCTGCGTGATTGACCGGATCGGCGGCCGGGTCATCGATAGGTGGATTTGTGAGTGAAACAGGTTGGCCAAATCGGGTCGCCCCATCTCCTGTCCCCGAGTCCGCTGTCTGCAGCAATCCGGTATCGAATGCGGCGCGAAAGGCGGCCAGATGCAGTGGAGAGCCATTGAGCGCGCCCGGCGACGGAGTACGTACGCCGCCCGCACCAAGATTCTCCGGAAACACGAGGCCACTGTTTCCATTGAACACGCTTCCCGGCGCGTAGCGGATCGCGCGCAACCCATCGAGCAGCCACGAACGCCCGTCATCATCCTCGAAGACGGGCACAACCGGAGGTCGAAGCCCCCATTCGAATCCTCGCCCGTTTTCGCGCAGCATGCGTCGTCCGTGTGACAGGGTCCGTCGGCTTTGCTCTTCCATGGCTTGGCGGCTGGTAAAGTCGAGCCCCTTGAGCCGCATCCTTCTTTGATTCTGTTTTCTCATGGCGACATCAGTTGATCTTGACGGCTGGAGCTTGGACGAGAGTTTCGGAGGAGCCGATGAGTTCGGCCGTCTCACCGCCGAAGTGGCCGAGCGAAAGTCCCTCAACGCGGTTTACCACGCCGGTCGACAGATTGACCGCTCCGGAGTTGGTCAGGAGCACCGCTCCAGCGACGTTGGTGATGGGCGCCGCCATATTACAGTTGATCGCACCTGCGACGTTGACCACGGTGCCGCTGATCGTGATGAAGCCTGCCTGGTTCATGTGAATCGTGGAAGCGCCGCACTTGAGTGTGATGCTCGTTCCCGCCTTGATCACGAGATTGGATCCGACTTCCACGACTTTATTGACACCAACTTTTTCCGACGCGTTGTTGACAATCTCCTGGCTGAGGTTGTTGCCGATCTTTTCAGCCGAGTCGTTGCCGACTTCGCCGGTCCGATCGTGCCCGACCCAGTAGGTATGGTCATATTGGCTTCGGATGTGCAAGCCCTCCCGGCCGGAAGTATCGTCCATGACGATTTCGTTGTATCCCCCGGTTTTCCCCAGACTGTTGCTACGTAGGCATGTCTTCATCGCATCGGCGGGGAGGTTGAGCGAGCTTCGGTTAGAGCCGTTATACACGCGGCCGGTGATGATGGGCCGATCGGGATCGCCCTCGAGGAAGTCAACGATGACCTCCTGTCCGATCCTGGGGACCGTCACGCCCCCGTATCCTTTGCCGCCCCACGCCTGTGAGACCCGTACCCAGCATGAACTGCCGGCGTCGTGGGTGCCATAGCGATCCCAGTGAAACTGCACTTTGACGCGTCCATGCTCATCTGTGTAGATTTCGCGGTCTTTCGGGCCGACGACAATGGCCGTCTGAGGACCCTGCACGATCGGGCGGGGTGTTCTTCGCCTTGGTCGAAAACGACGCGCCAGCGGAACCGCCTCGATATCGGAATGAATCAGGACCTGCTGCGAGGTTGAGTTGTCCGATTCAAACTGATCGAGATGGACCTCCAGATTCACGCGCGTCAACAGATACCTATGCAGACGGAATGGATCGTGCTGGATATGAAGCATGTGACCAGCGCACAGTCCCCGGGCCGAGCTTTTGCCGGTGACTCGAGTCTGGTCCTGATGCAGCTCTTCGATTCGAACACTGCTCGCCTGCTCTCCGCGTTCGAACCGAGTGAACCCGCCCGGGTAATCGAACACCTCAAAGGTTACGGCCTGCGGATCCCATGGCGCTTTGGCGCGGGAATGCAGCTGTTTGCCCGGCTGCTCGAAGTCGAAATCGGTGTGCGCATAGCGAGCAGGCCGGAGTTGACTCTGCATCGACAGGCCCCACACTCGTTCATGAAGGTCGTTCGTTGCGTCGGGCGCGACGTATGGGAGCGACTCGTATCCGGGGTTTGGGACCGCAGTCGTCGTGTCATCCATCATCACAAGCTCGCATCGGTTGCGTGCGTGCGCGAAGTGAAAGCTGATTCCTTCGTCCTCCATCAGCCGACATACGAACGCGAACGCCGATTCACGATACTGCACGCAGTATGTACGTTTCTCATACCGACCAACAAGCATGTCCCGAAACTCGCTGAACCCATGATCGCGGAAGATCTGCTTGACAATCTCCGGCACTGACATGTTCTGAAATATGCGGCAATCGATGGATTGCTCCAGCAGCCGCAGCCAAGGCACAATGACTGCCCGCAGCCGCATGGTCCTGCCTCGGTCTGGTTCGCGCTTGCATGCCCACACATACCCGTGTATGTGCCGTATGCCGCCCTTTGGCAGATCGATGTCGATCGTGACGCGCTTACCGATGAGTTGCTCGGGCTGCACCGACTGATCGAAGCACACGAGCTCGACATGGTACTCAAACGGCTCTGACACAGTCTCCGAGCCGCTCAGCCCCTGCAGCTGGATCGCCCCAGCACCGAACGGCGTGCGGATTCTGACGGGGCGAGTTTCGGTCAGTGTCCGACCCCGCCCGGCCCGCGCACACCGATAACCCCCATGTTCTTGTGAACGAATCATGCTCTCCTGTCCTTTCCGTGTCCAGATCAGCGAAGTGCCAATGTCCAAGCGACACCTGTCGCGCGAAATCACGCTCCAAATCAGACATTTCAAAGAACACGGCGACTTCCTGGCGCGATATGTGCATTGAGCATGCAAGACTTTTTTCAAGACAGGGATTTGGTGACCGTTCTGCTTTGGCCTTTCCGAGAATATCGATTCGTGTTCAAGGTGTGAGTTTGGGCCGGGTCAATGCACGAGATCGTCGCCAGGCTGCGTCCGGATCCACGAGCCCTCCCTTCGTGCCTCCGTCGCACGGGCGAGAGCACATCGCGCAACACCCGGCCACGAAACACGATCGGCCGCATGCGAGCATCCATCACTCCGGAGTATTTCTCGCGACGTTTGGCAGCGCGACATTTGTTAGGGA
>RFGK01000092.1 GCA_003697045.1 Planctomycetota bacterium
CCCTCCTCCTCCTCCGTACGGTCGCCCTTGGCAACAAGGGCGATCGTCCTTTTCTGACCGAGCTCAGCCTGTGAGGCTTTGGGGGCTGATGCTGCGATGATGGCCCGCATCTCAGGTTATCCACACGATCGGACGGGTTGGGGCCGGCTTTCTGCACACATTTCTGTGGCGACGCTCCGAGGCGTCGTCGTCGAGCTGAAGGAAAGAGCCGCAAGGTTCCCACAAAACTGTGCCTGATTGGGTTTCGGGTCCCAACGTGTGGCCAACGAGACCCCCACGTGCTGCGAACACCTTGGTATAGTGCGCAAAATGAGCACGGGGACACTTCACGAAAGACTCAAAACCGTGGCGGCGGGACAGACCTATCGATCGCTCGGGGAATTGACCCGCACGCACCCGGAGACGGTCCGTCGATACATGCAGGGTCAGGCACCCAGTGTCGAGTTTCTCGCGGGCGTCTGCCGAAGTCTTGGGATCAATGCTGACTGGCTGCTGACCGGGCGCGGCGCCATGCGGGTTGACGAGGTGCGGGCCCATGCCTTGCGCGAGGCCGATCCGAGCGAGCTTCATGCCGCCATGGCGCGCACCATCAGCATGCTGGTGGACCGCGTCGATCGGCTCGAGGCCTATTGCCAGACGCTGGAAACGCTCGTGCGGGGTCGAGCCACGTCCGCAAGGGGCTCGGCAGGATCAGAGCCCGGATCAGGACCGACCGACGCGAGTGGCTCAGCTGCGATACGCTCTGGTGGAGATGAACGAGCCGACCCCCCAGCAGTCGAAGTCTGCCGAGCCGATCGCATCGCGCGGGCTGTTGCCAAACGACCACGTGCGGATGCTGACTGAACTGTTGCGTCCGTGTGGGCCGGAACTTGCCCGGCGCTGGCTGGCAGCCCTCATGCTCGTGCCCGAAGACGAACGGCAACGCGTTGTCGAAGCCGTCGAAGCGCAGATCGTCCGCGACTACGGCCCCAGCGAAGACTGAATCACGGTTGGACGGACGCCCCTTCTGTTGCCTCCCGGGCCGATCTCCCTGTCGGCTTGCCGGGGTGGTCACCGGGCACACCACGCCGCCGCGCTGGACGTTCAGCGCACGGGCGAGCGATCGACCAGATCTGACACGCTCTCCTCGATGTCGAGCGCCCAGTCCGATGAGTATCGCACGGTGCCATCGAACCCTTCGTCGGCCTCGATGATGAAGCGGTGCAGGATGCGTCCCTGCCCGGGCACGCCTCGATCAAGCAGCACGCGGGCCGGCTCAAAGGAAACTTCGTCGATGGTGCGATCGCGGCGGTCGGAGATGGATCCACTGGTGATCACGCGGGCGCCCTCTCCAAGCGCAAGCTCAAGCACGTCGCGCCGGCCGATGCCGTTGCGTGCCTGAACGTCGGTGCGCGTCGGGATGGCTGACTCATTTTCGACTTCGACGGTCAGTTGCCACAGGCGCGGGCCGAGCTGTTCCAGCGTGCACTGTCCGAACTTGAGCAGGGGCATCTGCTCGGCGTGGAACATGGTAAACGCAAAGTTGCGATGGCATTCCTCCTCAAGCATGAACGTCGGCGTGTTACGGCTTGCCCACTTGTTGAGCCCGCCGACGAGGACTCGCCCGTATTGCGGGTGCTCGACTTCGGTGTAGGGGGTGAAGGTCTGCCCGAAATCAAGCTTGTCGCGCCAGGTCCACATGCGGTCTTCGTCGGTCGACCCGTCGCGCTGGAAGTACTTGGCGGCGGTCCAGAGTTCATTGGTAAAGGAAATGATCCCGAGGCTCTCGGCCGCCCAGTTGACCTCGCCGCCGTGGACGGAGTAAAGGTCGCGGTAAATGACCATCAGGCGGTAGTAGGGAAGCAGCGTCTCCCCCATCTTGCCGATGGTTTCGTAGACGCGTGCGTCCGCGCGTGAGTAGAAGTCGTTGCGATAGTTGGCGCCGGGGCCACGGAGGATCATGCCGCCCGAGTTGTGATAGCTCTGGAAAGCAGCGATGTTGGGATGCGCCTGAACAAAGTTCGCAATGGCGCGCGTCTCCGGTGCGCTGAGTGGATATGGCCCTGCTCCATACTGCACATAGTTCGGTTTCCAGCCGCCGGGCCAGTTGCGGTTCATGTCCTCGGCGGTCGTGCCGTCTTCATTGATGCGCCCGTCGCCGTCGTTGTCGATGCCTTCCTGTCCGAGGCGAGTCCAGTCACCGGTCTGTCCAGGTTCGACACGACGAAAGATACGATCGTCGAAGCGATCGCGAATCCACTCGCCATCGGGATCTGCCTTCCACATCTGCGTGATCGAGCCGTCCCCGTCCAGATCATCGGGTCCGTCTTCGTCAAACAGCCCGTCTCCATCGTCGTCATAGGGACGCTGATTGCCGCGCGGGCTGTGCGGCGAGGCGATATTCTCAAACCACCATGCGCGGCTGTCGGGGTTCTCGATCGGAAGCAGATAAAACGCACAGCGATCCATCAGCTCGGTGAGGTGATCGTTGTTGCCATACGCCTTGGTCAGATACCACAGGGTATAGAGCACCATCTCGCCGCCCTGGATTTCGTTGCCGTGGATGTTTCCATCAATGAACATGGCAGGCTTGTCGGCGTGCGGGATGCCGTGCTTGGGGTTGACAATCGCCAACCACATATCACGTCCCTGCAAGCTCTTGCCGATGCTGCGGAGTTCGACAAGCTCCGGGTAGGCCTCGGCAATCCGGCGCATCGCATCTGCCATTTCTTCGACGGTGTAGTAGCGATTGAATGACAACTCGACGCGAGAGGGAATGTTCTCCTGCGCTCGCGTGGGCGCAGCCGAAACGATCACAAGTATGGCGGTCAGAATGATCAATCTCATGGCCGGGCTCCTTCCATCGTCACGACGACGCTGCGCTGGCCGAATCGCTCAGAGCGTACATGGAGCGGGATCTGTTCACCGGGTTGTGCGCGGATGAGCCAGGAGATGCGTGTTGGCTCCGATGACCCGAGCAATCGGTCGATCACCGTGACGCGATCGCCGCTGAGCACGCGATCGATGTCGATTTCGATCTCCACTGCAATCGGCTGGCGGATCTTGAGCCCCACGGCCGAGCTGGTGGGCAAATAGCCCGGGTTGAAAAGCTCGATGCTGACGCGCCACACATTGTCCGAGAGCGACTCAACCCGCGGCTCGGCCAGCTCCACCGATGGCAGCATGCCGAGCAACTTGACGACAAACGCAGCCTCGGCTTCGGCAAGCGCATCAACCTGCTCGGGCGGAGGATTGAGTCGAAACCCGGGCACAAAACCCCCAACTTCGACCGTGCCAAGCTGGGGATGCTCGACCGGAGTCCATTCGACGAACCCTTCGCCGTTGCGCTGCGAATCGCTGTACGAAAGCCACTTCCCATCGTCGGAGCTGCTCTGTCCGCGCTTCCCGGCTGGTGGGGCCGGATCGGGCGAAGCCGACGATGCATTTGCTTCCACGCCTCCTGCCGTTTCCTGTACGGCTGCCATCACGCGCGCCTGAACATCCGGCGGCAGGTCACGCACCATTGCCATCATCTCGGCACGCTCTTCCTCCGAGGCGTTTTCAAACTCGGAGGCGATGGCCTGTCTCTCCTCCAGTGACGCGGTGAGAAACGTCGCGATCGCCTCGGGTACGCCCTGATCGATCAGTGCCTGCATCTCGTCGGCACGCGACGGTGCCTGAGGCTCGGCGGGCTCGGGGGATGGCGCTTCGGGTGCTGCCGCATTCTCTTCGGCCTCCTTCTCAACCTTCGGGCGCGACCAGACCGCCGATTGAAAAGCCCAGGCGCCGTAGTCCGCATAGGCCCATGCAAGCAGTGAACCCTCGTAGCCGGGTTGGGGTGCCGACTCAAGCGAAACACATTCGGCATACGTCTCGGCGACGTGATCAAAATACTCCTTGTCGGTCTTCTCAATGCCCTTGGGCATGCGCCCGGTCTCGTCGTACTGGCCCGTCGGCGGCTTGTTGATCAGGCTGTCACCAGGTCCGAACACCAGCACGCCCACGATGTTGCGATGATCGAGCATCCAGCGCACGAGTGACAGATTCTCGGGTTCTGAAAGCTGGATGAGCCCGGCGCCTTCTTCGAACTCCGGCCAGTGGGCAGGAAAGTTGCGATCGAGATCGACGCCTGAGCCCGGACCACCCGACCCATCTTCGTTGAACGCACCGTCGCCGTCATCGTCGAGCCCTTCGGTGAGCAACGCCCATTCACCTCGTTCACCCTTTTCCGGCTTGGCAGGACGCAGCAGCCGTTCGTCATCGTCATCAATGACCAGGTCTGCAACCAGCCCGTATTGAACCGGCGGATTCCTGACGCGCATCTGGGTGATGAGCCCGTCGCCGTTGATGTCGTTTGGGGGGTCTTCGCCGATCCGGCGATCCCGATCGGCGTCAAAGGGCGAGACGGTCCGTCCCAGCTCGACGCGAGCGCCGGCCAGATGCCCGTTGAGCCATCCCGCGCCGTCGGGATTCAACTCTGGAATGACGTAAATCGTGCGCTCTGCGAGCAGTTCGGCGGCATCGGACCAGTCACGCCCGATCAGCGCTCGAGCCGCCGCGATGCCGACGC
>RFGK01000093.1 GCA_003697045.1 Planctomycetota bacterium
AGGGCTTCGATGTCCTTGTGTCGAAAAGTGCCGTTGTCATCGAAGTTGAACTTGGCGTCAATCGCGAGAACCTGCCCTTCGGGGTGTTCGTCGGTCGGAGGCGTGGTGATCAGCGGGTTGATCTCCGCCAGCGTGCAGTCCTTCTCAACGTAGACCCTTGCCAGGCTTGTCATGATCTTCACGGCCTGAGAGACCTGCTTGCCTCGGAACCCGAGCCGAAACGCGATTTGGCGAGCCTGGTAGGGCTGGAGGCCCAGCAGTGGGTGAATCGCAGTCTTGATGATCGCATCGGGATTGGTCTCGGCGACCTTTTCGATCTCGACGCCCCCCTCGGACGAAGCGATCATCACGTTGCGGCGCGTGGCGCGATCGGTCGTGACAGCAAGGTAATACTCATGGGCGATCTCGACGCCCGCAGCCACGAGCAGCTTGCGCACTTCAAGACCCTCAGGACCGGTCTGCACGCTGACCATCCTGTTGCTGAGCATGAAGCGTGCTGCCTCTTCGGCTTCCTGCGGCGAGCGGCAAAGCTTGACAAAACCCGCCTTGCCACGACCGCCCGCGTGGACCTGCGCCTTGACGACGGCCAGATCGGTCTCGGCCTCACGGGTCACCTGCTTGTAGGTGACAGCCGCGTCATCGACTGATTCGATCACACGGGCTGGAGGAACGGGAATCCCAGCCTGGGCAAGGATGTCTCGGGCCTGATATTCATGGACTTTCATGCGCAGCTCCTTGAGGAGTGGATCGTATGGGGGCAACAGATGGAAAGAAGACGCAGCGGCGAGACGAAGCAAAACCCTCGCTGACAGGGGCAGACGCGCCACGCGGGGGGTTTGGACCTAGGCTGGCGGCATGACCGGTGCTGCCACGCTCCTGTTTTTTTACCTCGTGCTTGCCGTCGGAGTGAGCTTTCTGTGTTCGTTATGCGAGGCGGCGCTGCTGACGCTCTCGCCGGCCGATGCCGAGGCGCTGGCCGAGCGCCATCGCAAAGCGGGCGAAAGGCTTCGCGCGATGAAAGCGTCGATCGATCGTCCTTTGGCAGCCATCCTGACGCTCAACACGATTGCCCACACGATCGGAGCGGCGGGCGTGGGTGCGCAGGCAGCCGTCGTGTTCGGAGGTTGGGTCGGATTGACCAGCGCCGTGCTGACGCTGCTGATCCTGGTCGTCAGCGAGATCATCCCCAAGACGATTGGTGCGATGCATGCGCGCCGACTGGCCGTACCGACCGTGTGGATCGTCGGGCAGATGATCTGGATCACCTATCCGGTCGTCATGGCGCTCGAACTGGTGGGGCGCTGGTTCAAGGGCGGCGGGCACGAGGGCGTCCCGACGCGGCGCGAGATTGAGATTATGGCCGAGCTTGCCCGCTCCGGCGGGACGATTGACTCGGGTGAAAGCCGCGTGATTCAGAACCTCCTGAGCCTGCGAGACAAGAAGGTGCGCGACGTGATGACCCCGCGGACGGTGGTGTTCATGTTGCCGGCCTCGATGACCGCTTCCCAGGCAACCCGCCAACACCCCAGGATGACTTTCAGCCGCATACCCATCTTCGGTGAGAACGCCGACGACATCAGGGGCGTGGTCTTGCGAGCCGACATTCTCGAGGCCGCAATCGCAGGAGAGGGTCGGCGAACACTTGAGTCGCTGTCGCGGCCGATCGCAGCGGTGCCGGAATCGGCCTCGCTGGTGTCCGTGATGCGTCGCTTCGGTCAAACGGGCCACCATCTGTTTCTCGTCGTGGACGAGTATGGAGGCACGGAAGGGGTCATCACACTGGAAGACGTGCTCGAGACGATGCTTGGAGCCGAGATCGTCGATGAGTTTGATCCGGCGCCGGACATGCGCGAGCTGGCGCGGCAGGTCGGCGGACCGGATGCGCAGGCGCGCCGCCCGGAAGGCGCAGAACGAAACAAGATCGGCCGTCCAAGCTCATGATCGGCTGCGCCCCGGAGTTGCTCCGGGCGATCATCGTCTTCCGGATCAGCATTGCGAATCCGCCCGGACGGTCGCCGGTGCGTGGCCTTCCGAGAGATCCAGTTCCGGGCAGGGCGTGATGATGATGTTGAGCGCTTGCGAAGTGCCTGGAGATGCGTGAGGTGCCGCTGCCCTTCTGGTTCGAGCATGCGCCCCTGACGGTGCGGGGTCTCATTCGCGTTCGCAATGTCGCAAGCTGCTCATCGAGACATACGACAGGGTATTGGCCCCATGCTGGTTATCCACCAGGGCGAGCGGAAGCCCGGCCAGGACGATCTGGTGGCCGATGGAAGGGTGAATTTGTCTTATCGGACGCATAAGGTCCGAGAATGAAGGGATGTAAGGCTTGGTTGTGACCCCACTTATTCGGGCGGCTGTAATCTTTGCGCGAATCCGCCCGGAAGGGGGCCGATTCTGGCCGGATTTCGGATAGACTATCGCCCGAGGACATCGGATCGAGCCTGGCTGGTGGGCATTGCCCACACGAATGGGCGGACGCCTGAACACGGTGGTCGAATCTGTTCCGGAGCAGGCGTCTGAGCCGAGTGTCCAAGGAGGATACTCAGACTCAACGGATTGAGTCGGGTCATGTATGGATGAAGGAGGCAGTGATGGGTGAGAGCGGGCAGGCAATCGCATCGGCGATGGAGTCGGTGGTGCGTGCATCGGAGAGGCTTTGTGGGTTGCCCGCCGTTGCCACGCTCGACTGGTCTGATCGGGCGGCTCGCGCGTTGAGCGTGCTGCTGGCGCCGAGCCGGGTGTGCGTGATGATTCTCCGGGCCGAGCCCTCAGGGCGCATATCGGTGCTTGAGGCATCAGGAAGCGGGTCGTGCTTGTCGCGTGCAGCTGCCGAACAGCCGGCAGCTGCGGCTTGGACGGATCAGTCGGGAGACGAGCAGGACGCGGGGAGCGTTGAGCTTTCGGTGCGCAGCCGCGCCGATCGCCTGCGCGAGCTTGGGTTCCGACTTGATGGGCTGGGTCCGAGCGGCTCGATCGCGGCCAGCGCCTCGCGCCTGGCGGGAACCGAGCTTTGGCGCACAGCGCCGATCGGGTCGATCTGGGTGGGCACGGACATCAGCGATCTTCTGATCGGAGTGGCAAGTCTCGACAGTGCGTCGCCCCGGCGGTATCTGGTCGTGCAGATCGGCGTCGTCGGTCATGGAGCAACCGGGCCTCGGCGCGTGACATTGGAGAATCAGGCAGCATTGCAGGCGATCCTGCCGCTGCTGACGCATCGCGCTCGTCTGGCGCTGGGCACTTCGCAGGATTCCACGCAAACGTGGCTGACGGTGCGCGAGCAGCAGGTCCTTGAACAACTTGTCCTGGGCAAGAGCGTGCGGCAAATCGCAGAGGACCTTGGTCGCAGCCCCCACACGGTGCACGATCACGTCAAGAGCCTGCACCGCAAGCTTGGAGCGTCGAGTCGTGGCGAGTTGATCGCCCGGGCACTGGGGTACATCGAAGAGGGCACGCGTATCCGCGATCGCAGCGAGGACAAGATGATTCGCGAGCCGAAGTTGACGATCACCCATACTGAGCCGGAGCCGCCGGAAATCGTCGTGCGCACTGAACGGGCGCCGACCGAGCCGGATCGGTAAACGCTTCAAACCGTGCGTCAGGCGTGCGCCGCAAGGCGTGCGCCTTTTTTGTTGCGCATGAAAAAACCGCCGGGCATGGCGTGCCCGACGGTGGAGGGTTTGGGAGACGGGCCATCAGGCGCGACGGCGGCGCATCACGAGGCCTCCGAGCCCGAGCAGCGCGAGCGATGCCGGTGCGGGGATCGTCGCGTAGACGATGTTGCCGAACGGATCGACGTCGGTGATCCAGACGTTGACGCCGACGACCTGCAAGCCCCACTGAACATGGCGGTCGGCCCCGGCGATGGTGTCGAGGCTGATGCTGAAGTCACCACCAAGCGGTGCTTCGACGATGACCTGGTTGACGGACGAAAAGTCTGGGGCGAAGTCCTTGATGAACACGTACGCGGTGTGGGCGTCGGTGAAGGTGTTTGAGAGGACGGTGCCTTCAAACGTGACAGTCGTGCCCGAGAGCGAGCCGTCGTTGACCTCCTGGTAGAGGTTTGCCTCCATGATCTTGTTGCCCGGTGCGCCGGGGCCGCCGCCGCCCTGATACCAGAACGGATCGGGGTCGCCGATCGTGTTGGGCGACATGGTGAGCGTGTGGTTGGCGTCGTCAAAGTTTGCGACGAGGTCGCCGATGCCCCAGGGGCTTCCGAAGACGAAACCGCCGCCGTTTTCCGGCAGCTCGAAGACATTCATGAATCCCAGCCACGGCGCGGTACTGGGGTCGATGCCGACGGTTGCAGCTTGGGCGGTCGAGCCGAGCAGGAGCCCGGCACACAGAACTGATGCCACGGTTTTCATGAGAACTCTCTCCTTGTGTTGGACAATCCGGACGAAAGTCCGGCCTGGCGGTGGGCCGGAACAGTTACAGTGTTGCAGAATCGACCCGCTCACTCAAGAGGCACCAGAGAATTTTGTGCAGAGAAATCCGCTTTGACGAAGCCCGGATCGGGACTTTGTCGTCCGATAACCATCGGTGGTCATCCGGGACGCCTCGCCGGCAACAGGAAAATGCGTAGCACCCCAAACAGGGTGCTACGGAGAGGCAAGGATGATTGGTTTTTCGTTCAGGCCCATGTCCAGCCCGAGGCGGTCGCGGATGCGCTGTGCCAGTGCCTCGGCCAGGAGGTCATCGCGACCGACCGGCTGGGCAAAGGTGAATGGCGAGCCGCGAGCTGGACCGAGTGGGTCGATCGAGTGCGAGCTGCGGCTGATGGTGACCGTGTCCACGCGCCATCCGTGCCGACGCACCCGATAGACGATCACTTCCACCCTGGCGGCAAGCGGACCCGCATGCGTCGTCGCGTCCGGCACATCAGCGTCGATCGGCTCGACGACGAGTCGCGCCACGCGTTCATGCTGATTGAGCAGGTCTTCCCATTCCTGTCTGAGCGTTGCCTGCTCGGTATCCCAGGGGGTCCCGAGTCCTGCGCTTGGTTTCGGGCGGGTTTCAACGATGCCTCTGCGGGCATCGACGCGGTCGATCTCGAAGCGGGCATCCAGAAAGGTCTCACGCGCCGCAGTGATGGCTTGGTCGTAGCGGTCGTGGGGAATGGTGAAGCTGACTCCGCCGCGCGGTGAGGCGCAGCCGACAAGACATGCGCCCAGGCCGAGCACAAGGGCAAGCGAAATCAGGCAAGATCGAGGCATGATGCGCCGAGTTTACCGCGAGACGGACAGGCCGACCGGTTGCGGTCGTGTGGCATAGTTGGGCTGGAGCGCAATCCCGAGCGGGATGCGTTTGCCGTCGGGTCCCTTCGGGGGGATGTTGTCTTCGTCAATGATGCGCTGAATGGCCATGACCGCTTCGATGAGCATTTCCGGGCGCGGCGGACAGCCGGGCACATAGACATCGACCGGGATGAACTGATCACACCCCTGCACGGTGGCATAGGTGTCAAAGACGCCTCCCGTCGAGGCGCACGCGCCCATCGAGATGACCCACTTGGGTTCGGTCATCTGTTCGTAGATGCGTTGGAGCACCGGAAGGGTCTTGATGGCAATCCGCCCGGCGACGATGAGCAGGTCGCTCTGACGCGGGCTGAAGCGCATGACCTCTGCCCCGAAGCGTGCCAGGTCATAGCGGCTCGAGGCGGTCGCCATGAGCTCAATCCCGCAGCACGCCGTGGCAAAGGGCATCGGCCAGATCGAGGACCGCCGGGCCCAGTTGATGACCCGTTGCAAACTCGTGGTCAGGACAGTATCGGTGGAAAGAGCAGCTTCGATGCCCATGAACTCGGCCTCCCGGTCGAGGCAAGTCTATGCGGATGCGTTGGGATGTTCCAGCCGATCATTCAGTCGCATGGTCCGGCCACTCGAGCGCGGCGATCGCCTGCTCGGCCCGGTCGAGGTCATCGACCCGCATCACCGCCCGGCTTGGGCGATCCGCACCAGGTGCCGTCAGGTAGACATGCTGAATGTTGACGCGGGCATCGGCCAAACCGACCGCCACGTCACGCAGGGCGCCCGGACGATTTTCGATATCGAACGCGATGACGGGACTTTCCACCACCGGCCCGACTCCGGCCTCGACGAGCGACTCACAGACATGGCGCAAGGCTTCCTCAGGCTCGGCGATGAGCTTGACCAGTCCGCGATCCTTGTATTCGCTGACGCTGATCCCGAGGATGTTGACCGATGCGGCGGCAGCGGCTTCGAGAAGACCGGCAAGTTCGCCGGGCCGCTGAGCAAGATAGATCGAAAACTCGGTCAGACGCTGACTCTGCATGGTGGGTAACGGCGAGTGTAGGCAAAAAGACAGGGTAAATCCCGGAATCCGCCCGGTCGCAGCCGGGCACTTCCGCGCCCGCGTCGATGCGGG
The DNA here is from genome assembly GCA_003697045.1 of Planctomycetota bacterium. Lineage (GTDB taxonomy): Bacteria > Planctomycetota > Phycisphaerae > Phycisphaerales > UBA1924 > J022. The sequence continues at coordinate 6,385 of RFGK01000093.1, forward strand.
CTTTGGACCGGTGCGCTCCGGAGTCGGCAGGTGCCGAATCAGCGGGACAATCCGCCCTGTGCGGGCCGGTTCCGGGTTTCACTCAGCTTGATTCGCCGGGGCAACAAATATCGGCCAGGGTTTTCCTGCCGAGCGATTGGGCAGCTGCGATTCGCATTTGTCTCAGGTGTTCAGGCGGGGGGTATCCCACGTCCCGTTCGGCCGCCGCGACGAGCGAGCGGGCTTCGATCGACTCGGGCGGACGGGCCAGACAGAATGCATCGTGATCGTCAGCCAGCGCATGGATGACGCCCTCGGCGCGCAGCGCCTCGATCATGCGCGCGCAGATGGAAGCAGGCAGGCCGATTGCCTGTGCAATGTCTTCGGTCCGGGCGGGCTTTCCTTCCCGAAAGCATGTGACCAGAAACGACCCGACGGCGAGAATCATGCCCGGTTCAACGATCGTCGGTCCTTCGCCGGCGGAGGGGGATCGGTCGTCTTCGAGCGAAAAGTGTTGCAGGGCGTAGGCGACCTGAAGTCCGAAGAGCACGATCATCCAGGTGATGTAGACCCAGAGCAGGAACAGCGGGATCAGCGCCAGCGAGCCGTAGAATCGGGCATATCCCGTTGAATACGAAAGATACTGGGTAAACCCCCACTTGCCCGCTTCCCAGAGAACCGCTGCAACCAGAGCTCCGATCAGCGCCGGACGCAGCTGCACGCGCGTATTGGGCACGCGCGTATATGCAATGGTGAGCAGCAGCGTCGAGATCGAGGCCGTGGCAAGGAAGCCGAGAATGTTCACGCGCACCCACGCGATCAACCCGTCACCCTCGGCCGAGACGACCCAGTGGTGAAACTGCTGTCCGACAAAGAACGTCGCGCCAAGAAGAATCGTTCCCAGCGTGAGAATCGTCCAGTACAGAGTGATGCGGCTCCACCACGTCCGCCCGGACACACAGCGATAGATGTGATTGAACGCACGCTCGATTTCAACAAGCATGGAAATGGCTGCGTACGCAAGGATCAGCGCCGAGACGAATCCGATCGTCGCCTTGGGCACCTCGCGGATGCGCGCAATCAGGTCTGCAATCCACTGATCGAGCTTGTTGATCTCGGCCGGGTGGGTCGGCTCGGCGAGCGCCTCGTCGGAAACGGGGGTCTGCCCAGGGGTTTCGATGGCGATTTCGCTCAATCCGGTAAACTCGAGCGCCTCGGAGATCGCCTGCTCGAGGGTTTGTTCGGGGATGATCGCGCCGGCGACGACCAGGACAATGACCAGCACGGGAACAAGACCGAAAATCGTGCGATAGGACAGGGCGGCTGCCATGCGGGGGATCTGCGAGCGATACAGCCCGCGCAGCCCTTCCCGCATGACCTCGGCCACGCGGTTGATCTCTTCACGCTCGCGCGTAATGCGCTCCGAAAGAGTCGGGGCAGACTCGGGTTTGGACTGAGGCGTGCTCACCGTTTGTCCTCGTCGGCTGTCCTGGGAGGTGGGGGTGAGGCTTTGGGCTTGGGTTTGCGCGTTCGGTCCGATTCTGCGGCCGCAGCTCGCTTGAGCGCCCGTACTTCGTGCCGATCCAGCTCGCGCCATCGGCCGCGCGCGACCCCCTTGAGTGACAACGGGCCCATCGCGATGCGTTCGAGCTTCCTGACCGGGTATCCCACCGCGGCGAGCAGCCGACGGACCTGCCGGTTCCGTCCTTCGCGCAGCGTCAGTTCGAGTGTCGTTCGATCACGCTGGCGCGAGATGATGCGGACTTCAACGTGGGCGGTGCGCGAGGCGCCCGTGGTTTTGCCCTCCTTGCGATCGGCCAGGTAGATCCCACGTTCGAGTTCGGCGACTGCTTCATCTTCGATGTATCCCTTCACGACGGCGCGGTACGTCTTGGGCACGCCGTAGCGGGGATGCGTCAGGCGATGGGCAAGCTCGCCATCGTTGGTGAGCAAGAGCAGCCCGGTGGTGTCGTAGTCGAGCCGTCCCACAGGAAAGAGACGACCCTTTTGTGGGTGGTCGACCAGGTCGATCACAGTGCGTCGATCAGCGCCCGGCTCGTCGGCGAGCGTGGTGAGCGTGCGCGCGGGCTTGTTGAGGAGAATGTAGAGCAAGCGTTGTCGCTCTTTGCGGATGGGCTGGCCGTCGACGCAGATTCGATCGACCTTTGGATCGACGAAGACTGGAAGCGTGGTCACGACCTGGCCGTTGACTTCGACCGCACCGGATTCGATGAGCCTTTCACACTCCCTCCGCGAGGCGATGCCGGCTTCGGCCATGACGCGCTGGAGGCGTTCTCCCTTCTTTGGGGGATTCGATTGGGTCTGGCGAGAAGGACGAGGCATCAGATGAGTGTAAGCGAGCCCTGCGCGGGGGAGTGGCGCTGTGTCGTGCGCCAAAGTTGCATGATCCGGTATGCCGATCGTGGGAGGGGCAGGAGGCCTCTGCGAGGAGCTGGAAGCGATGACGAGCCCAGAATCGAAGCCGGGAACGCGGACGAGCGCCTTTCAAGAGGGCGAGGAAGTGGTGGACGAGGTGTTCTTGACGCCTCGTGTGCTCGATCAGGGTGCCTTTCGCGCGTATTCGGAGTCGCTCAAGGGGCTCATTCGCGAGGCCAATGGGCGACGGAACGATTTGCGCGGCGATGCGGAAGACGCGAGGCAGCTGTGTGAGAACCTGACCGAGACGGCTGCGAGGCTGCGCGAGCGACTGGAGACGACTGCCAAACTGCTCCCAACTCTTGACGATCGGGTCAAGCGGGCGGAAAAGCTGCTCGATCATGCTGCCGATCGTTCGCAGCTGCCGGAGAGGATCGAAGCGCTGGTCACGCAGGGCATGGAGGAGCTGGAGCGGCGGATTTCTGAAGCCGTCGCCAGGGCCGAGGCCCGATTGCGGGAGGTGGAAGAACGATACGAGCGCGTGCGGGCAGCGAGCGAAGAAAGTGTGCGCACGCTCGAGGCGGTGCGGCTCGGGCTCGACGAAACCAGCTCGCTGGCGACGGCCAAGCTGGATGAACTGACAGCCGAAATCGCTCGGGTTGAGGCGCGGGCCGTCGCGGCCACCGAGGCGCTGACAACGACGCTCGATGAGCGCACGTCGCAGATGCAAAGCCGTATCGAGCAGGCGTGTGTCAGTGCCGAGGTGCGTGTTGAGAAGACGTGCCAGGAAGCGCAGCAGCGTGTCGAGTCGGGCTGTTCGCACATGGAGGAGCGCGTCGAACGGGCTGCGATGGACGCGGAGCAAAGCATCAGCGAGGTCGAATCACGTGCCGAAGAGCTTCAGGAGCGCGCAGAGCGCATCCGCGAGCGTTTCATCGAGCAGGTGGACGAATCGATGTCCAGGCTCAATGGGGTCACAGCGGAGACAGCCAAGAAGATCAGTGCGATCGAGCTGATCACCGAGCGGGCGGTGCGTCTGCTCGGTTTTGATCCTTCAAATCCGGGCGACGAGATTGCGCCTGACAGCCTGATGATGCTTGTGCAGCGTGGCGATGCGCTCGAGCGTCAGGTTGGACAGACCGGGCGCGAGCTGCGCGAACTGCACGAGTTGAGTGCGCGCGTGCGGGATGAGCTGCGCTCGTGTGTGCGTGATTCGGCAGAGAAGCTTGAAGTGCTCGAACAGAGCGGCAACGAGCTGGTCAGATCGATGGAGGGCACCATCGGGCCGCTGTGCGAGCAGAGCACAGCGTTGCTCGAGCAGATCATCTCGGCGCGGGATCTTCTGGACGAGCTGGCCGAGCAGCAGAGCGGGCTTGGTGAACACTTTGAGCAGGTGCGCACGCGTGCGCTCGACGAGCTGACGGCGCTTCGCGAACTGGCCGGCAAGGAGCTGTCGAGGATCCAGCTGGCGATTGCGGCGCAGAAGCGCAGTCTGGAGCGGCTGGGGTCGGCGCCGAGCGAGGGGGAAGGGTCAAATCAATCAAAATCGCCCGATTCTCAAGATTCAGCCGAAAACGATTGATGTTGGCAAATGCAAACAAATGCTGTGACTGAGCCTGCCTGCCCGCCTTGTGTGCGATACCATGGTGGGATCAGGAGGCTGATTTGAGCGTTCTACCGATCAAGTCGGAGTCGGGAGTCGGCGCGCCCAAACTGCAGCAAGAGCAGATCACGCTGACCGGGGCTTCGCAGAACAAGATACCGGCCAACGTGGGCATGTCCGGGCAGGGGCATCCGGTTGTTTTTCTGCATGGGCTGGTCGGACTCAACGAGCACTGGGAAGGCGTGGTCGAGCGCATTGGGCATCGGTACGCCTGTCGCACGCTGGAGTTGCCGCTGTTGAGTTTGAGCGGGCAGGACTGCTCGATTCAGGGTGTGACCGAGTTGACGGTGCAGTATCTGACCGAGCATGTGCGTGAGCCGGTCGTTCTGGTGGGCAACTCGTTCGGTGGGCATGTGGCCTTGCGGACTGCGTTGAGGCGACCGGACATGGTGCGTGGGCTTGTGCTTGCCGGTTCGAGTGGGTTGTTTGAGCGAACTTTTGTGAAGGGTGCTCCGGTGCGGCCGAGCCGCGAGTGGCTTGAGGAGAAGATTGCCGAGTTGTTTTACGATCGCGCCAAGATGAGTCAGGCAGATGTCGATCGCGCGCACGAAGCGCTGTCGAAACGATCTGGTGCTCGGGCGATGGTCAGGCTGAGTCGATCGGCGCGGCGGAATCATCTGGGGGACCAGATCGGGGATATTGAGGCGCCGACGCTGTTGATTTGGGGGCGCAACGACGTCGTGACGCCGCCGTCTGCGGCTCAGGGTTTTCTCGACCTGATGCCGAACGCGGAGTTGTTCTGGATCGATCGGTGTGGGCACGCGCCGATGATTGAAGCGCCGGCGGAGTTTGCGCGGGCGATGCTCGACTTTGCCGATCGGCTCGAGCAGTTGGAGTAAGCCATGTCGGGGCATGGGCACAGGGGGCACGGGTCGTGGCACTGGACCGCGGCAGTCGGCGCGGCGTTGACCGCGCGCATCGCGCCGCGATCACACAGGCTGGCCGATGTTCAATGGTGGCGTGCCAACACGGCGCGCATCCAGGTCGAGCAACTCCGGTGGTTGCTGCGGCGAGCGTCGGCGACGGAGTTCGGGCGTCAGCATGAGTTTGAGAAGATTGCTGCGATCAACGATCCGATTGCGCTGATCGGGGCCTATCGCGCCGCGGTCCCCATCAGCGACTGGTACGGCTTTCGGGAAACCATTGCGCGAATGCGCGAGTGCGGCGAGCCCAACGTGCTCTGGCCGGGGAAGGTGCGCGATTTTGCGCAAACCAGCGGGACCACGGCCGGCGACAAGTACATCCCGGTTTCGCAGGAGATGCTTCGCTCCAACTATCGCGCGAGTCTGGACATCTTTGCGTACATGCATTTGCGTGGCATCAGCCTGCCTCGCATCTGCTCGGGGCGTTGCCTTTTTCTCGGCGGCTCGAGTGATCTGAAGGAAAACGAGCATGGCGTGCGCACGGGTGATCTGTCGGGCATCGTTTCGCCCCTGATTCGCTGGCCGATCAGTGCGATCTATTCGCCCGGGCCTCGCGTGGCGTTGATGGACGACTGGCCGGCGAAGATCGAAGTGATGGCCAAGCTCACGCTCGAACAGGACATCCGCTTCATCAGCGGCATGCCCAGTTGGGCGCTGGTGCTCATGACGCGCGTGCTGGAGATGGCGCGCGGGCTCGGGCGCCCGGCGCGCTGCATTTATGACGTCTGGCCGAATCTTGAGATATTCGTCCACGGGGGTGTCAAGTACGCCCCGTTTGAGAGTCGCATCAACGAGATCGTCACGGGCGATCGGGAGAAGGACTTGCCGCACCGGCTTGAGCTTTATCCGGCCAGCGAGGCGTTCGTTGCGATTCAGGATCGGCCGGGCGATCCGGGGCTGCGTTTGTGCGCTGATATCGGGAACTTCATGGAGTTTGTGCCGCTTGAGTGGATCGATGATCCGAGCCCGGTGGCGTTGACGTGTGACCAGCTCGAGCGGGGGCAGAAGTATGTTGTGGTGCTGAGCACGTGCGCCGGCTTGTGGCGGTATGTGCTCGGCGATGTGGTTGAGTGTGACGATGTGCCGGACTCTCTGGATGATCGTGTGGGGACCGGGCCTTGCCGGTTGAGGATCGTGGGCCGACACCGGCATTTCATCAACGCGTTCGGTGAGAACATCATTGTCGAACACATCGAAAACGCGGTGACAGAGGCAGCCAGGGCGACGGGCGTGGAAGTGGGCGAGTTCACAGCAGCGCCGGTGTACCCCGGGCCCGATCAGAAGGCCGGGCTCGAGCTTGCGATCGAGTTCAATCGGCCTGACTCCGGGCAGGCAGTGACTGCCTTTGCGGATGCTTTCGATCGTGCGCTCAAGGCGCAGAACGTCGATTACACGACCAAGCGGACGAACGACCTGGGGATGGGGCCTCCGACGATCACGGTCTTGCCGGCGGGGACGTTTCATCGGTGGATGGAGTCGCGTGGCAAGCTGGGCGGACAGCACAAGTGTCCGCGCTGTGCCAACAACCGCGAGTTGATCGAGTCCGTCCTCAGCGAGGTGGTCAGGCAGGAGTCCGGGCGCCGGGAGCCTGCACAGATGTGATGGCTCGGTGGGTTGATTGCCGGCGCAGGGGCCTGGGGATTGTGCAGGAGTCAATGAAAAGAGCCGGGATGAACCCGGCTCTTCCGTCATTCTGAATCAAGCGGATTCAGCTATTCCTTGATCAGTTCGTCGAGTTCTGCGCGGAGCTGGGCTTCGTATTGCTTGGCGCCGCCGAATCCGACGTGGATGTGTCGGATGATGCCCTGTTTGTCGATGATGACCGAGTGGGGGATGCCGGTGACGCCATACGCCTGGGCGATGCTGCCGTCCGTATCCATGGGCACGTTGAAGCTCCATTCCTTGTCGGCCATGAACTTCCGGACCCGTTCGGGCTTTTCGCGCAGGTTCACGGCGGCGAAGACCACACCCTTGTCGGCATAGTCGGCGGTGACGCTGGTGACGGTCGGAAGCGCGCGGACGCAGGGCCCGCACCAGGTGGCCCAGAAGTCCAGCACGACGACCTTGCCCTTGAGCGAAGAGAGTGTGAAGGTGGATTCGTCAAGCGTGGTCAGCGTGAAGTCCGGTGCCGGATTTCCCTTGTCGGCTGCGGGGGGTTTGGGTTGATCCGGCCCGTCATCGCGGGGTTCATCGCCGAGGTCATCGGGGCCTTCGGTCATCAGGCCGTTCATGGCGGCCTCGATGACGTTGTCAACCTTTTTCCACTCGTCGGCAATCTTGAACCTGGCCGCCTCGGGCAGGGCTTCGATTGCTTTCCAGTCATCGAATCGCAGCGTGATGTCGATTTTGCCGAACATCTGCTGCTGTGCCTGGTCGATTTGCGGCTTGATCGCGGTCACCCAGGGCTTGTCCCCTGCCGCGACGAAGATTTCGAGCTTCGTGCTCTGGCCGAACTCTCCCTGCTCAGTTGCGAGGAATACGTGTCTTGCCTGAGCGTCTTCGCCCTGCACGCCTTTGTACTCGGCCTGGGAGAGCATCTTGACGATGCCCTTGTCGGGGACATCGCTCATCAGGTCGATGACCATCTGGGCGCCGGCGATCATCTCCCACGCATGCGCGGGCATCATCGATTCAGGGTCGGGCTCGGTCACCAGCTCGGCCAGTGTGGCCGGGGCGTCTTCGGATGAGTACAAGGCTTCGTTCGGCATGGCGGTGACGAGCTGTTTTCCGTCGCACATCACGCGCACGACCGGCATGCCCATCGGTGCGGGCTTGTCGCCCGGCCAGAACGCAAAGATGTTGGGCTTGAGCACACTGGCGTAGCTGGTCTGGTCCATGTCGCCGATTCCGAACGGGGCGCCATCCGGAAACTCCACATCCATGGTGAGCGTGACTGAGCAGCCCTGAACGTTTCGGTAGTGCTCGCTGAGGTGCTCGATGATCTTTCGGGCGTCGTCCTGGCCCCAGCAGGCATTTGCGGCAAGGGTCAGCACGGCAAGTGCAGTGGTTCTGATCACGGGGAGTTCCTTTCGTTTACTGTGGTTGCACGATCGCCTCTGATCGTTGGTCAACGAGATGAGCGGGGTGTTTATTCCCTTCCGGATTTGGGCTTGATCGGGCAATAAAGTTGGCAATTGGGCACTTTTCCGATCCGGTCGAGTGTCCGATTCACCTGGAGCCGCGGCTGGCTCATCGGGGTGCCGTGCGTACCATGAGCCCGGCTGCGGGGGATTGGAGCATCGAATGAAGAGCATCATGGGAGTTGCCGAGCAGGCCCAGTGTATTCTGTCGCAATGTGCCGCACTCATCGAGGCCGTTCCCGACGATATTTTCTCGCGCGATTCGGAATGTGTGCGGGGGGGTACGATCGGCAAGCATCTGCGGCACACGCTGGACCACTATCGCGCGCTGATTGATGGATATGAGCGTGCCGAGAGTGTGGACTATGACCGCCGGCAGCGGAATGTTCCGATCGAATCCGACCGGGGTGCGGCGCTTGACGCGGTGAGCGAGTTGCGTCGTCGTGTCGCGGCGCTCGGAGAAGAGGGGCTGCGTGCGCCGGTGCGCATTCGCATCATGCTGGCTGGAGATGGTGCCGAGGCCGAGCTTGATTCAACCGTCGGGCGTGAGCTGGCGTTTGCAAGTCATCACGCCATTCACCACAATGCCATGATCAAGACGATCGCAGCCGAGTTTGGCGTGGACACGCCCGACGAGTTCGGCGTGGCACCCTCGACGCTGAACTTTCTGGGACAGAGCTGAGTCGTGTGTACCGTGTCGATCATCGAGTTGTCCGGCGGTTTTCGGCTCCTGACCAACCGCGACGAGAAGCGCGCTCGGGCATCGGCCGAGTTTCCCTTTCAGTGGGGGAGGGCTGCGATCGGTCCGTTTGATCCGTGTGGCGGCGGGACGTGGGTTGCGGCACGGCCGGGTTTGACGTTGTGCCTGCTCAACTTCAACTTCAAGGCGATGCCCGCGGAGCCGGCCAGGTCGATTTCTCGCGGGCGCATCATTCCCGCGCTGATTGACGCGGAGGATGCCGATGATGCGATCAGTCGTCTCAGGACGTTGCAGATGGCGCGTTTTGTGCCTTTTCGGCTCATCGCGGTCGGCCGGGACGATCGTGGGCAGGTGAGTCTGTGTGAAGCACGTTGGGATGGGGAGGCGCTTGTGCGGGTGCGGCATGATGCGTTGCCGGCGGTTTTTGTCAGTTCGGGGCTGGGCGACGAGGTGGTGGGTGATCGAGTGCCGCTGTTTGAGGAAATGGTTGTCCAGGCTGGCGCCACGCCGCAGGCTCAGGATGCCTATCACCACCACCGCTGGCCGAATCGTCTTCACCAGTCGGTGCTGATGAGCCGACCGGACGCCCGGACGGTCAGCATCACCGAGGTCTGTGACACACTGGATGGGCTGGAAATGCGGTACAGCCCGGTCGACGAGGCGGGGCAGGTGACAGAAGCGGTATTGCACGCGGCCCGCTGAAGCGGTCGATGCGACGCCGGGGCACGGCTCCTACACTTCCTGCCCTATGCAAGCCATGCTCGATTCCCTGCGCGACATCATCACCAGCCAGCTGTTCGTCAGCATCCACGTCATGCTGATCGTTGCCAACGTCATGCTGCTTGGGACGGCGTATCTCATCTACCTCGAACGGAAGATCTCGGCGTACATTCAGGATCGGATCGGACCGAACCGCACGGGCTTCGACTTCGGACAGCCTGCCCTTGCGTTTCTCAAGGGCAAGTTTGGGCTTGGACAATCTCTTGCGGACGGGCTCAAGTTCCTTCTCAAGGAGGACTACACGCCTTCGAAGGTCGACAAGGTGCTCTTTACGCTGGCGCCGGTGTTGATCATCACGCCTGCGCTGATCGGCTTTGTGGTCATCCCGTGGGGAGGCATGTGGGAGTTTCCGCCGGTTTCCGAGTGGGCGCTGTTCGATCTTCCCGTGATCGGCTGGCTGCTCCGTTCGCTCTGGCTTGAAGATCTGGCGGTGTGGGCTCTGGGCGATGAACCGGGCGGGATTATCCACGTGACGGGCGCGTATGTGAACGTGGGCATCATCTATCTTCTCGCGGTGGCTTCGGTGGGGGTCTACGGCATCACGCTCGGCGGGTGGGCCAGCAACAACAAGTACTCCTTCCTCGGCGGGCTTCGATCGACGGCCCAGATGATCAGCTACGAGATTCCTCTGGGGCTCAGTCTGCTCTCGGTGCTGCTGCTGACGGGTACGGTCATGCCGCAGGGCATCATCGATTACCAGATGGAGCACGGGTGGCTCATCTTCAGTCAGCCGATCGCGTGCGTGCTGTTCTTCACCTGTGCGCTGGCCGAGGCCAACCGCGCCCCCTTTGACAACGCCGAGGCAGAGCAGGAGCTTGTGGGGGGATACCACACCGAATACAGCGCGATGCGCTTTGCGCTGTTTTTCCTTGCCGAATACGCTCACATGATCACGAGCAGCGCGTTCTTTGCCCTGCTGTTCCTGGGCGGCTATCACCTGCCTTTCATCGGGTTGACAGATCCGGCGTCGGTCACGTTTACCGCGGCGGTGGTCAAGTGCCTCGTGTTCGCGGTCAAGATTGCCTTGTTGATCAGTTTCATGATGGTCATTCGCTGGACCCTGCCGCGTATTCGCTACGACCAGGTCATGATGCTCGGCTGGCAGAGCCTGATTCCCATTGCGCTGGCGGTTGTCGTGATGACCAGCTTCATGGTCTACTTCGGGCAGACCGGGTTGGTTCCCATGCTCATCGCCAACCTCGTGCTGGTGGTGATCATCCTGCTCATTGAGCCGATGCTGAGAGCGTGGTTCGGCAGCCCGACGAAGAACCGTCGCATCCAGCTCTACGGCTCACGGTTCAGCCCCATGCCCGGCGAGACAGTCAACACGAGCCCGACGAACCCGATCGCGATCCAGGACCACCCCGTGGAGTCAAGCCGACCCATCGCGGGATAGCCATCCGCGCCGGGGCCGCGGGGACTCGTTCTCGGTGTGCTGTGCAAGCCTGCAGGGGTGATCTTCGTCCGTTTGAGGGACGATGGGGGGTTATGTGTTCGGCGACCCGTCGACGGGGTTGTGAAAGTGGGCTTCCTGCGCGGGCACGACGACTTCGAGCACGTGTTGGAGCACCGCGGCGGGCGAGCCGATGGCGTTGACCTCACTGATGATGCTGGCCGGGTAATAGTCGAGCACGGGCCGCGTCTCCTGCTCGTAGATCTCCCAGCGTCGCTGGATGACCTCTTCCTTGGCGTCGTCGTGGCGATTTTCCTTGAGAGCCCGACGCTGCAGGCGCTCAATCATCTTGTCCTTGTCGGTGCAGACCAGGTGGATGATCTTGAGCACATTGATGTGCTCTTCCATCAGCTTGGCCTGGTTCACACTGCGCGGGATGCCGTCGAGGATGAGCAGGTCGTCGTGCGGCTTGTAGATGCTCAGCACGGTCTGGGCATGGATGTTCTGGGCCCACATTTTGACGGTTACGTCGTCGGGCACCAGTTCTCCGCGCGAGGAGTATTCACGGAAGATCTTGCCGAGTTCGGAGTTGATGTCGAGGCTTCGGAACACGTCGCCGCAGGAGAGGTGAAAGAAGCCAGGGATCTGCCCGAGAATCTTGCCCTGGGTTCCCTTGCCTGCGCCGGGGGCGCCGAAGAGAAGTACGGTCTGGAATCGGTTGCTCATCAAGAGTCTCCCAACGTCGCAAGGGTCCACCCGAGGTTATTCCGAACTTGTCTTTCGGGCAATGGGCTCGGCGATGGAGCCGAGATCTGTGAGAAAGGTCGGCCGGGTCGGGCACAAGGGTTGACGATCGCGCCTGATGCGCATGAAAAAGGATCGTCCCGGTCGGGACGACCCTTTGAAATGCGGGATGGGTCACTCCTACGCGCCGGTTTCAATGACTTCACGCTGAAGGTTGGCAGGCATCGGGGCGTATTTCTGAAACTCCATCACGCTTGATGCGCGGCCCTGGCTGAGCCCGCGAAGCGTGGTCGTGTATCCGAACATCTCTGAAAGCGGGACCTCGGCCGTGACGAGCTTGACGCTGCCGCGGTCTTCGGTGTCGAGGATCATGCCCCGTCGGCTGGCAAGGTCACCGGTGATGTTGCCCAGGTATTCCTCGGGGGTGGTGATGACGACCTTCATGATCGGTTCGAGCAGGACCGATCCGGCCTTGGTCACCGCTTCGCGCAGCGCCAATCGACCGGCTTGTTCAAACGCGACCTGGCTCGAATCGACTTCGTGGTACTTCCCGTCCACCAGCGTCACCTTGACATTGATGAGCGGATAGCCCGCGGAGATCCCGCTCTTGGCCGTCTGCCGGATGCCCGCTTCCACGGACGGGATGAACTCCTTGGGAATTGCCCCGCCGACGATCGCATTGACAAAGGCGATGTTGTCGTCGAACTTGAGTCCTTCCTCAGCAGCCTGCTCGGGTGTGCACGGCTCGATGTTGATCGTGCAATCGCCGAACTGTCCGCGTCCGCCGGTCTGCTTCTTGAACAGGCCGCGGCAGTTCTCCGCCGGCCCGAGGATCGCTTCACGGTACGACACGCGGGGCTTGCCCACGTCGACGTTGACCTTCATATCGCGGACGATCTTGTTCTTGATGATCTCCAGGTGCAGCTCACCCATGCCCGAGATGATCGTCTGCCCGGTTTCTTCGTTGTATTCCGAGCGGAACGAGGGATCTTCACGCCGCACGGTCACGAGCGCTTCGGAGAGCTTTTTCTTGTCTTCGGCCGTCTTTGGCTCGATCGACATGGAAATGACCGGCTCGGGGAAGGTCATGCGCTCAAGCACGATCGGATCGTCCGGGTCGCAGAGCGTATCGCCCGTAATGGAGTCCTTGATGCCCACCAGCGCCACGATGTTGCCCGCTCCGACCTGGTCCAGCGCCAGTCGATCCTTGGCGTGCATCTCGAAGATACGGCTTGCGATTTCGCGCTTGCCGTTGACCGGATTGAGCACGCGCGCGCCCTTCTTCAGCACACCCGAATACACGCGGACATAGGTCAGGTCGCCGTGGCTGTCGGCCACGACCTTGAACACCAGCGCGCTGAAAGGCGCCGCATCATCGTGAGGACGGCTGAGCTTCTTGTCCGGATCCTTCGGGTCGACGCCCTGCACTTCGGCCACTTCCTGCGGGTTGGGCAGGTAATCGATCACACCATCGAGCAGTCGCTGCACGCCGATGTTTTTCAGTGCCGAGCCACAGAAGATCGGATTACACACGCGGGCGATTGTTCCCTTGCGAAGCGCGGCCCGGATCTCGTCGTCGGTGATCGAGCTTTCGTCCTCGAGATAGCGCTCCATGAGCGTGTCATCGAGCTCCACGGCGTTTTCGATGAGCATGTGGCGCCACTCGGCTGCCTTGTCGACGAGATCATCGGGAATGGGCTTTTCGATGACCGTGGCTCCCAGGTCGGTCTGGTCGAAGAAGTACGCCTTCATCGTCAGCAGATCGATGATGCCCTGGAAGTCGTTGCCGTGTCCGATGGGATACTGCACGGCAATCGGCTTGGCGCCCAGTCGCTTGATGATCGAGTTGAAACTGAACTCAAAGTCGGCGCCGAGCTTGTCCATCTTGTTGATAAAGCAGATGCGAGGCACCTTGTAGCGATCGGCCTGGCGCCACACCGTCTCGGACTGCGCCTCGACGCCTTCCTTTCCGTCGAACACAGCTACGGCGCCGTCGAGCACGCGCAGCGAGCGTTCCACTTCGATGGTGAAGTCCACGTGTCCGGGAGTGTCGATGAGGTTGATCTTGTAGTCACGTCCGTTGCGTGTCCAGGGACAGGTGGTTGCGGCGGACTGGATGGTGATGCCGCGCTCCTGTTCTTCCTGAAGGAAGTCCATGGTCGCTGTGCCTTCGTGCACCTCGCCCAGCTTGTAGTTCTTCCCCGTGTAGAACAGCACCCGTTCGGTCACGGTGGTCTTGCCCGCGTCGATGTGGGCACAGATTCCGATATTGCGGACATTACTCAGGTCGGTCCCCATGGTCATTCCTCGTGCGTCGTCGTCTTTCCGGGAACGTCAGCTCGATCGATCGAGCGGACGTCCGCCGGCGTTGTTCTCTTCTGTCGGGCAAACTCCCGGAAGACACGGTGCCTCCCGGAGAGGTGGTGCGATGCAAGGCCAACCCGTCCCGGCCTGGCCGCGTCAAGATGTCGAGAGGGTGTGCGCGCCGGGCTCAGTGACAGGCGATGTCGTCTTCCTCGTCCATGGCGCACACTCCAAGTCGACCAAAATACCCCTCACACCGAGCCAGGCCCGGTCGAGGTGGGCGCATCTACACCCGTGGTCGGCCTTTCGACCCTCAAGCCTAGCCGGTCCAAGGCTGGGATCAAGTCCCAAACCCTGAGTTGGGGATACATCGGCCGGGTTTGGCGCATTCTGAAAAATCGTGGGCCCGGGAACCTCGAGACCCGGGGCGGGAGCGGGTGCTTTATGGCTCGATGAGGCTCGCAAGTCTTCGCCGCTGCGCGTCTGTGAGCTGTCGGATGGGGTCCAGATGCAGGTTTTCGTTGATTTCAAGTGCCCGCTGTGCCCAACGTCGCGCCTGGTCGATTTGTCCGGTCTGCTCGTAGAGGTCTACCAGTTTCAGGGGATAGGTCAGGCCGTGGGGGTCGAGGCCGGCAGCCTGTTCGCACGCTCGGATCGCTTCTTCCAGCGAGGTTCCGGCTGGGGGCAGGGATTGGATCGTGGTGGCCACCAGGCCCCAGGATGCAGGAGAATGCGGGTTGATCACAGCAGCCTGTTGCGCCAGTTCCAGGGCCCTTCGGCTGTGGTATTGGCGCTTGGCCGGATCGTCCACTTGCCAGACGAGCGCTACGTGCATTCGAACGGCTGCCTGTCGCGTGGGCAGGTGTGAGGGGCGGGCCTCGAGGGCGCGTTCAAGCTCCGGCAAGGCTGCCAGGGCAGCCCGCGTGCGGGCATGGGCAATCGCAGCCTCAAGTTCGGAGGCATTTCGAGGCGTCGCAGTGCCTGCAAGCCGTGCGATCCGGTCGAGTGCCGCAAGCATTTTGGCGCTGTTCGGTGGCGCTTCGTCCAGTGTCGAAATCGCTTCACCAACCGGACGCACGGCATCGGTAGCGCGGGTCAGTGCGGCCGACCAGTGGAAGGTGGAGGGGAGCAACAGGCTGCCGGCTGCGACGGCAAGCCCGGCAAACAGCGCTGCACCGCCGGAGTTTGATCGCGTGCACCGCGCCCGCGCGGGTGGCGCGCATGCGAGTGCGATGATCGTTGCCGCCATGGGTCCTGCGCCCGCACTGACCAGTGTGACTTCGATTTGCGTGTGGGCGAGGATGACCAGCGCGCCGGCAACAGCAGCAAGTCGGACGATATGTGCTGACTGTCTCGGTGCCTGAATGACTCCCGCCGCGATGGCAAGCCCAAGCACAAGCCCCAGCGCCCGGACGATCCCCATCTCAGGTGTGAGCAGCGATCTTTCGAAATACGCGGACAGTCCGATGGCAAAGCCGATGGACGCAGCGGCGAGGAGCATGGCGGGTCGATCGAACGGGCGTGCCGGCGATTCTTCTGAAGTCTCGGCCGTGCGGACTCTGCCGGCGATACTCCGGCATGCGCAGGCAAACAAGAGAATCCACGCGCCGCCAACCAACCCGAGGGTGGAGAGCAGGTCGAAAAAGATCGAGTGGGGGCTCGACACTTCTTCGGGGCTGATTGCAGGCTTGGCGAGCATGTACGCGTCCTTGAAGCCGCCTGGCCCGACGCCCAGAATCGGATGGTCGAGGAAGATGCGGGTGGCGCCCTGGATGTAGAACCAGCGAAACAGGATGGAGAGTTCGCCGAGCCGTTCGCCGAGGAGCCCGCGCACGATCACGCCCGCGAGCACGATCAGAGGCACGGCGACGACGACCAGCGCTGCACGCTTCCTGAATCGCCATGCAAGGAAAAACGCAACCACTGCCAGAATCGCTGCGCCGGCGCTTCCCTTTGATCGGGACAGCAAGAGAGCGCCAGCAGCGAGCAGCACCATCGCCCCGATTGCAAGACAGGCGCGACGCGATCGCGCCCGGCTCTGGATCATCAGCGCCAAGGCGACGATGGAGGCAGCGATCCAGGCGGCGGCGAGCGAACCGAATACGTTGGAAAGCCCGAACCAGCCCGTCGCCTCAGGCTGGTAGAGGCGGCGTTCGTAGTTTCTTGCCATGATCGAATCGGGCGACCAACCCTGGCTTGTCAGAAATGTCTCGCGCGTCTGTTCATATGCGGCGACGGTCTGCGGGTGTTCAACGAACACTTGCACCGCGGCCTTTCCAGCCAGCAATGCCAACATGCCCATTGCTCCCGCGATGCACGCAGCCCGCATCGAAGATCGATCCGGCAGGTGGACCATCGCAAGTGCGGCGCACACTGCCGCGACCCAGGGCATGCCGACGTCCGCGTGCTTGGGTTGGCTGGCCGCATGGATCAACACGCCGGCGCTTCCGAGCAGTGCCAACGCTGCGGGAATCGTGGCAATGTGAAGCGGTGTCGCAACGAGCACGACGGCACAGCCCGCGATCGTGAACAAGTCGAGCACGAGTGAGCCCAACGGGCCGATGCCCGCGGGCGGAATCCACATGACCAGTGGGTCGGATTCCCATGTGGGCATGGGGTCGATCGTCACGGCCATGCGCACAAGCGTGGGCACGAGCACCAGCGCCGTGCCGAGCCACAACATGGTGTTGCGGCGGGTGTCGTGCCTGGATTCGTCCGGCGGGCTCAAGGTTGCCCTCCGTTTGCGCTTGCCGAGCTTGCGCGCTCGAAGATGGCGATGACCGTCAGCACGAGTGCCGTTTGCACGCCGACGAGGACGGCCTGCCACGTCTGGAGGCTGGGGAGGAAGATGCCTGAGATTCCGATGACCAGCGTGAATCCCCAGATGACGACGACAGCGGCTCGGCGTGACAGGCCGCGCTTGACCAGGCGATGCGAAAAGTGCTGCAAATCGCCGACGAACGGGCTTTTGCCCTGGCTGAGCCGGATGATCACGACAGACACGAGGTCATAGAGCGGCACTGCGAGAATGACGACGGGCGTAAACACCGCGTGTGCCGGAGGTGTCGTGCTGCCGTCGTGAAGGTAGGTTGCGCGCACGGTCAGAAATGCCAGCAGGAATCCGAGCACCAGCGAGCCCGAGTCGCCCATGAAGATGCGTGCCGGCGGAAAGTTGAATACCAGAAATCCGAGCGAGGCTCCCAGGGTGAGCGCGAGCACGGCTGCGACGAACCATTGCCCGCCGATCAGCGTGGTGGCGAGCAGACAGGCGCTTGCCACGGCCGCGACGCCGGCAGCCAGCCCGTCCATGTTGTCGATGAAGTTGAACGCATTGGTCACGGCTACGAACCACACAACCGTGATGAGGATCGACGCCCACGAACCCCCGACGTGCGCATCGAGCAGCGTGAGCAGGCGCGTATCAAAGAACCATGCCAGCACCACGGCCGGCACGGCCATGACGACCAGCTTGACGAACGGACCCAGCGGGCGACGGTCATCGACCAGACCCATCACGTGCAGCAGGATCAGCGATCCGAGCAGTGCTGCCCCCATGCCCAGTCGTTCGTGCATGCCCGGCAGGTGCGGAACAAGCGCTTCGGGAAGGGTATCTGCGAGGGATGGCGCGATTGGTACGGCAAGCAGACCTGCGAGCATCGGAAGCGCCACGCCGACGAAGATTCCGATGCCGCCGGTATTGGGAACTTTTCGATGCGCAGCCTTGATCTGCCCGGGCAGTGGCGGCGAGTCAAACGCCCCAAGTCGACGGCTGGCGCGCAGGACGAGCCATGTCGTTACGCTGGCAAGCGCGCACGCTGCGGGCAGAAGCGACAGGACGATGGCAATCATTGCGTCGAGTGTATCGGCCGCTGCGGAGGCTTGGTGCACTGTCCTGAGTTGAACACCCAGCACAATACGGCCAGCACGCTCTGTGCGATGAGGACCATCCACAGCACGCGCCAGGGCCAGGGGCCGAGCGCATCGAGCAGGGTCGGATGGTCCGGTCGTGAGCGGCCGATGTACCAGTAGTTCGCGTCGATCAGCAGGTCGAAGGGCAAGATCAGCCCGATGCACACGAGATTGACGATGGTGATCTGGAGGTAGTCGCGCCAGCGCGGGCGATAGCCGAGCACTCCCACGTCATAAACGGCCGAGCCGACGATTTGCGTATGGCCCACCCAGAACAGCCAGAAGTGCATCGAATCGACCCCTTCGCTGACGACTGGAGTGACGAAGGCTTGCGTGGACAGTCCCAGGCCCCAGAAGAACAGGAGTGAACGAAGCAGCCGTCGTTGTGTCAGCAGGGCAAAGGGCGCGATCCACGCGACCAGATCGCAGACGTGCAGCGGCAGGCTTTCGCGCAGATCAAAGTTGGCGGGCAGAAGATACCAGATGACCGCGTAGGCCTGCCAGATGAGCGTGAAACCGATCCACCCGCGGCGAAGGATCTGCTCGCGTATGGAGCCGCGCCAGCGCCTGCCGAGGAGCAAGGCTGCCAGCATCAGCGCGATCAGCCCGGATGCGGTGAGAAGATGCAGCGGCCCGAACGACTGAAACTCGAGCATCCACTGTGGCAGCCGGTGCGCAGGTTCGCCAGGCATCATCGCTTGTTCGTTGTATTGTGTTCGTGTCGCAACTGGCCGCAGGCGGCGGCGATGTCGCGCCCGCGGCTTGCGCGCAAGTGACTGTTGATCCCGCGCGCACGCAGCACTCGTTCGAATGCGACCACGTCAGCATCGGCCGGACGCTTGAACGGCAACGCCTCGACTTCGTTGTATCGAATCAGATTGACGTTGGCCCGCAGCGAACGCGCCACCTCTGCCAGCTGCTCGGCGTGCTCGGGTTGATCGTTGACCCCGCCGAGAAGGATGTACTCGAGCGTGATCTCACGCCCCGTCTTTTCAAACCACATTTCGCACGCGGCGAGCAACTGCGCAATGGTCGTAAACTCGGCCCAAGGAATCAGCTCGCGCCGAAGTTCGTCGTTCGGAGCATGCAGCGAAAGCGCCAGCGTCACCGGCAACTCAAGCTCATCGGCGAGGCGCTCGATTGCCTGGTGCAGGCCCACTGTCGAGATCGTGATCTTCCGTGCGCTGATCCCCATGCCCCAACCCGCGGCGATCGTTCTCACCGCGTGCAGCACGGCGGAAAAGTTTGCGAGAGGCTCGCCCATGCCCATGAACACCACATTGGTGATGCGCTCGATCTCGGGCAGGCGCGAGAGCCTCCAGACCTGCTCGACGATTCGACCGGCCGAGAGATTGCCGTCCAGACCGCCCAGCCCGGACGCGCAGAACCGACAGCCCACCGGACACCCGACCTGGCTCGATACGCACGCGGTCTTGCGCCTGGCATCGGCAGCGGGAATCATCACGCACTCGATCTGCCGGGTCGGGTCGCCGGCCGGAGCACCCGAGATGGGCAGTGCCCGGGTCTCCATGGTGTCAAGGCTCGCCTCCGTGCGTCCAGGGCTTTCGCCGTCGTCCCATTCGATGAGCAGCTTCTGTGTGCCGTCGGTGGCGATGCGGTGTGCCATGATCGCGCCGGAGAGAAAGGTCATCTCCCGGGTGAGCAGATCACGGTCGGCCCGGGCGAGGTTGGTCATCCGCTGCGGATCGACCACACCCTGGCGATAGACCCACTCGAGGATCTGACGAGCACGATACCGCGGCATGTCGCGCTGGTAGCACCACTCTCCCAGACTCTCGGGCGTGTGTTCGAAAATGTGGTTGGCCGGGTGCTTCACACTACCATCGTACCTTGTCTTGTCGACTCTGACCGGGTTGGGGCAGTTCAAGGGCAGCAGACCGAAAGGCAGGCCATGCCCGCCTCTGACTCATGCGCGCGGGCAAGGCTTATCCGTTCCTGTCTTTTTCGAGCCGGCCTGCGGGCGCGGCTGCGCGCTTTGGCTGCGTCATCGACCGCCGTTACGGATATTCCTGCCTGGTCGGGCGGATCATCACCTCGCTCAGGTGCACGTGTGCCGGTTGTTGGGCAACGAAGACGATCGCACGGGCGACGTCGTCAGGCTCGAGCACCGGGCCGATCTTGTCGAAGACGCTCTCGACCCACTTGGGGTCGTAGCCGGCGACGCCCTGAAACTCGCTGACGACAAATCCCGGCATGATGTGCGTGACGCGCACGCCCCGGCTTGCCACTTCGCGGCGCAGGCCCTCGGTCAGGCCGGCCACGGCAAACTTCGTCGAGCCGTACATCGAGCTGAACGGGCTGACGTTTCGTCCGACGACCGAACCGAGCACGACGATGTCGCGCGGCCGATCGAGCGGTTCTGCGTTCGCAGTCATCTCGTTGGACGCGGCGCGCATGAGCCTGGCTGCTCCGACAAGATTGGTTTCGATCATCTCTTCCCACTGAGCGGGGTCGGAGGTGAGCACCGAGCCTTCGAGTCCACGCCCGGCGTTGACGACGACCAGATCGGCCGAGCCTCCAAAGCTCGTCCGCGCCGTCTCAAACATGGCGTCGATCACCTGAGGCTGGGCGCAGTTGCCCGGACATGTTGCGGCAGCTTCGGCCCCGGCAGCGGCGTTGATCGATTCGGCAAGGGCCTCCAGTCGCTCGGCCCGGCGGGCGTTGAGGACCACGCGGGCCCCGGCCTGCGCGAGGTGACGCGCTGTCGACTCCCCGATTCCGGCGCTGGCACCGGTGACAATCGCAATCCGCCCGGCAAGAGGTCCTTGGCTCATGATGGAGCATCCTACGCTTGACCCAAAGGCCGATCGGCGTCGAAACGGGCGAACGACTCCTCAAAACGTGGATGTCTCTGTCCGGTCCAAGCCGATACCAGAAGCCGGGCGAACCGGGCAGACAAGCCCGACGTACCCGCCAATATGGGTGGGAGCGACGAGGAGCAGGATCATGCAGCAAGTGATGCGGGCGATGCTGGCGACCGGCCTGGTGCTGGTTGCCGCTCTGGCAGGGTGTGCCAATCGAGATTCCACAGCCCGGCGGCAGGGCCCCGCTTTCAGCACGGGACGTGCACCTCGCGTCGATGTGGCAGCGGCTCCGTCCGCGTTGACTGCCGAAGCGCTTGTTCGTGCCGAAGCGTATCGCCATGAGGGCGACCTGGATCGCGCGCTTGCCGAGTTTGAGCGCGTGATTGACACCAATCCGTTGATGACGGTTGCCTATCTCGGTGCGGGTGACATTTACCGCGAGAAGGGGGATTTTGTTGCCGCAGAGCAGCGCTATGCCGCTGCTGCGAAGATCGAGCCTCGCAACTTTGACGCGCAGTTCTATCACGGGCTGACGCTTCAACTGCTCGATCGCGTGCAGGAGGCAATTCGCGCCTATCTGCGCGCCCTCGCGATTCGTCCGAACGATTTTGAGGCCAACCTGAACCTGGCTTCTGCCTATCTGCAGCTGGATGAACCGGTGCAGGCGATGCCGTATGCCCAGCGGGCGGTGGCGCTGCGATCGGATTCGGGTCCGGCGCGGGCAAACCTGGCGGGGGTGTACGCAGCCCTTGGGCGGTACGAAGCGGCGGTGACCGAATATCAGCAGGCAGCCGAGCTGATGGAGCTGGGCCCGGAGCTGCTGCTCAGCATGGCCGACGCGCTGGGGTATCTTGAGCGGTATGGCGAAATGGCTTCGACGCTCGATCAGTTGATCCGCATTGAGCCTTCGCCGGCTGCGTATGAGCGCATGGGCAAGGCGATGTTCAAGCTTCGCCGCTATGACCAGGCGCTTCAGTTCTTCACCGAGGCGGTCAACATGGACCCTTCGTACTATCCGGCGCACAACGGCATCGGCGTGTGTCTGCTCAACCGTTACCTGTGGAGTGAACAGAAGGACACCCGGGCGCGCGAGCAGGCGATTGCCGCCTTGCGCAAGTCGCTGCAGATCGAGCCGCGACAGACACGCATCGTCGAGCTCGTGCGTCGATACGGCGGGTGAAAGGCAACGGCAATGTGCCCGCGCCATGTGAGCAAGACAGCGGGCATGGGCGCATCTTCAACTACGGTTCCGGAGCGATTGACTTGTCTTTCCGCCCAGGCACGGGCACCTGAGCCGGCGTGCGTGAGGGGCACTTTCGTGCAGCCGGACCAGTCGCTCGCGTTCGGCGGCGCATGATGATCTGCATGTTCAGACCCGAGCGACGGCTCCTATCATCGGCGCAATGCCGAAACCTGAGCTGCTGGAAGCGTTTGAAAGTCCGTCCGACGAGCCATTTGTCATAGAGCACGTCAACGAGGAGTTCACGAGCCTGTGCCCCAAGACCGGGCATCCGGACTTCGGCAAGGTGACGGTGCGCTTCTGCCCGGCCCGTGCGCGCGACGGCGGGTTGTGCGTTGAACTCAAGAGCCTCAAGCTTTACTTCCAGAGCTTTCGTGATGAAGGCATTTTTTATGAAGCGGTGACCAATCGCATTCGCGACGACCTGGTCTCACTGATGAAGCCGGTGTGGCTTCAGGTGCGGACCGACTGGCGCGGGCGAGGGGGCATCCGCAGCACCATCCGGGCCGAGTTCGGCCA
>RFGK01000094.1 GCA_003697045.1 Planctomycetota bacterium
GCCTTGATTTGTCGGCTGATGGTGGAGACTTCGATCTGCCTGCTTTCGCGGGCGGCGCCGGGCGCGGTGAGCAGCTGGAGGTAGTCGACGAAGATGCAGCGCACGCCGTGTTTGGCAACCATGCGCCGTGCACGGGCGCGCAGATTGAGCACAGTCATGCCCGGCGTGTCGTCGATGTAGATGGGCGCTTCGTACAGCTCGGCTGCAGCATCGCTGAGCTTTTGCCATTCGTCCATGGTCAGTGCACCGGTGCGCAGCTTGTGGGTGTCGATGCCTGAACGAGCGCTGAGCAGGCGTTGTGCCAGCGAGCCGCGCGCCATTTCAAGGCTGAAGATGCCCACTGGAACGGGCTTTGCTCCCTTGCTTGCAGACCAGGGGGTGCGCCCGCCGAATGCAACCTGCTCGGCCAGGTTGAGCGCCAGGGCCGTCTTTCCCATTGAGGGTCTGGCTGCGATGATGATCATCTCGCCGGGTTGCAGGCCGCTGAGCATCTTGTCGAGGTCGTCGAACCCCGTCGCGATGCCGCTGATGCCGCGCCCTTCGGCCTGCTCAATCAGCTCGATCTGCTGTTGCAACAACTCCTTGAGACGCTCGGGTTCGCCGATCTGTTCTTCCTGGGCGATGTCGAAAATGGCCATCTCGGCCTGGTCAATGACATCCTTGGCGGTGTCTGCTTCCTGTCCGCAGTGATAGGCATCGTAGAGGATGGTGCCGGCAGCCTCGATGAGCCGACGCAGGCGGGCGCGATCCGCCACAATGCGGGCATAGTGCGGCGCGTTGATGGCGCTGGGGACGGCTTCTGCCAGCTCGACGAGGTATTCAGCCCCCCCGACGAGCTCGAGCTTGTCGCGCTGCCGCAGGTATTCGACAATCTGCACCAGATCGCCGGAATGGTGCTTGTCATAGGTGTCGATGATGGCGCTGAAGATGGCGGCGTGGGCTTCCTTGTAAAACTGCTCGGCCCGGCTCACGATCGGGAGCACGTCCGGAATCACCTGCGGATCGAGCAGCATGGACCCGAGCAGCGACATCTCGGCTTCGACCGAGTGCGGGGGCAGGCGATCGAACAGCTTGCCGAGCGTTTGCTCGCCGATGGCGCTTTGGCGTTCAAACCGTCGTGGGGTGTTGGTATTCACGCCGGGATTATGCGCGCGTGCCGTGGTGTTGTGGCGTTTGCGACATATTGACAACAACATCCCCGTATCATCACGCATGCCCAGCATTGCCGACGTTTTTGACGGAAAGAGCCCGCTTCCCGACCAACTCCCCGACAATCCCTTCCCGATCCTTCAGGACTGGCTCGAAGGGGCATGGTCGCGCAAGGACCAACCCAATCCACACTCGATGGCGCTTGCCACGGCCACGCCCGAAGGCTCGCCGAGCGTGCGCATGGTTCTCTGCAAACACATCGACCCGGATCAGGGCTATGTGGTCTTCTACACCAACTACCGCAGCCGAAAGGGGCGCGAACTCGACGCCAATCCGCGCGCATCGGTGTGTTTTCACTGGGATCACGTCGAACGACAGGTTCGAATCGAGGGAATCGTCGTGCGATCGCCAGCGGCGGAGAGCGACGCATACTTCGCATCCAGGCCCTGGGAGAGCAGAATCGGCGCCTGGGCAAGCGATCAGTCCGAGCCGATCGCATCGCGCTCGGCACTCCTCGAAAAAGTCATGACCAGAATCGGGGAGTTGGGGCTTTCGCTTCCGGCCCTCATGCTGTCGGGCAACAAGGTGGAGATCCCTCGTCCCCCTCATTGGGGTGGATATCGGCTCTGGGCAACGAGCGTGGAGTGCTGGGCCGCGGGGGCGGGACGGATTCATGACCGGGCGCGGTGGGAGCGTCGGGTGGATCAGGAGGATGGCACGATGCGGTGTGGGCCTTGGTGCTCGACCCGGCTTCAGCCGTGATGCAGGTGTATGGGTGATTGCCCCGCGTCCTTGATCAAGAGGTCGAGAATGTGCAAGGCAGTTGCGCTTCTGGCCGAATATCCACGGACAGGCTGTTTGCAGGTCCAACAGGGGGGAGTCGGCGTGGGCAAGCGTCACGACGCAATCACATCGGGGGAGTTTGACAGACGCTTGCGGGAAATCGGCAGTCGGCTGCGCCGGCTGGGTTTGCGGACGCAGCCTGAAGTGGCAGCGAAGATCGTCAAGATTGCTTCAGATGACCGAGCCGGACTGGATGAGTATGCCAGGATCGTCTCATCGGATTCTGTGCTCTCAGGGCGGCTGCTCAAGATCGCCAACTCGGCATACTTTGCGCAACGATCGGCGGTGACACGAATCGACCGTGCGTGCGTCTTGCTGGGTCTGCAGCGGATGCGTGCGTTGTCGCTTGGTTTTTATGTGAGCCGGGCGGCGGTCAATGACGCGAACGCAGAGGTGGCCCGGCGCATCTGGACTGGTTCGGTGTATCGGGCATGTCTTGCTTCGAGTCTG
Organism: Planctomycetota bacterium; assembly: GCA_003697045.1. GTDB lineage: Bacteria > Planctomycetota > Phycisphaerae > Phycisphaerales > UBA1924 > J022. Next base: position 2,443 of record RFGK01000094.1, read on the forward strand.
GCGCGGGAGATGGTACCTTCGCGCGCGCCTGAGGCGTTTGTGATTGGTCTCCTGCTCGAGGCCGGCGTGCCACCGATGCATCAACTCCTGGGTGAGCGTTACAGGAGAATCCTGGACGCACATCCGCATCCGCTGGAACGCTTCGAGGCCGAGTCGAACACACTCGAATACACCAGCGTCGATGTCATCACGGCCTTGACACGGGAATGGGAACTGCCTGAGCTGCTCGCCGGCCCGATCTCACTGCAACGCATCGAGCCGGAACAGGTCTCCGGCACCGACGAGTTCAAGCTGTTGCATCAAATCGCATTTCTCACCTCAGCAATACAGATTGCGCCCGACGACGCATCACCTGCTCCGACGGCACAGCAGGAGCTCCAGGCAACAGGACTGGATCAGGACCGACTCGACTCAATCGTGCGTTCATCGATCGCCGAGTATCAGGCGACGCGCGCCATATTCAGCGATGTTGCCGATGCGATGCCCGAGATCGAACGCCTGTTCGGCATGATCAGTCACCAGCTTGTTGAGGCGATGGAAGGAGTGATCATCGACTGGCTCAAGTGTCCGCAGGAGCACGCGATCACGATTCGCATGGGCGGCCAGCTGGTGCAACTCGAGTTCGGCGCAGACGGCGTGTTCCACGCGTGCCTTTTTGGAGACGACAGACGCCCGGTCGTGTCACATGACTTCAGGGCGGAGTCGATTTCGACCTGGCAGATTCGGCGGGTGTTCGAGCTTGAAGTGCGTGAAGGTGACCAGGACCGCGAGCTGGCCGAGTTTCTTCAGCGCTTCGGCGCCAAGGCTGCGTGATCATGCCAGGGTTACCTGATCATGGCGACAGGAGCATCCGCAGGAATCGGCCTGTCGAGAGAGGCTTTGAGCCCTGCAGGATGCGCTCGCGTCCGATGCGGTAGGCGTGTTTCCATTGTCCGAGCAGGATCGACCACGCCCAGAAGATTGAGCGGTTCGGATCGTAGAGATTGGTCGCTTCGCTCGTCGTGCCGTTGACCTCGATGATGGCAAAGCCACGCCCCTCCCGGAGCAGCTCGTCTGACTCGTAGCGGAGATCGAATCGTCCGTAATCGAACCCGTCGTCTGCGAATCGGCGTGCGATGCGGTTGATCTCGGCCTCGAGCGCGGGTGAGAGAAGATGGGCACCGTCGGCAAAGCGGGTGCCCTGGGCGTGATTGCCAGCAAAGGAGACCGGGAGCTCTTGTCCCTCCGGCAGGACCTCGTCGAGCCGGTCGCGGAATCTGTCAAGCAGCAGGCGTGCCTGACAACGAAAGCGGGGGTGGGCCCAGATCAATCGGCGAATCGTGTTCGTGCCGTCACCTTCGATGGACTGGAAGCACTTGATGGTTATGGCGTAGATGAACCCGTCGCGCTGATCGACGGGGCGGTTATCAAGCTCGGCGTCTTTGCGCATCCAGAACACCCCGCACTCACAAGGGCCGGGATGAAAGCGCTGCACCATCGCGTCGGCATCGCACTGTGCGAAAAACGCGCGCACATCATCGGCGTTGTGTACGAGAGTCACCTGCGCGCCGCGCTGCCCGACATCGGGCTTGAGCACCACGGGAAAACCGCCGAGCGCAGCGTCTTCTTCGATCAGTGCGAGCGCGCGCACAGCCCGGTCGGGTGCTGCGCGTTCGATGCGATGCGCGTGGAGGATGGTTGGTTCATCGTCAGGAAAGGACTCGAGAATGCGCATCTTGCTTTCGCCGACGAATCCACCCCCATTCTCGATGCCTGGATTGCAGGCAGTGAAGGCAAGCAGTCCGCGATTGCGGGCGGCAAGCGCCGGCAAACGCACGATGACCGGCAGATAGATCACCCATGCGGGCCACCATTCGTGGTTGGCAAGTCGCGCCAAGGCGGCTGCGATCCGTCGTCGGCCGGTCCACGTGCACGAGTGTCGAATGAGCCGAAGCAGGAGCACGCCGAAGACGAACAGCGGGATAATGCCAAAGCCGCCCATCGAGCGTGCCAGTGGTTCACCCAGGCTTGCGACAAGCATGCCGACGGACAGTGCGATGAGATTCCAGGCGATTTGTATGACGATCCAGGGAAGGCTGCGCTGTTGATCGGGCAGTTCCGGCCCGCGCCAGAGGCGTCCGGCAAGAAGTCCTGCATACGCAACACCGAAGTCCAGATCGCCCTGAGCGACGAGGATGGCTGCAGCGATCGTGCCGGTCTCGGGCTTCCACCATGCTGTCAGGGCCAGGAACGGCAGCAGAATCCACCAGTGCCAGGAGCGCACATGCACGCCGAGGCGTGCAACCGCCCCGGCCAGGCCGGGCAGACTTCTGCGCGGCGCGTGATCTTCATACGTCGTGATCGGTTCGATGCCCGGCGTATCGTGGCGCTCGACGTGTTCGAGAATGTACCGGGCGGTCTGCTCAGGCTGAAGGAATGGAAGGAAATGGCTCGCATCGAGCATGACCAGCCGACTCGAGGGCATGATGGCGTGGTGGTATTCAGCAGCCCAGTCGGCAACGAGGAAGTCGTGGCGCCCATGAAGGATCAACGTGGGTACGCGCGTCGTCGCCATGATTCCCGCGAGCGGGCGCTGGTCGTTGTCGAGGAAGCTTCGGATGAAAGCGTGTCGCAGGCTTGTCGGTCCGAGCAGGCCGAAGTGAGGAATCAGCTCGGGAAGTGCGACGACGATGGGCAGCCCGACCAGGTACTTGGCGTGTTCAAAGTAATAACTGCCAGAACCTTCCGTCTGCTGCGCTCCAACCGAGGCGAGCATGGTCAGGGAGGCCATTCGGTCGGGCGCGATGTCACACAGGTTGATGCCCACGGCACCCGAGTTGGACCAGCAGACAAGATGCGCCCGATCAATCTCAAGCACATCGAGCATGCTGATGATGGCATGGGCGTAGGCGCGTGAGGAATAATCGGCAATCCAGGGCTGCGAGTTCCCAAAGCCGGGCAGATCGACGGCGTAGACGCGACGCCCTTGCGCTGCAAGGCGATCCATGAAGCTCGGAACATCGGGATGGCGCTGAAATGCAAAGTCGGATGCCTGTCCCGGTGAGCCATGGAGCAGAATGATCGGAGGACGGGACAAGCTTTCCGGCCCGCGAGCGAGAAAGCTCAGTCGGATCGATCGCGACGGGTCGGGTCCTGAAGCGCGCGGGCTGGGGATCTCGATCGTTTCTGCACCGATCTGCGCGGGTGGAGGTGTCCACAACGAGCCGGCCTGAAACTGCACCACATGCGAGGCGGCAAGAAGCACCAGATAGATCGTTCCGACGAGGCCAAGTCGAACGCGACGACTCACAGCAGGACCTCGTGAGATTCGAGCTCGGGGCCGAGCACTTCGCTTGCGGCGGGTCTGGGGCGAATGACGAGCACTTTGCCGTTTTCGAGCAGGACTTCACATGCGTGAGGACAGTCGCGTCGGGCATAGGCGCCGCCGCCGGGCCAGAGGATGAAATCGTCGAGTTGGCACTCAAGGCTGGTGTGCACGCCGGGCCGTTCAATGTCGGCATCAAAGATGATCGTGCCCGTGTGTGCGTGGCGATCGCGCGTGCGGACGAGTCGAGCCTTGCGATCGGTGTCTTGGCCGGGTTCGGAAGGCACGGCGTCGACCGCAGCGATGGGTTGTCCGTCCAGCTCGCGCGTGGCGAGCACGCGTGAGACCAGGGCGCTGCCGGCAGCGATGATCGACCATCCGGGCTCGGCGATGATCTTGACGCCGCGCTCGACCCACGGGAGCAGATGCTCTTCAAAGGTTCTTGCGTAGTCGCCTGGTGACGCGGCGCTCGGGTCGAACCAGTCACACGCAAACCCGCCGCCCATGTCAATGGCTTCGATGGGGAATCCGCGGTCTGTCAGACGCTCAGCCAGGGATGAAACTCGGGCAGCAGCCGTGCTCATGTTCTCCAGCAGGAAGCCGGCGTTGCCCAGGTGAACACGAAGCCCGGCGATGTGAAGCCTCGGATCGGACGCGTAGGACTCGAAGAGTTGGATCGTCTCGTCGGGCCCGGCTCCGAAGGCGCGCTCCTGGCTGCAATCGAGCGAGACGTGCACCAGCACGCGGCACTTGATGCGGACTCCGCCGGCCAAGCGTGCAAGACGCTCAAGCTCGGCGCCTGTCTCGACGCTGAAATACCCGACGGGACCTCGATAGTAAGGGGGTTTTCCTTCGACGAGACGACCTGCCTGAAACAAGGGACTGTAGAGCCCGTCCAGTGCTGCGCGGATGTCCATATCCGTCTTGCCGAGTCCCGAGTAGACAACGCGCCCCATGGGTGCACCGCACAGCCAGGCGCGTTCCAGGTTGATCGCCGAACGCACGCGCAACGCTGCTCCGCGTTTGACCAGGCGATGCAGAATGTGAGCGTTGGGGCATGACTCGGTCGCAAAGCAGATCATCGCGCGGAGGGAGGAGAAGGCCTCGACGAACTGGTAGAACCGCTCGATGATCGCCTCGGAGTCGAAGATGACCAGAGGCGTCCCCAGGCGCTCGACCAGATCGGCAATACGCACCGGCCCGGCGTAAAGAAATCCATCGCGTTCGCACAGGTCCACCGGCCGCCTCCCGTCCGTACAGGATACCGCACTCACGCGATCGGCACGCCTCCCAACGACGGCATGATGCGTCGACGCGAGCGGATCTGCTCGACTCCGAGCTGTCCGCACGCGCCCATCAACGTGCGCCCCTTGGTTCGCCGACGCTTGACATACACGCCGAGTTGTGCGAGCCGGTGCACAAACTCGTTGACCTGCGTTTCGCTCGGGGCAGGCCAGGGGGAGTTGCGACGCGGGTTGTATGGAATCACGTTGACCAGAGCTCTGGGCATGGTTGCCCGGGTCCATTTGCCAAACGGGGCCAGATACTCAGCCAGTTCGTCCGCGTGCGCAGGCGCATCGTTGATCCCCGGAATCAGGACATACTCAAAGCAGATCTTCCCCCCGGGGCGCAGTGGATACTCCAGCAGGGCGCTGCGCAGCGCATCCATCGGCATGGCGCGGTTGATGGGCATGATCTGCGAACGAATCTCGTCGTTGGGCGCGTTGATGCTGACGGACAGCCCAAGTCGGCGGTAGCCCGGCTCGGTGACGAATGAGGCAAGGCGGCCGATCCCATCGATCCGACCCACGGTCGAGACCGTGATGTTGCTCGCTCCGAGCGCTGGACCGTTGTTGTCGCAGAAGATGCGAATCGCCTCGAGCACGGCGTCGAGATTGTCCATCGGTTCACCCATGCCCATGAACACCAGATTGCGGATCTCGTACCGGCGATCGAGCAGGTGCCTTGCGGCAAACCACTGCGCGACAATCTCGGCCGGCGTGAGATTGCGGATGAATCCCATCTGCGCAGTTTCGCAAAAGGCGCACCCGAGGGCGCAACCCACCTGGCTTGAGACGCAAAGCGTGTAGCTGCGTTGCCCGAGCCGGCCGATCATGGGGATCAGCACCGACTCGACGCTGAGCTCCTCCAGTCCGATTCGATCGGCCAGGGGGGTTCCTGCCACGCCCGCAACGCGTTGCAGGAACTTGACCGTCGGCCCTTCGGGCGTGTCTTCCACGAGTTGCGACTGGATCGGCCCGGGAGACGGCCTGGCCCACTCCTGACCGCGGGTGGTATGGCCGGACCCTTCACGAAAGACTCGGCGATAGGCCTGCAGGGCCTGGTCCGGAGAATACCCCGCCGACTGGGCCAGACACTCAAATCGGGCCAGCGTCAGCCCGAGCGGGTCGATCGGAATGAGGGGTGTGCCCGAGTCCATACGAGGGCGATCGTAGGCAAAAGCAACAGTTTTCCCAAGAGCGCCGCGATGATCGGACTTGCAGCGTGGCAACATCCTCTGATCATCTATGCACTGACCGAAGGATCTGTTAGAGTAGATGCGTCCAGAGTGAATCAGCCGAAGGGGGTATCGGCGATGCAGACCGTGCGGGCGAAGGTACGGCCGGGCTTTACGCTTATCGAGCTGCTGGTCGTCATTGCGATCATTGCCCTGCTGATCTCGATTCTGCTTCCCTCGCTGCGCGGTGCGCGCGAGGTTGCGTATACAACGATGTGCTCATCGCACATGCGGCAGATCGTCACGGCTGGAATCCTCTACGCGCAGGACAACCAGTCACAGTTCTGGAACACGACCGACTGGTCCCGCAGAGTCGATGCGAACGGACGGCTCTACCCCGGGCATCTGTACGACTACGTCGAACAGCTTGACGAGATCACGGAGTGCCCGAAGAACAAGCGCCAGAGCCCATATGGCAACGACGATGGTGCGTGGCTGTTTGCCGACGGTCGCGTCGCACTTGACTTTGACTACTGCATGGTCGAGGGCATGCAGGGGGCGTCACTTTCGTGTCAGACGTTTGTGTACTACCTGGATCGAAACGAGAAGTGGTTTGAAGGCCGGGGGTACCCGTCCTACGAGCCCGACGACGCAAAGCGATACTTCAGCCGGTTTCACTCGGTACCGATCTTCGCCGAGGAGAGCGCGTACTGGTACAACGGGCTGATTTTCGACGGGCGCTGGGGTAATCTGGATCAGATCACCAATCGCCATGATCGCGGCGGCATGTTCGGCTACCTCGACGGATCGGTCAAGCGGTTCGTTCCTCAGTCAGGGCAAAACGACGAAGCTCGCCAGGAACAGACGGACTGGGTCGCCAACGACGTGTATGTGAAGATCCTTGATCGTCCTCGCTACAAGCGGGTGTACACCGTCTCACGCCAGCGATTCGGGTGGATCAACAACCCCCGCAACTGACGGCCCGACTCAGGGTCCATACCATCCGGCTCACCAGTTTGAGCGGGAGTGCGGTATGTCGTGGACCAAAGTGAGTGATGCCCTCAAGGCCGAGCCGGGGCGGGATGTTGTCATCAAGGGATGGGTGCGCACGCGGCGTGACTCCAAGGCCGACGGCGGCCTGAGCTTCATCCAACTCCACGATGGGACTTGCTTTGACCCCATCCAGGTCGTTGCCCGCGCAGACCTTCCCAACTACGAACAGGAGATCGCCAGGCTCACGACGGGGTGCTCGATCGAAGTCGAGGGGACGCTGGTCGAAAGCCAGGGCAAGGGGCAGTCGGTCGAGGTGCAGGCATCGGCGGTGCGAGTTGTCGGCTGGGTCGAAGACCCGGATACCTACCCGGTACCTCAGAAGCGGCACACCTTCGAGTATCTGCGAGAAGTGGCGCACCTGCGTGTGCGCACAAACACCTTCGGTGCGGTGGCCCGGGTGCGGCACACACTGGCGTGCGCGATTCATCGCTTCTTTGACGAGCGAGACTTCTATTACATTCACACGCCGATCATCACCGCCAGCGACTGTGAGGGCGCCGGGCAGATGTTCCGCGTGAGCACGCTGGATGCTGCCAACCCGCCGCGCACTCCGGACGGAGAGGTGGACTACGCGCACGATTTCTTCGGCCGCGAGGCGCACCTGACCGTCTCCGGCCAGCTCAATGTGGAGAGTTATTGCTGTGCGCTCAGCCGTGTGTATACGTTTGGGCCGACGTTTCGGGCCGAGAACTCGAACACGAGTCGGCACCTGGCCGAGTTCTGGATGATCGAGCCGGAAATCGCGTTTGCGGATCTGGGCGATGATGCCGATCTGGCGGAAGAAATGCTCAAGTACCTGTTTGATGATCTGCTCACCCGCCGGAGCGACGACATGGCGTTTTTCGATCTGCGCATCGAAAAGGGCCTGATCGATCGGCTCAAGCACATCATCGAGAGCCCGTTTCGTCGATTGCCCTACACCGAGGCGATCGACATCCTCGAAAAAGCGCAGGCATCGGGCGATGCGAAGTTTGAGTTTCCCATCCAGTGGGGGCTCGACCTGCAAAGCGAGCACGAGCGGTATCTGACCGAGCAGCATTTCAAGCAGCCGGTCGTCCTGATCAACTATCCCAAGCAGATCAAGGCGTTCTACATGCGTCTCAATGACCCGGGCACAGACGGCGCCCCGGGTGAAACCGTAGCTGCGATGGATGTGCTGGTGCCCGGGATCGGGGAGATCATCGGCGGCTCACAGCGCGAAGAACGTCTTGAGGTGCTCGACCAGCGCATCGAAGAGATGGGGTTGGTCAAGGATGATTACTGGTGGTACCGGGACCTGCGCAAGTATGGAACGGTGCCGCACGCGGGATTTGGGCTCGGCTTCGAACGGCTCATCCAGTTCTGCACGGGGATGCAGAATATTCGCGACGTGATTCCATTCCCGCGGGCACCGAAGCAGGCAGAGTTTTGACAACACACGCCAAAGATCGGCGTGCATTCAAAGCGATTCGGACGGTTTCTCCCGTCTCGCCCGGTCGATTGATCGCGCCGCTACGCCTTGCGGATCACCTTGGCCGGCCGGAACGAGCCTTCCAGGACGACCTTGCTGTCGGCAACGAGCCAGTCTTCGAGCACGCCGGCGTAGACGGAGCGGAAGTCGAGGCCGAACTTGAGGTCTCCCTGGTCGAGGTCTGAGAGCGAAGGCTGGCGGCCGATGACGCCGGCATTGACCATCGGGCCGAAGAGGAACATGGGGGCGGCGGTGCCGTGGTCGGTTCCCTGTGAGGCGTTCTGTGCGACGCGACGTCCGAACTCGCTGAAGCTCATGGTGAGCACACGGCCGGCGTTGTCCTGTGCTTCAAGGTCGCGGTAGAACGCCTGGATTGCCTCGGCAAACTGCCCGAGCAGATTGGCGTGACGTCCGAACGGGCCTCCCTGTCCGGAGTGCGTGTCAAAGCCGCTGTGGGTGACGTAGTAGACACGGGTCTTGACGCCCGCGCGGATCATCTTGGCAACCATCGAGAGCTGCTGGGCGAGCTGTGAGTTGGGGTATTGCACCAGCGGGCGAGCAGCAACAGCCCGGCGAATGGAATCCGAAGCAATCTGCGCATCCATCGACGTGCGCATGAGGAACGCGGCGGTGGAGTGTTCGTCGAGATCGGCAGGCACGGAGCGCTCGCTAATCGTCTTGTATGGTTTGACAAGGTCCTCGTGAACGTCTTGTCCGGTCCAGCGGAACAAGTCGGCCGTTTCAAAGGAGACCGGCTTGGTGGTGCGCCCCATCAAGGCAAGCGGCGCGGTGCGTCCGATGGCAACGGGAGGTTCGACTGCCTTGGTTTGCCCGGCCGGCTGTTCGGCCGTTCCGCTTTCTCCCTTGCCGTACCCGACGCACTCGGCATCGACGTAGCGACCCAGCCACCCGTCGCCGGTGCCGGTGGTGTCGGCGGTGTGCCAGATATCCATGCTCTTGAAGTGGGATCGATTGGGGTTGGGATATCCCACGCCCTGAACGACGCTGCACAAGCCGTTGTCGTACAAGTTCTTGATGGGTGCGAGGGCGCGGTGGAGCCCGACGCCATCGACGCCGCGGCCGGAAAGCTCAAGCACCTGCTCGCGGGGCAGCGCGATGGAAGGTCGGGCGCGATAGTACAGGTCGTCGAGGAAGGGGACGACTGTGTTGAGCCCGTCGTTGCCGCCGGACAGTTGCACGACGACGAGGATGCGCTCTTCCGGCACGCCGGGAATCGAGCTCATGCCCCACGCCGGCTTTGGAAGGGCATATGCCGATCGTTGAATGAATGCAGGCACGGTGACAGCTGCGGAAGCCAGGGCAAGTGAACTGTTCAGAAAGTCGCGCCTGGTGTACGCACGGGCTTCGGACGGGTTGTTGTGCAGATTCATCGCGAGGACTCCGTTGGTCAGCAGAGCTGGTATTCGGGCATGGCAGTGATGATGAGCAGCAGGGCGGTGATCATGTCGCGTCCAAGGGCGCCACCATGATCGTGGACGAACTCTTCGAGCGTGGCACGGGCAGTGGGTGGCGCCGTGCCGAGCGTGAGGCGGAGCAGGAAATCGACGACGCGCTGCGGATCGCGCGCCGCGGAGGGATCGGTCTCGGCAAGCCAGCTCAGGAGCTTCTCGGATTCGTAGACCTGCTTGTCGGCCATCGAGTCATACCCGACGGGTTTCTTGCCGGTCAGCAGGAATGCGAGGATGTTCTGCCGAACGAAGAGAGTGGCGGTGTTGATCCAGCTTCGTCCGCCGTCCCAGCCCTTGACGCTCGGGGGGAAGAAGATGTTCTGCCCCATGAGATCCATGGCTTCGAGCAGGATGTTCAGATCGCGCACGGGCGTGTGCAACGATCGCACCGCCCCGACGACAAGCTCAACGGGACTCTTGACCTGCTCGTTCATGACCTGGTCGTGATAAAAGTGCTCGCTCAGGAACAGGCGGCGCAGCACCGGGCGAATCTCGTAGCGCGACCGCAGCATGGTCGAAGCCAAATCCGTGATGACTTCGCGCGATTCGCGTGGGATGTCCTTCCATTCAGCTGGCACACTTTTGACGAAGAAGCGATAGAGCTTGGTGCAAATGAAGCGTGAACAGGCACGAGTTTCGAGAATGGCGGTGACGAAATCGTCGCCGTCGAGTGCGCCTCGCTTGCCGAGAATCTTCTTCGAGCCGCTGTCGTGGTTATTCTCGAGGAAGACGAACTCATCGTCTCGGAAGGTATAGCCGGTCAGGGCGCGGGCGCCTTCCTTGATGTCCATTTCGGTGTAGTTACCGACGCCGAGACTGAACAGCTCCATCAGCTCGCGCGCAAGGTTTTCGTTGGGGCGGTCGCGGCGTGACTCATCATTGTCGAGATAGGCAAGCATGGCCGGATCGCGGATGATCTGGAAGAGCAGCTCGCCGAAGTTGCCCGCTGCGTGAGAGCGGAAGAGCTGATTCTGCAGGTACATGTGGTAGCTGTCTTCAATGGTTCGGTAGCTGGTCGCGAAGTGTCCGTGCCAGAACAGGGTGAGCTTTTCTTCAAGAGGGCGCGGCGACTCGATCATGCGGGTGAGCCACCACTGCTGGATCTGTCGCATCTGCCTGCGATCGTCGCGTTTGGCCTGTTGGTCACGCAAGCGGAAGCGGGCGACGGTCTCCTCATCCTGGGTCTGGCGGGCGATGCGGAGTTGGCGTTGTTCGTCGGGTGTGAGCGGCCGAATGATGTCCGGGTCGAACCGGTCCGCGGCCGGGGATGGATACTCGATCTTGTCAAAATCGACGATGTAATCGACAGCCCTTTCAATCCCCCAGGACGCAAGGGTGTTGATCTGTTCCGGTGTTCCCCCAAACCCGGCACGCCACAACAGGTGTCTTGCCTGTTCGTATCCGAACCGCTCCGGCTTGAGCGGGCGGAGATTGGCGGGCAGGCGATCTTCCGGGGCGAGGGGCATGGCAAAACCTCCCGTTGGCCAACACAGGCTACCACAGAGGACATTGGGCTCCCAACGTCTTCTGTTTCGGTCTAACGGTAGAAAGGCGAGTAGATTGCCTGAATCAGTCACGCCGCAGCGTTGTGCGTGCAGCCACGAACAGCGCGGAGAGCAACGCCAGAATGGCGGCGCCCAGCGCCTGGTGGGCGGTTGTAAAGGCAGCTTCGAGCGCGGGGAGAGGGTGTGCCTCGGCAAGTTCGGTCGACTGGGGAATTGGACGCGAGGGTCCGCTGCTCACAAGGGTCAGCGCGGTGATTCCAAGCAAAACCTGCACGCTGACAGCCGCGATGAGTGCGACGCCCAGACGGCGCGTGCGCCGGCCCATCGGCGTGTCACGGTCCGCGCCGAGCAGCCCGATGCCGACAATGAGGACGATGGCGCCGACGCCCAGCGCCATCAGGGCGTGCAGGCCCAGCAGCAGGTGGCTTGACGTATGCCGATACCCGGCACCGAGGATGAGCTGCACAATCGTCACCCCGACTGCCCAGGGACCGATGCGCACGAGGAGCGAGGCGGCCGATTGGGTCGTGTCAGTGAGCGTCTCCCTGCGTGCGGACGAAACCATGAACGCAGCGATACCGGCAGTGCTTGCCAGGACGAGCTGGGCAAGAACGCCGTGGGCGTAGGCAAGCGGCGTCGAAATCTCGCTGACGCGGAGCGCCCCGAGTAGTCCCTGGGTGATGACCAGCAGCAGGAGCAACCCGGCAGCCAGAGCCGATCGTCTGGTCAGCGTGGCGGCCCAGAGTGCGAGCAGCGTTCC
>RFGK01000095.1 GCA_003697045.1 Planctomycetota bacterium
AGGCCGATCCGAACGGGTCGATTCCAAGAGGCGGGCCGGGGGGAGAAGTTCAGACGATCAGTATCACCGTTGCGGATCGGGAAACGTGGACGGGCACGATCGGGCGCGGGCTGGGCGATCGGCAGATTGAGGAGCTCCCCGAGGGTGAGTTTGAAAAGGAGATTCTCCAAGACGCGCTGGACATGGAGATTCTTGATGCCGATGGTGGGCTCAACGATCTGCTCGATCTGCTGAGGCGCACGCTGGAAGGTTCGCTCGATCCGAACATGATTCCGGCGGTGGTGCAGGGTTTTCAGCGGCCGTTGAGTCTTGACGAAATCGGGGCCACGCTCGGCGGCTTGGCACTCGGGCTTGGACGCGAGCCGGGCAAGGCGCGGGCTGTGGAGCTGATCTCCGAGGTGCTCGACGTGCCTGCCCGTCAGAGCGAGCTTGATGATGCACAGGCAAGCCAGTGGCGTCCGAAAGCCGAGCAGCTTGTGCGCACCATGCGCGACAGCGTGTATATTTACGACGAAAACGCCGGCGATCACATCGCGGTGATCCGCAAGAGCATGGAGCTTGCCCCGCGTGCCATCGGCAGCGCACTGCATCAGCTCGGATGGATCGACAACTTCTGGAAGCTTGCGACGGCTTCGCCCAGTGCCGACGGGATTCCAGAGGAGATTCGCGCCGCTGTGGAAGGTGAGATCGTCGGGATCCAGCGTCTGCGAGACGGGGGCATCGTGGTCATCGGAGGCGACGGGCCGAACGCGTATGACATGAGTCGGCTGGGCCTGGTTTATGACCGGGGCGGCGACGACGTCTACACCTGGCCGGAAGGTTCGTCCCCGCAGCACTCGCCTTCGGGCATCGTCGATGTTGCAGGCAACGATCGCTACATTTCGAACGCGGACTTTGCAGGCCCGGGCGTGGGTGTGTTCGGCCTTGCGATCGTCGAAGATCTCGCAGGGGACGACGTGTACGAGAGCACGGGCATCGGTTCGGCTGCGTTCGGCCTGTTCGGAGTCGGGTGCATTTTCGACCACGCGGGAGACGACGTGTATCGAAATACGGGTCCGCGCTCGGGGTGGGCGCTGGGCGCGGGGTTTTATGGATGCGGCCTGATCGTCGATGCGGGCGGCAACGACACCTACGAAGGTGAGAAGCTTGTGCAGGGCGTTGGCGGTCCGCGGGGGCTGGGCGCGATCGTCGATGCCGGCGGCAATGATTCATACAAGGCCGACGGCCCCAACTTCGGCTCAGTCTACGGCACGCCGGGCGTATTCGTGGGTATGAGCCAGGGCTACGGCATGGGTGTTCGCGGGTACGCAGCGGGGGGGCTGGGGGCGCTGTGGGATCTGGCCGGCGACGATCGATATCAGGCCGGGGAGTTCAGCCAGGCGTGCGGCTACTTCTTCGCCATGGGGATCCTGCACGACTTTACGGGCAACGACTTCTACCAGGGCAATCGCTACGGGCAGGCGACCGGTGCGCACCAGGCGCTGGGTCTGCTCGTCGATGGGGACGGCAACGATCATTACAAGTCGATGACGGCCGCCTCGCAGGGGGGCACCTGGGATCTGACCGTCGGCATGCTCGTGGATCACGCCGGCGATGATGTGTACGAGGCCGACGGATTGGCGCAAGGCTCGGCGTCCATGCAGGCGATCGGAATGCTCATCGACAAGCAAGGCAGCGATACTTATAAAGCCAGGGGCAGCGCCTGCCAGGGTCAGGGCGGATCCAACACCTACCACTTCGACGCAGAGGGGGTCTACAGCTTCAGCCTGCTCATGGACTGGGGAAGTGGCGAGGATTCATATTCATCGGGCCGAAAGAACGGGACAATCGTGGGCACGGGCGTGCGCGACGAGAACACGCCGGGCAACACAAGCTTTTACGGCGTGTTCGACGATCAGTGAGGCGGCTCGATCGTTGCTGGTTGCGACGGGGTGTTGAAGTCGTGGGTTCGTTCGGCCCTGCGTGCGGCGCGCACGCCTGCGATTTCGCGGACAGGCAGCACCAGGATCAGCCCGACGACGAAGAAGCTGAGAAGCAGACACAATGATGCCAGCTCGCCGAACGCGCGGGCGACGGTGCCGAACGACAGAACGCCGATGGCGCCGGCGAGCTTGTATGACACGCCCCACAGTCCGAAGAACTCGGCGGTGCGGTGCCTTGGCGTGAGCCGTCCGACCATGGAGCGTGACGCGGTGCCGATGCCTCCGAGACCGATCCCGAGTCCGTTGCCGATAAGCCACAACGGCCACTGCGGACCGTGTTCCGGCCAGATCAGCTTGACCGTGATCAGCCCGATGCAACTGGCAATCCAGACGGCCAGGTAGATGACGACCGTCGTCTTGGCGCCGATGCGATCCTGAAAGCGGCTGGTGGCAGCCGCAGCGATCCCCGCCGTCACGGTGATTTGTGCGACAAAGATGACCAGGTGCGTCTGCTCGAAGCCAAACGAGCCGGCGATGATGGATGCAAAGCCGATGATCACCTGCACGCCGAAGCCATAGATCAGAAAGGCGGTCAGGAAGAGCGCAAGCTGGCGGTAGTGCCCGGCGTGTTTGATGGTTTCAAAGACGCGCGCGATGCTGGCCGCCACGATGCTGCGCGCGTGCGGGTCGGCGCTTGGGCGAGTCTGTGGGGCATCGTCGCGCAGAAACAGGACGGTGGGGATCATGTTGACTGCGAACCACAGTCCGGCGAAAACGAACAGAGGCCGCCATCGCGCAACGTCCCTGAGATCAAAGAGCACCATCGCCGCCAGCGCGCCGATGAGCAGCAGCAAGGCTCCGACGTAGCCCATGGTCCATCCGGTGGCGCTGATGCGGCCGATGTTGCGCGGAGTCGAGATCGTGGGCAAAAACGAGGCAAGAAAGTTCTCGCCGATCTGATAACAGATATTGGCGGGAATATAGAGCAATGCTGCCAGGACCAAGGCGCCCGGCCCGACCAGACCAAGTGAACACGTCAGGGCGCAGCAGACGATGCCGGTGCCGACGAGGATTTCCTTGCGCCACCCGCGCAAATCGCCAAGAGCGCCGATGATTGGCGAGAGGATGACGACAAGCAGAAGGCTTGTGCCGTGCATGAGCGACCAGCGAAAGGCGCCGATGCGCTGCGCCCGGTCGATCGCATCGCGCAGATGCTCCAGTTCCGGCGAAAGCGCACCTTCGGCCGCTTCCCTGAGCTGCAGCAGCTGCTCGGCAGTGACGACCGGCTGAGGCGTGACTACCTGCTGGACATAGAGCGAAAACAACAGCGTGATGATGAGCAGCGTGAAGCTCTGGTTGGCCAGGTCATACATACCCCAGGCCCACACCTCACGCGGATTGGGCAGACCTCGAAATGGATTCAGCCGGCTGAGCATGCGACCAGCAGCTTATCGCGCTCGGCCTGGGCCATCATCGCATCAGGTGCCGGGCGAGGAACTCGGTCTGGGCGTTCTTTGCATCGTTGGAGAATCGGCCGAATCCGATGTGCTCGAACTTGGCGCCGGTCTGCGGGAAGGTCTTCACCTCGATGAGCTGCTCATCGGCACCAAGTGAGCGATAGTGCTGACGCAAGAGATCCAGGAAGTGCCGTTGCGCCTTCCACGGGATGATCTCGTCTGCTTCGCAGTGCAGTGCGAGTATCGGCAGGGGCCTCCACCCATCCAGGTGCGCTGCCGGGTCAAGCGAGGCGACCTGGTCAGGATCATGGGCGACCTTCCAGGGCGCGTCGCGCCCGTCGGAAGGGAAATACAGCTCTGTCAGAGAGCCGCAGGTCGCCTCGACCGCGGCACATGCGAACGGATGGGGATCACACAAGCGGCGAAGGGCGACCATGCCTCCAAGTGACATGCCGCCGATCGCAGCCCGGTCGGGATCGAACAAGACGCCCTCCTCCTGGCCAAGCGCCGTGACGATCAGATCGATTTCTCCAACGGCTTCGGCGAGCAGATCCATGGATTGATCCGGATCGTCCGAGCGGCCGTCGCGCCGCTGGCCGTGGGCGGGCAGATCGATCGCGCAGGCAGCAATGCCCGCCCGGAGCCAGCGCGTGTAGCGCCCGGGGTCAAGCTCCTTGGAGGCGGTCCGGCCGTGCATCCAGAAGACGACCGGTGCGGGCGATTCCCAGTCGGGATGGGCCAAGAGCACGGGTGCCGGACCGAGTGTTTTCAAGCGGGCCCGCTCGGCCAGAAATCGCGGGAGCTGCTCAAAGCGGTTGGTCATCAGATGGCCACCACGGCGCCGGGTTCGATCTTGTCGGGCAGCGAAGCGCGGTCAAGCCCGGCCGGTTCGATCGCGGTGATGCCGCTGAGCTCGAGCACGCAATCGGGGGTGCCGTCGTCGCGGCGAGGGACCTTCACGCCGACGGATTCGAGCCAGCGTGCAGCTTTTTCGGTCTGCAAGCGGTGACTTGTTTCGATGCTGTCGACGCCGGTGGCATTCTTGACGGGGGCAAACTCTTCGATGCGATCGGTCTCGAGCACGATCGACTGCTCGGCGAACGGAATCGCGTCAAAGACAAACCGTTCGAGCTTGATGGCGTTGGGCTCGGTCGGTTCGACGCGCCGGCCGGTCTCAAGGTCAATGCAGGGCACCTTCTTGATGGCGCGGTGGTAGGGCAGCGCGCAGGCAGCGTCCGAGTTGATCTTCTCCACGAACGCCACGCTGATCAGGTGAATCGCGATGGAGCCTGCGAGAAAGCGCAGGCTCCCGTCCTCATTGCGCGCCGAAGCAAGCTCGCAGGGCAGATCGGAGTATTCAATCACACGGAGCTTGCCGCCCGATCGGCAGAAGACGCCGACCTTCTCCTCGGGCCCGGTCTTGGGGACCATCTTGCTGGACATTTCGGCGGAGGAATCGGGGGCGGCCGCGTGCAGCCCGATGAAGACCGGATCGGTGATGTTGACGTTGGGATTGTCGACCTGAAAGTAACTGATGGTGTCCACGCCGCGTTGTTTCATGTCCTCAAGGGCTCCGGAGACGTGCAGCGCCTTGAGCGAGCCGCCGTGTCCATCCGGATTGGTGGCGATCGTGCCCTTGTCTGCCAGCAGGATCTGACCCGTGTTCTTGTCAAGCGAGGGCATGGTGCCCTGCATGAAGAACATGACATTGGCCGGATCAAGCCCGAAGTAGTCCCAGCGCGCAAAGAAGCGGCGTGTCTCGTCGTGGTTGAGCGGGCTGGTCATGATGTACCAGGGCACATCAGCGCCGAAGGTGCGCTCGGCGCCGCGAATCTTCTCGGCAAAGATCTGAAAGAGGCTCTTGCCGGTGACACAGCCGGTTGGGAAGCACCCTTTCGGACCGTCATAGCCCAGGCGACTTCCCTGCCCGCCTGCGACGGTAAAGCACGCAACGCGCCCCTGCTCGAGCAGGTCCACCCCGATCGAGCGGTACTTGCGTACATCCCAGGGACGCGCGCCCTGACCGTCGCGGGCGTAGTAGGGTGCCGGCTCGAGATCGTCCGGCACGGTCGCCTGAGCGTTACTGCGCACATGGCGTTCGATCAACTCGGGGAGCAGATCAAAGTCGATCGCTTCGATCTGGGCGAGCAAGGCCTTCTTCCCGGACTCATCGAGTTCGTCGAAGAACCGGAGAAGATGCGATTGGCCCGCGCGTTCGAGGCGGGCAAGCAGCGAGTCCATCTTGAGCACGATCAAACTCCGCAGTGGTCAGACGTGATGCCCACGATGGTAGTCGGACTAGAGTCGCCCATGCGAGACTGTCTGCGAAGCGGCGTCGGCTCGACTCTGGTTGCGCCAAGCATTCTCTCCGCCGATTTTGCGTCGATGGGTGATGAGTGTGCGGGCGTGATCGCATCGGGGGCTGATCTCCTGCATGTGGACGTGATGGACGGCCACTTTGCCCCGAACCTGACGATGGGCCCGGATATGTGCCGCGCACTGCGGCGGCGACTTCCCGACGTCTGCCTCGATGTGCATCTCATGGTGACCTACCCCCAGCAGTTCTTCGAGCGATTCGTCGATGCGGGTGCCGATCATCTGAGCTTTCACATCGAAGTGACCACGGCCGACCAGGCCGCGTCGATGGCCGACGATATCCGCCAGCTTGGAGCAACGGCCGGCATCGCCATCAACCCGACGACACCCGTCAGAGCGATCAGCGAGATCGTGCACCAGTTTGAGATGGTGCTGGTGATGAGCGTTCAACCCGGGTTTTCCGGACAGGCGTTTCGAGGCGAGGTGCTGGGCAAGGTGCAGGCGTTGCGCGAGCTTGGGTATGAAGGCTGGATCGAGATGGACGGAGGGCTGAATCCATCCAATGCGGGTCTGGTGCGCCGGGCCGGGGTCAATGTGCTGGTGGCAGCGTCGGCAATTTTCAATGAGCCGTCTGATAAACGTGGCGAAGTGATCGCGCATCTGCGAAGCGGGGACTGACGGATCGGACGGTGAGGCTCCGTCTTTCGGCTGCGAGGCCGGAATGTGCTATCGAAACCCGAACAGAATGACATTCGGGTGTTTTATCACCGGGCTTGTAGCCGATGATTGTGGTGGTAGACTTCTCGCTCAGCCCGACGTGTCGAGGTTTGGGCGGTCTGTACAGAGGTTGGCGCCATGGCCAAGGCGAGGGACTTGACATTGCTGCTGGTTCGATCGTGTTTCACGGAGTGGGACGATTCGGGCCGGCTGGTTGGAGCGAGCGATTTGCCGATGTGTGAGAACGGTCGGGCGGCGCTGGAACAGGCGCTCGACGAGCTTGGGCCGTTCGATCTTGATGTCGTGCTGTGTTCGCCGGATGAGTCGTCTGCGGCGGCGGCCCGCATTCTGGCCGGGGCTGCCAACGCCCGGGTGCGCGAGCTGGCCGGCCTCTCAGAGGTTTCCCTTGGGCTGTGGGAAGGATTGCGCCAGAGCGATCTGGCCGAGCGATACCCGACGGTGTACGGGCAGTGGGTCGCTGATCCTTCGTCCGTGCAGGTGCCGGGCGGCGAGAGCTTTGCCCAGGCCGAGCAGCGGATCATCGAGGGACTTCGGCGGGGTCTGGAAAAGACCAAGGCACGTGACACCCGAATTGGGGTGGTGGTGCGCCCGATGGCCTGGGCCATGATACGCTGTAGGCTGACGTCGACGCCGACGCGTCGATTGTGGGAAGTGTTGCGAGATGCGCCGCTTGCGGATTGGTTTGAGATCGAGCGGGGACAGCTCCAGGGTGCGACTGATTTGATCGGCGTGCAATCCTGAGCCTGGATCGCGGAAAAACCAGCCGCTGAATAATGCTGACTTGAAGACCGATCCGTGCGTCGGAGCGGTCGGTGAAACGGAATACTCAATGACAAACGTCGCTGCACGGACATGGGCCGAGCTCAAGCCTGCTCGGCGGGCCACGATTCCCGAAGGCCTCTGGCTGCGCTGTCCAAGCTGTGGGCAGATGATCTACCGGCGCCAGATGGAGGCAAATCTGCATGTCTGTCCGGAATGCCAGCACCACTTCCGCATCTCCGCGCGACAGCGCGTGCGCCAACTGGTCGATCCCGGATCGTTCGAGCCGATGTTCGAAGGGCTCAGTCCCACCGATCCGCTGTCCTTTCGCGACTTGAAGAGCTACGAGGATCGGCTCATCGCCGAGCAGCGCAAGACCGGCGCGCTGGATGCAGTTGTGACGGGCAAGTGCTTTGTCAAGGGTCGTCCGACGTTGCTGTGCTGTCTGGACCTGACATTCATGATGGGGTCCATGGGCAGCGTGGTGGGTGAGACGATCACGCGGACCATCGAATATGCGACCGAAACACTTCTGCCGCTGGTCATCGTCAGCTGCTCCGGCGGGGCGCGCATGCAGGAGTCCGGGCTGAGCCTGATGCAGATGGCCAAGACATCGGCGGCTCTGGCACGCTTCGACGATGCAGGCGGGCTGTTCATCAGTGTGCTCAGCGATCCGACGACCGGGGGAGTGACGGCCAGCTTTGCGATGCTGGGCGATGTCATCCTGGCCGAGCCAGGCGCTTTGATCGGGTTCGCTGGCCCGCGGGTGATTCGGCAAACCATCCGGCAGGATCTTCCCGAGGGGTTTCAGCGGGCCGAGTTCCTGCTCCAGTCGGGGCTGGTGGATCGTGTGGTTGAACGCAAGGATCTGCGGACCGAGATCGCGCGACTGATTGACTATGCGGGACGATGAGCTGGGAAGCCTGGCGCAGTTTGCAGCCGGGCATCCACGGCTGAGCGGGCTGATCGCGGGGCTCACCCACGGGTTGTGCCTGGCGCTTGCTTTTCCGCCGATCGGACTTTGGGGATTTGTATTCCTTGCACCGTTGCCGCTGGTGTTGCTGGGGCACCTGACGCGCAGGCGATCGTTCCTTGCTGCATTCTGGTGCGGGATCGGCATGGCGCCGTGGTGGTTGCTGGGGCACATATGGGTGGTGCGTGTTTCGGCGTTCGGGCTGGTGCCGCTCGTGATCACGCTCTCGGCGTGCACCGGTCTTGCCGTGTATCTGGGGGCGTTTGTGCAGCGCCGAGCGGCGTGGATGCTCGCCTGCTGGCCGATCATCTGGGTTGGATGCGACTTCTTTCGCGGTGCGATTCTGGCCGACGGATATGCGTGGTACTTCCTCGCCCATCCGCTCGCAGAGACTTCCGTGCTCAACTGGCCCGCAGCGATTCTGGGGACGTACGCCGTCACGTTGCTGGTCACACTGCCCGCCACGGCATGCGTGTTGTGGCTCATACACATGCGTGCGGCTGCCACGAGTCTCACAGCCGTCAGCGCGGTCTGGGTGTTGCTCGGATTCGTCGTTGATCCCTGGCCGAGTGCATCGCGGACGCTCAAGGTTGCGGTCGTCCAGACCAACGTGCCTCAGGATGTCAAGCTCGACTGGTCGATGACGCAGCGTTTTGATGACCTGCAAGCGATGCGTCGGCTGATCATCGCGGCAGCTCAGGACGGGCCGGACGTGATCGTGCTCCCCGAATCAATGTGCCCGGGATGGACACTTGATGCCGAGTCGCTGGAGCTTGAGCGCCAGGCCGGGTTGTTCTTCGAGTATCAGCCTGCCGACAGCCCGCCCTGGAAAATGGAAGTGACAACCCTGGCTGATGAGTTGATCGCCCTTCAGGGCGCCCTTGGCATTCCGATCGTGATCGGTGGTCCGGGGTATGAGGGTTTGGAGCTGCGCCCGGATGATGACGGTTTTTGGTGGTATGAAGCGGACAAGAACTTCAACTCTGTGTTCGTGATTGAGGATGGGCGTGCGCCGACGAAGCGATACGACAAGATTGCGTTGACGCCTTTTGGGGAGTACATGCCGTACATTGGCGCGTGGCCGTGGCTTGAGCATCGTCTGCTCGGGCTGGGCGCGCGTGGTATGAGCTTCGGGCTTGATCCAGGTCAAAGCACCGCGCCGCTGACCGTTTCGCTCGGCGAGGAGGGCGGGGAAGTGGTCAGGCTTGCGACGCCGGTGTGCTTTGAAGCGACCAGGCCGGCCGTGTGTCGAAGACTCGTCGGCCCGACAGGGCATGCCGATGCGATGTTCAACCTGACCAACGACGGCTGGTTCGGATCATGGAAGCCCGGCAAGGAGCACCATTTGCTGACCGCGCGGTGGCGGTGTATCGAGCTGGGCGTGTCGATGGTGCGGGCTGCCAACACCGGGATCAGCTGCGCCATCGACCAGCGGGGGCAGGTGCTGGCCAGCGGAGCCCTGGATATCCGCACCGGCGAGCGGGTCGAGTCGAACCGGGAGGGGGTCTTGCTCGTGGACCTTCCGTTGACCGACGGACGCACCATTTACGCCAGGATCGGGGATATCGTCGGATGGGCCTGTCTGGGAGTATGCGCGGGACTTGTGGCGCTCTCGGCCGCAGCTGCCCGATCTTCCCGGCGGGGAGATCGCACACCGAGCGAACCGGAGGCACGTTGAACTCGTCCTCACCGTAACCCCCGAAGGGGAGAGGAGCCGGGATGCAGACCAGGCAGATGACAGCCACGTGGGCAATCAGGTGCGGGCTCGTTCTTGCAATGGCGATTGGGGGGTGTTCCTCACAGCCGTCGGCCGGACGGACAAGCCGCAGCTCGCCGGCCGAGCCGGTGGTGCTGTCCTATCGCGATCCGGTGTCTCGATCGCAGCTGCGTGAGCGGGCGCTGGAGGTGCTCATGGCTGCGAGCACGAGCGAGTGGGCTCAGGAGCGTGCCAACGCGATCGAAGGCTTGCTTGAAGCGCCGTCCCGGGTGGAGGCAGTGGCAGCCGCCGGTCTCAAGGATGAGAACGAGGGTGTTCGGTCGGTCTCTGCAATGGTGGTGGGCCGGGCCGGACTTTCAGCACTGGCGCCGGCGGTGCGGCCGCTCCTGCGCGATCCGTCACCCTATGTGCGTGCATCGGCGATTTTCGCCCTGGCGCGTCTGGGCGAGCAGGTTGATCAGGGGCCTTTGGCCGAGATTCTCTTCAATCACCCCTCTGCCCGCGTGCGCGCCCACGCAGCATATGTGATCGGACAGATCGGTAACGACTCCGCATTGCCCATGCTCGGAGATGCAGCCAGGAGGCGAACCCCGGGCGCCAGCGAGATCGAACAAAAACTGCTGCAACTCCAGATTGCCGAAGCGATGGTGCGGCTCGGGGACCGCAGCCAGCTGGACGCGATCAGGGCAGCGCTGCATCCGGCGAGGCCTGAAGATCTGGAAGCAACCGCCCTGGCGGCTCAGATCATCGGGTCGCTGGGCGACCGCGATTCGATCGATCGGCTTATCTACCTGTCGGCCTACCGCGGGCAGCAGGGCACACAACCCCCGGCAGAGGTGATGCTTGCCGTCGCCGGCGCTCTCAGTGAGCTCGGCGTGGGGGGCGGGACGGCATTTGCAGACGAATACGCATCGAGCCCGAACGAGGCGTTGCGTGCCCAGGCAGCATACCTGTACGGACAGGTGGGTAAGGAAGAGAATCTGGACAAGTTGGCCAGGCTGATGGAGGATCCGGGCGGGTTGACGCGGATTTCGGCCGCGACGGCGACGCTGCGCATCCTCGGGCGGAGTTCACAGGCGCTCGGGCGATAGATACCGGATTTTCGGCAAATGGAACATCTGTTCGTCTCGAAGGGGCGTATGGTGTTCCCACCGAGCCGGATGGGGGCGGTTTGACAGATCCCCCACGCTTGAGGTACTGCGGCTAGACCTGGACGACGGGTGGGTGACGTTGGACCCGCCGATCGCCGTCACCATGCGATACTGCCGCCAGTACGACATCCTCATATCGTCAGATGGTGTGTTCGGCTGGGCAACCGGCGCGGGCACAGCAGCCGACGTCGTGGC
>RFGK01000016.1 GCA_003697045.1 Planctomycetota bacterium
CCATCGCCAGCGGGTTGGCCAGTTCGGGAAAGTCCTGCTCGCTGGCGAAACACTCGATCGTAAAGCCCGGTGCGAGCGTGAACGACCTGACAAACTGATCCGGGGGCAGGATTTCCGTGTTGCCCAACGACGTTTCCGTGCCTTCAGCCTTGACTGCCGGCGGCGTCCAGGAATCTTCCGGGAAGGTTGATGAGCTTGGCACAATCTCCCAGATCGGTTGACCCGTTGGAGGCTTTGCAAACAGGGCTTCCGGGGTGGGCTTGGGCATCTGCCACAAGTCACGCTGTCTGGCGTCAACCATACGTCGCAGTTGTTCCTGCTCGGGTGGGAAGTTGACTACGCCGAAGGGTTCGGCCCGGCGGCCCCAGATGTATTCGGTGTTCGTGGGTCGGTAGAGCTGCCGGAAGTGGTAGTGCTTGTCCCAAGCTCGCCAGCGCAGGTTGTCTGCTGCCTCGATCGCGGCCGGATCGGCCGCGCCTTCATCTCCCACCCAGCCGAGTTGGCGACCCATCTGGCGTGCGTACCACCAGCATCCCGTCTCGTTCGGGTGGATGCCGTTGCTGGTCAGGGGAAACGGTGCCGATGCAGCGTCGAGCGAGGTCAGATCGACCAGTCTCGCGCCAGTCGCTTCGGCCACACGGCGCATCACTTCGGCATAGGCTGCCAGATCGGCGTTGTGCTGTCGCAGCGCCATGCCGGTCGGCCAGGGCACGCCCAGGTCCTCGTGCCTGATCGGCGTGACGAGCACAATGCGCGGCGGCGTCACCCCGTTGTACGTCTGAGCCTGCCACGCTTCGATCTGCCCACGCAGATCGCTTTCAAACTTTTCGAGCCCCGCGCGCCCAGCGAAGGATTCGCTCATGCCGAAGCAGGCGATGATGACATCGGCCTCGTGTTCGCGCAGGTAGGCTTCGGTCGTTGGTACGTTCAACTCACGCGGCTGAAACCCGGCTTCGTCAGCCGACCAGGGAACCTGCCGGACGGTGATGCGATGCTCCGGGTGGGCTGCGTGAATCAATGCTTCGAGGTAGCCGGACATGGCCAACCGCTCGGCAAAGGTATTGCCCACGACGACGATTGCGTCTTCAGCATCAAGCACAAACCGGGAGTTGGGCTCGGCCGAGCCATTCGGCTGAGCAACTGCCAGGTCAGTGAATACAGCGGAACTGACGGCAACAAGCAGGGATGCAACGATGGCAGAGAGTCGGGTCATGCAGCAGCTCCGTTCGTTTGATCGCATCGCATCGGTGTTCCGTGTCTAATCGCCTTCTTTTTTCACTGGCCAGGCATGATCGGCGGGTCTGACGCCGGCAACGAATCCATTGAACGCAAAGGGAGAGGGCGTGTACGAGCCGACGATTTCGACATCCGCGCCCGTTTCCGGGATCTGGCTTTCCATCCCCAGCGTCCAGTAGACCGCGTTGACCAGCATGCGACGGGTTCCCTCGCTGAGCAGATCATCTGCCGACCCCATTGTGGTTGTGAACACCCGGCAGGGCTTGTCCGCTTGATCGAAGGTGCGGGTCCATGCGATGGGCATGAGCGGGTCATTCTTCGGCCCCTGGACGGGGGCAGCGTCCGGGGTCATGCCATCGAGCACCTGGCCGAGTACGATCGGCTTGCAGTTTTTGGGCAGCGGCAGTCGGACCCGGTACACATCGGTGGGGCCCCAGATCGAGCCCGGCGTGATCCCTCGCACGATGGGATGTGACTCGGCCCCCGGCGCGATGATGCCTCGGGTGCTTTCCTTGCCGTGGGTGCCGTGGTGGGCGATCCAGGTCTCGCCGAGAATCTGGCGTCCAAATCCTCCTTCGCTGTTGTTCCAGGCATAAGCAGCGTAGGTATCACCTTCCTTGTAGTTGAAAGCGTGCGTTGCGGTGCGCATGCCGATGACAGGGCGCCCGGATTTGAGGTAGCGGTCGATATGCGCCATCTGCTCATCGGGAAGCTCGCGAAACCGCGTGGCGATGATCATCAGATCGGCTTCGGCCAGCGCGTCGAGCCCGGGGATGTTGCGTCGATTGTTTGGATCGATCGTGCCTGTTTCGGGGTCGATCGCAAAGACGACACGGCAACGGAATCCATGCCGTGCTGCGAGGATCTTCCCAAGCTGAGGCAGAGCTTCTTCGGAGCGATATTCCTCGTCGCCGCTGATGAGGACGATGAACTTGCCTGCGCCGGGCCCCTGGGCTCCCACATACTCGACCCAGAGCGGATCGACTGAAGACGCTGACCCGGGGCTGCGAGATTGCCCATGAGCGTTCGGCACCAGAGCAGAGAAGAAGACGACAACAGCGAGTCGGAGCAGGGCAGGCTGGATGAGCATGGGCAGAGTATACAGGCGGGCCTGCGCTGCCGTTGCGATCGAGTGGCGCGGGTGCGCCCTTCGACGGCGTTTTGCGCACATGCAAGGGACTTGCGGCGTGTGTTGCTGTGTGTGTGAGGTTGGGGGATGTGCAAGCGTTGTCGCGGCCGGGTTATTCGGGCAGGTGTGAGCGGCCGGCAGCCCAGAAGATCCCACCCGTCAGATGACGCAGAAACAGTTCTTCCGCAAACGACTCGTTGGTGTGTCCGCCTGCGGTGTAGAACGCTCGGCCGCCTTCAAACTGGTGATACCAGGCGATCGGGTGGTCGTTGTTCATGGTGCCTCCGGAGTATGTTGACTCGTCCAGCTTGGCAAGCACCTTGACATGATCGGGATGGCTGCGGAAGTTGTACCACTCATCGCGACGCTGCCATTGCTCCGGCAACATGCTTGTGGAGACGTGGGCCCGGTCGATGACGTGGATGGTGGCTGGTTGAATCGGAGGATGGCTTTGGAAATAGGCTCCGACGAGCTTTCCATACCAGGGCCAGTCATACTCGGTGTCGCTGGCGGCGTGAATGCCGACGTATCCACCACCGGCGTGGATGTACCGCTCGAATGCGGCCTGCTGCTCGTCGTTGAGAATATCGCCGGTCGTGCTCAGGAAGATCACCGCATCGTAAGCCGACAAGGCCAGGTCGTTGAAAATCGCAGCGTCCTCCGTCGCGTGCACGTCAAAGGCATACCGATCGCCGAGCGCCCGGATGGCCTTGATTCCCAGTGGGATTGAGCCGTGTCGGAAACCGGCCGTCTTGCTGAAGACAAGCACGCGCATGTCGGGCACCGGGTGGTCGGAAGAACTGGGCATCGCGTTGAGCGTGTACCATGCTTCGTGTGATTCAAGCGACTTGCCCTGGGTACTCTTGACGCTCATCGTCAGGTGAACTACGCGCCCGAGGCGCAGGCCGGGCGCTGACAGTTCGACCGACCGTCCGTCTTCGCTGGGACGGGTCGAGGAAACACTGAGCGACTCGACTTCGCAGCGAGTCAGCCCCGACTCGGGCGTCGGCACGCAGTACCACTGTTCGATCTGGAATGACGCGGGGTCGGAGAGTTGTTCGTGCACAGCCGGCATTGAAAACGTGACACGAAAACCACCAGCTATCGCTTCGATCCGATGCAGGAAAAACCCATCTGCGTCCGGAAGATCAAGCCGGGACAGAGCGGAGGCGGCATCTGAATCCGGCGGGTTGAGCAGGACCACCGAGCCGTTGCCGTCGATCGCAAAGTCCGATGCATGTGGGCCGAGATGCAGCGAGGTGGGAAAGACGCAGCCCTGTGTGACGCCGTTGATTTGCTCAAGCTGAATGCGCCACACTGAGCCGTTGTTCTTGTCAGAGACGAGCAACTGCTCTGCCCAGGGTCCATTCGGTACGAGCACAGCCCGGCCGGGCCTGCGCACGTGCTCGGGCAGGTGCACGCACGGCGTCGGGTTGGCACGGCTTGTCGTTTGATCTGACTCGACGGTGCACAGCGCTGCAGTCGGGCTCCAAGGCCCCCTTGCCACGAGGGCAAGGATCTGCCCGTCCTTTACCGTGATCAAAGCCTCGATGGGCATGCGCACCTGTGGCGGAGAGTTGTCTGGCTCGTTCCCTGCTGCGAGAGCCGAAAGAACAAGCAAGAGTACGGTGATGATGGGTATTCTGCTGAGCATGAGGAAAGGATATCGCGCCCGCCCGGTGCGCGGATGCCGAGCAGGCAACGGCTGAACGCTCGGACCGGCGTGTGTGCTGACCGCAGCGTTTTGGCGCTGGTGGGTCGAGATTGGCGGAGCGTATGTTCAATAGTCTCTGCGCACGAAGATGAAGCCTGCCAGTGCCATCATGACAGCTTCGAAAGCGAGCGAGGTACCGATGATCCATCCCAGCGAGCGCGAGTTGTAGGCTTCCTGAACGCCTCGGTTTGCCTCCAGCTCGCGCTGGGCGTCTTCATCGATATCCTCAGCAGTTGCCTGTCCGGTGAACACGCGCAAGAGCGTGTCGCGCTCGGTTTGATCGAAAAGATAGCGATTGAGCAGCTCAATCGTTTCTCCCGTCTTTGGCAATACGGTCTTTGCAATGAAGATGGAGCGGGTGACTTTGGTCCAGGTTTCAACCGATTTGCGGTCTTCGGCGAGTTCTGCACGCCTCGTCTCGATCAGTGGCATCGACTTGATGAGTTCTTCGTCGGCAGGCTCCCAGGATTCCGGGACGTCCTCTCCAGCGGCGCGCTTTTGCTCGATGAGCAAGTCGCGTGCGCCCGATTCGAGTCTTGCCAGGCTTCGCTCGGTTCGCGCCACTTTGGCTTCAGCAGATTCTCTGACGCTGATGAACGCTGCGTCGGCGGTGTTCATGATGAAGACGACGAACCAGAAGAGGATGGTCAGGAGCAAAGCTGCGATCGTCGAGCGCGTCCATACGCCGAGCAGGACGCAGACCGAATAGAGATAGCTGAAGAAGAGCACGACGATCGGGATTGCCAGGAGCACGGTTGGTTGCCACACTCCTCCGCGCAGGCCGAGCACGAAGAACGAGGCTACCGAAAACACAGCGACTTGCAGGGTCACGAATAGCAGGCCGGTGAAGTAGCGTGTGAGGAAGATACGCGTGCGACTGATGGGCTTGGACAGGTGCACCTCGATCGACCCGGCCTCGATGAGATTGGGGAAGAAGCCTGCGGTGGTGACCAGTGCGAGGATGGCAGCCGCCCAGGTCAACCACAGCCCGATGCCGAAGGCCGAGAAGATCCATTCATAAAACGTTGCTCTGGGCAAGACCTTGGTGTTGAACGTCGACATTGGAAGATCAAACCAGAGAATCTCGAAGCCTTGTTCATTGATGCCGACCATGGCAAATGCTGCAACGACAACGCCGGAGAGAATCAGCGAGATCCAGAACAGCCTCTTGGCGCACAGTTCGCGATACGCATCGACGAGCATGGCCCAGGTTTGGGTCAGCATCAGCCTCTCCTTCCCTTTGCTTCGGCGCCGACGTGCATTGGTTCTCCGGTCTCGGGATCGACGACCGCTTCGAGGAACAGGTCCTCCAGTGTCGGCTTGTGGACGGCGCAGTGGGCGATGGTAAATCCCTGCCTGCGCAGCGCGTCGATTGCGGGCTGCACTGCTCTCGCGTCGGCTGTCGCGAGGCAGAGCGTCGAGTCTTCCAACGCAACTTCGCCCGGCACGACCGCCCGGACGCATGCCCGGGCGACATCGACATCATCACCCGGATCAAGCCGGATTCGGTACCCTGCCCGACGGTCGATCAGTTCGCCCATGGTGCCCTGCAGGCGCACCTGCCCACGAAGCAGAATCGCCACGCGATCGCACACCATCTCCAGCTCGCTCAGGAGGTGGCTGTTGAGGAAAATGGTCTTGCCTTGAGACTTGAGCCGACTGACGATGTTGCGGATGTCGCGTCGCCCGACCGGGTCGACGCCATCGGTCGGTTCGTCAAGGAGCACAAGGTCAGGATCGTTGATGAGCGCCTGGGCAAGACCGACACGTTGTCGCATGCCCTTGGAGAATGAGCCGAGCTTTTTGTCGGCCCAGTCGGTCATGTCAACCAGTTCGAGCAGCTGTTCGGTGCGACGGATGCGTTCGGTCCGGGGCGTTTTGCTCATGGCGCCCACGTAGTGCATCAGTTGCCGGGCCGTCAGGTACGACGGAAACTGGTGCTGTTCGGGCAGGTAGCCGACGTGTGCCAGGGCGGCCTTGTTGCCGACGCGCTCACCGAGCATGGTACCGACGCACTTGGTCGGGCGAATGACGGTCATCAGGATCTTGATCAGCGTGCTCTTGCCTGCGCCGTTGGGCCCGAGCAGGCCGAACACTTCGCCGCGGTGGACCCGCATTTCGATGCCGCGCAACGCCTGCACCCCGCCTCTGTACGTCTTGGCGACGTGCGACAGATCGAGCGCCCAATCCCCCTCGCTACCCATCGGCTACACCTTCCTGGCGATGATGTGAAAAACGTGCCAGTGCTTGCCCTTGCCTGCGCAGTCAGATCCGTTGCGTTCCTCTTCTTCAAACTTTTCCACTTCGAAGGCCTTGAGCAACGCCTCGGCTTCATCCCTTGTTTGGTGGGAACGATCCGGATATTTCGCCCAGGAGTCACGGTCTCCGAAAAGCTGGCCTGCAAATCGTCCCCCGGGCACGATTGCGAGTGTAAGCACCTTCCAGAGATCCATGAACCGTTCGGGTTCGCAAAATGGCAGAGAGTAACTGGCGTTGAGCAGCTGGCAGGCCGGGATCTGGCACTCCTCGAAGGCCGACAATCGCATCTCCAGGCGATCCCAGTGTTCGATGTCGTCTCGTGCCCGCAATCGCCTGAAGGCCTCTTCGTGTCCGTCGATGGCGACGACGCGCCACCCCCTGCGGAGCAACTCGGCCGTATCGCGCCCCTCGCCACACCCGAGGTCCACCGCGAGGGGAGGGACACCTTCTGGAGCTGGCACACCCTCGCGCTCGAATCGAGCGAGCGCCTCGAGCAGCGTATCCCTCGGGGGTCGACCGGCTGCGGCTGCGAAGTATCCCTCCCAGTCGCGCGTCTGGGCATACGCATACATGGGCTTTCCGTCAGGCTGAGATTGGTCTGGCTTTGACATAGGCTACAGACAATGTATGCCGATCTTCGAAGCTTTGTGGATGCGCTCGAGCGATCTGGAGAACTTGTCCGGGTGCGTGCGCCCGTTTCCCCTGTTCTGGAAATTGCGGAAATCACCGATCGCGTGAGCAAATCCGCTGCGCCGTCGCGTCCGTCACGCTCGGCGCAGCGGAACGACCCCCGGTTCTTCGACCGCGGCGGACCTGCGCTGCTCTTTGAGAATGTCGAAGGCTCCAGCTTCCCGGTGCTCATCAACGCCTTTGGCAGCTACCGGCGCATGGAAATGGCGCTGGGCTGTCCGGTATTGGGCGATGCTGGGCTTCAATCCGATGCTGCTGCGGACGGTTTCGAGGCGATTGCTGCGCGCATTGCCGATCTTGTCAAGCCTCAGCCTCCGCGATCTCTTGCCGAAGCGGTCGAAAAGCTGCGTCAGTTCGCGCCGCTCGCTCGCATCGGGCCCAAGCGGCTCAAGTCGCGGGGGCCGTGTCAGGAGGTGATTCACACGGATCCGGACCTGACAACGATTCCCATGATCCGGTGCTGGCCGCTGGACGGCGACTTCGCGTCACTCGGCTATCCCCCGGACGCAAACGAATCGAGCCGGTGTTGGCATCGCGGCATCGAGGACTCGCTTTGGGATGCCCGGTATCGCGGGCGATTTGTCACACTTGCCGGCGTGCACACGGTTCATGCCGACGACCGCGATTCCAGAGCCCCGTCGAGCCACAACATCGGTATGTACCGCATGCAGCTGCTCGGGCCCAACCGGCTTGCGATGCACTGGCACATGCACCACGATGGCGCGTCACACTGGCGAAGCTGGAAGGCTCTGGGAAAGCCGATGCCGGTTGCGATTGCACTCGGGGGGCCCAGCGTCTTGCCGTATGCAGCGACATGCCCTCTGCCTGCGGGTATTTCCGAGCTTCTCATGGCCGGGTTTTTGCAGGGCCGGGGCGTGCGCCTGTGTCGCGCTGCCACGGTTCCGCTGTGGGTTCCTGCCGATTCGGAGATGGTGATCGAAGGATTCGTACGCACCGATGCGGGTTTTCCCGGGTGGGATCCGCGTGACCCCAACGCCGGGCCGCTCGGACCGGGCGCCGTCTTTGAAGGTCCGTTCGGAGACCACACCGGCTTTTATTCGATGCCCGACCGCTATCCGGTGATGGAAGTGACGGCGATCACACACCGGCGTCATGCGATCTATCCGACGACGATCGTCGGCCTGCCTCCTCAGGAAGACTACTACCTCGGCAAGGCAACCGAACGCATCATGCTTCCTCTTTTGCGCACGGTCGCGGCGGACTTCGAAGACTATGACCTGCCGCTGTTCGGGGCGTTTCACAATGCTGCCTTTGTGCAGATACGCAAGGCGTTTCCGCTGCATGCGAGGCGAGCGATCAATGCCGTGTGGGGCGCGGGGCAAATGGCGTGGACCAAGCTCGTGTTCATTGTCGATCACGATGTCCCGGTGCATGACACGGCTGCGGTGCTGGCCGCGGCCGCTCAATGGTGTGATCCATCGCGCGATCTGGTCCAACAGGTGGGGGCGCTCGACATTCTCGATCACGCGGCGCCGTGGCTGGGCGCGGGCGGCAAGCTGGGGTTCGACTGCACGCCCAAGCTCGAGGCCGAGTCAATCGACGGTCGCCCGCGTGTGCCGCGTGCACCGCTGACCGATGCTGCGCTGGCCAACATCACTGCGCGACTGTCAGCAGTGTCCGGCGTGGAATCGGCTGCCTGTCCGTCCGAATCGCGCGGGTGGGCTTTTGTCACGACGCGTCTGTCCGGCTGCGAGGCGGTGCGCGAACTGACCGCCCGCCTTGTTGCAGAACTTGCCCAAGGTGGTGAGCAAACCCCGACGTTTCTTGTGCTGCTTGATCCTGTCGTCCATCCCGAAGATGTGGATCAGGCCATGTTTCATCTGTGCGCCAACACGGACGGCAAGCGCGATCTGCACATCCACACGCTGCCGTCCGGAGTTTCGCTTGCGTTTTTTGATGCGACGTTCAAATCGTCGGAGGGGGGGTATCCGCTGCCGGTGCGTGCCTGGCCGCCCTTGATCGAGATGGACGAACAAACCCGTC
This sequence comes from Planctomycetota bacterium, assembly GCA_003697045.1. GTDB lineage: Bacteria > Planctomycetota > Phycisphaerae > Phycisphaerales > UBA1924 > J022. The sequence goes on from RFGK01000016.1 coordinate 9,033, forward strand.
GTCACGTCGAGAGCCGGTGGAGCGCATACGGTCTGCCGGCGTCGGTGACCTCTTAGCCTCCGAAGTTGGCAGTCGTCCCCTCGCGTTCGGCAAGCCAGTCGTCGGCGAGATCGACGCAGCGTTCCAGCAGGATTTTGGCGTTCTGGTTCGGCGAACCCGCGGGAATGTTGTTCATCAGCATCGCGAAGATCACAGTACGGCCGCTCGGAGCGATGACATAGCCGGACAGCGAACGCACACCGTTGAGGTATCCGCTCTTGGCGTAGACGTTGTTTTGCAGTTCGGTGGAACGGAATCGGGATCGCAGCGTTCCCCGGCCGGGAACAGCAAGCGAGTCGATCATGGCATCACGAACTCCATCCATGCGCTCAATCTCGCGCAGCCAGGCCACGAGGGTGGCTGCGGAAACTCGGTTTTCGCGGCTCATGCCCGATCCGTCGGCAATGCGCGTATGGGCTGCCCGATCCGGTCCCAGCTTTTCGCTGAGCAGCATGCGAATCACCGCTGCTCCTGTGGCCCAGCTTCCCGGCTCATTGTTGATCTGATGGCCCACACGTTTGATCAGTGCTTCGGCGTACAAGTTGTGGCTGTCGGTGTTGCACTGTCGCAAGACGTCGTGCATGCTTGTGCGCACGACGACCAGCGAGCGTCCTTTGGCGAGCACTTCGTCCGGTTCGACCAGGCGCACGGCATCGGTCCCTTCAGGCCCGCCCGGGCGCCCGATCTGGATACCTGCCTGAGTCAATCGGTGCGCCAGCACACGCCCGGCAAATAATGGGGGCTCATGAATGGCGACATCCACAGGCTCGCCACCCTTGTGGCGTACATCTCCGCGAAGCTGAAAAACGTTTTCCGGCTTCGGACGGGCCACCCAAACGGTCTGCCGGCCGCTGGTGACCGTGTTCGCGTCGTTCTCAATCACAACCCACGGCGCTTCCGGCTCGACCGTGAATACCGGAACCCCGCGCCCACCGGGTGCCGGGTCGACGAA
>RFGK01000096.1 GCA_003697045.1 Planctomycetota bacterium
CGGGGGTTCGATTCCCCCCGGCTCCATTTTGTGACCTTCCACCTGCCTGGGCCAGGTGAGCCGATTGGAGCCCGCCCCGGCTATGGGGTGGGCGAAGTCGGAATCCTCCCCTGCGGGCGGCTGCACGCGGCATTGGGCCATCAGCGCAGCTCAGGGGGCTCGATCGAAAACGTTCGTTCGATGGCGCGCACGGCTTCAAAGAACCTGCAGCGTGCTTCGGCGGCAAACGGGTTGAGGGTCTGGATGGCTTCAAAAAGCTGCGGACTGTCGGCCTCGGTGTTGCGCTTCATTTGCATCAGGCGCTTGTACGCCAGCGTGGCCAACGGCAGGTCGGGAAGGTCCATCTCGCGGGCTGCGTGTCCGATGAGGTGTGTGATGACCTGAACGATCGCCATCTGTCGATCATGCTCTTCGGGCGTGCATTCGACAATGTTGAGCCCGAGTGAGCCGACGAGAAGCTCATGCACGAGCGCGAGCCGTTCTGATCCAAGACGCACGGGGCACAGCGCGATCGACTGGCCCTTGAGGCCGACTTCGGCGACGGTCTGAGGTCCAAAGAGCGGGTGCGTGCCGAGCAGTTCGACATGGGTCGGCAGGACTCGTCGCATGGCCTCGATGGGTCCGAGCTTGATCGACGCAACGTCGGCGACGAGCGTGCCCGGACGCAGCACGGGCGCCAACTCGGCACTGGCAGTCTCGATGGCCTGAACAGGCACCGCCAGAATGCAGACATCGCTGGACCCGATTTCGGCAATCGACGCAGGACGAGCGCCAAGTGTGCGGATGTCCGTCTCCTGTGCTGCCGGATCGCACACGCGCACTTCGAACAGAGGGGCCAGATGCTCGGCTGCGAGCCGGCCGAAGGCGCCGAATCCAAGTAGTCCGATCGACTGACAGTTCATACTGAGAATCTAGCGTGTCGGTGCCTGCCGGGCGGGTTCCTCGGTTTGCAGGCGAACCAGCTCGGCGTATCGCCCGTCTATGTCAAGCAGGTGCTCGTGCGTACCGATTTCGCGAATGCGTCCTTCTTCCAGCACAACGATGCGGTCGGCATGGCGGATCGTGCTCAGACGGTGGGCGATGACAAAGCTGGTGCGGTGGCGCATCAGATCGGCCAGGGCGTGCTGGATGAGGCGCTCTGATTCAGAATCGAGATTGCTCGTCGCTTCGTCGAGGATGAGGATTCTGGGATCGGCGAGCACGGCCCGGGCGATTGCGATGCGTTGTTTCTGTCCGCCGGACAGCCGCACGCCTCGCTCTCCGATCAGTGTTTCATATCCGTCGGTCAGGCGCTCGACAAACTCGTGGGCGTTGGCGATGCGGGCAGCCTGCTCGATCTGCTCTCTGGAGGCGCCCCGGCGCGCATAGGCGATGTTGTCGGCCACGGTGCCATCGAAGAGGAAGACATCTTGCTCGACGATGCCGAGCAGGCGTCTGTAGGAATCGACGTCGTAGTCGCGCAGGTCGACGCCGTCGAGGCGGATCACCCCGCGGGTTGGGTCGTAAAAGCGTGCAACAAGATTGCAGAGCGTGGTTTTTCCGGCGCCGCTGGGGCCGACCAGGGCGATCATCTCGCCCGGCTCGACCTCCAGGTTGATATCTTCGAGCACATATCGCGGCTCGGTCTGGTCACTGAATGTCGGGTAACTGAACCAGACGTTTTCAAAGGTCAGCCGGGCCTGTACGTGTGCCGGCACGGGACGGGCCTGCGGGCCTGGCTCGTCGAACTCGCGGCGTTCTTCGAGCAGATCGAGCGCCCGGTCAAGTCCGGCAAGATTGTTCTGGATGTTCGTGGCGGTTGCGACCAGGGCCTCCAGAGGCCCCAGCAGCATGAGCAGGTATGCGCTGAACATCATGATGTCGCCGATGGTCATGGGGTCGTTCGGATCGACGACGCGCGACCCGCCGTAGAGCAGTACGGCGATGGAGGCGAGCGGAATGATGAACTGCCAGGCAACTTCCAACAGCCGTGCCCACCACCATGCGTAAAGCTCCTGTCGCGCCATGTAGTTGCTGTCGCGCGTGAATCGGGCCGTTTCGGCCTGGGCGCGATTGAACCCGCGCACAACGCGGATGCCGGCGAATGCCTCGGTGGTCTGAGCGTCGATGGCCTGTCGAGTCGAACGGATGTCGCGATACATCGGACGGATGCGCCCGATCCACGTGTGGTGCGTCAGATAGATCACGGGGAGCAATGCAAGCGAGCCGATGAGCATGCGCCAGTCGACGATCGCGAGCACAGCAAGGGTGCCAACGAGCTGAGTGATCGCCCGCCACGGGTTGTAGAGCATGCTGAAGAGCAGATCGCCTGCGCCTCCGGCGTCTTCGCGGAGGAGACTGGCGACGCCTCCGCTCTTGAGCTCGTGAATCCGGTGCATGGGCAGATGCACTGCCTGGTCAAAGACGCGCCGGCGCAGCGCGACCTGCACCCGCTTGGTCAGCCGCGTCATCTGCCAGCGCCCCCACAGCCCGATGACAACCATCAGGATGGTGTTGACGATCAGTGCCGCACTGAGAAGCCACATCAGCGCGACGCGATCGGCCGGGCTCTGCCCGCGAAAGGGAATGAACTCGGGCAAGCCCATCGGTCCGGGGTGATCGGTGAGGATGTAGTCGATGGCGATCTTCGTCGACGCGGGCATGATCAGCCCGAGCCCTGTTGCCACGCTGAGCGTACCGAGGCACATGGCAACCATGAGCCTGTGGCCGCCCAGGAGCGACAGGAATGCCCTGAACAGTTCGAGAAATGATCGACGGCGGGCGGGCCTTCCGCGCAGGGTGGCATCTTCGGGGCGTGCGATGCCGACATCAGCACCTGCCTTGCGACGCTTGCGGCGGTACAACTCAAAACGCGATCGGCTGCTTGGGCGAGGTGTGGGCATTCACATGCATCGTAGTGAGCCTGCCGCTCGCAAAAACTCGACTTGTGGCGTGCGCCCGCTCGACGTATCGTGCGCGTCTCAAGCCAAAGGAATCGCCATGGCACTGCACTGGAAAATCCTCATCGGACTCGTGCTCGGGATTGTCGTCGGCATCGGCATCAATCTTTTCTGGACTGAGAGCACGTGGGAGGCCATCGGAGTTCAGGAGCCCGCCACGTTTCTCAGCGCGACGGGCCCGGAGCGCGTGGCCACGGAAACGGGCGACGGGGTCAACGCGGCAGCCGGATTCGTCGCAAAGTCGGCCCGGTTCATCCGCAATGCCAACGACTTCGTCGGCGACTTGTTCATGCGGCTGCTGCGGTTCATCGCCGTTCCCATTGTGCTGTTCAGCCTCATCGCCGGGGTGGCGAGCCTCAACGACACCGCCAAACTCGGGCGCATCGGAGGCAAGACGATTGGAATTTACCTGACCACGACGGCGCTTGCAATCACGGTGGGGTTGCTGCTTGCCAACATCATCGGGCCTGGGCGCGGGTTCAGAGAGGATGTGCGCACAACACTGGTCGAATCGCAGGCTGCCAGCGCGGGGGAGAAGATCGCCCGTGCCGAGACGCGTCCGACGCCCTGGGAGGTCATGCTGGACATCGTGCCGGAGAACCCGTTTGCCGCTCTTGCCGAGACGCAGATGTTGCAGGTTGTGTGCGCATCGCTGCTCGTCGGCGTGGGCTTGACACTCCTGCCCAGGGAGAAGGCGTCGCCGGTCGTGGTGTTGTGCGAGTCGATGACGGAGGTCATCATCAAGATCGTGCACATTGTCCTGGCGTTGGCGCCTTACGCCGTCTTTGCGCTGATCGTTCCGGTGCTGTCCGATTTGGGCATGGAGGTGCTGCTCAATCTGCTCAAGTACTGCGTCACGGTCGTGCTTGGCCTTGCGATCATGATTTTCATCGTGTATCCGACGATTCTGCGCATTTTCACGCGCGTGCCTTACAGGCACTTTTTCTGGGCGATTTCGCCTGCGCAGCTTCTGGCGTTTTCCAGCTCAAGTTCGGGCGCCACGCTGCCGGTGACCATGGAGTGCTGCGAGGAGCGTCTGGGGGCCCATGATGAAGTTGGCTCGTTTGTGCTGCCGCTGGGTGCGACGATCAACATGGACGGCACGGCGTTGTACCAGGGCGTGGCGGCCGTCTTTATCGCCCAGATGTACGGGCTCGGACTTGATGTCAGCGATCAGTTGACGATCGTGCTTACCGCAACGCTGGCGAGCATCGGCACCGCCGCCGTCCCGGGAGTGGGCATTATCATGCTCGTCATCGTTCTTCAGAGTGTGAACATTCCGCTCGAGGGCATCGCGGTCATTCTTGGGGTTGATCGCATTCTCGACATGTGCCGCACAATGTGCAATGTGACCGGCGATTGCATGGTCTGCGCCGTCGTCGCCGACACCGAGAACGCTCTGGAAGACCCGGAGAAGGTGCGTGCGCGGTATGAAGAGGCTCAGAAGAGGCTTGATGAATATACACGTGAGCAGGAAGAGTTTGAAAAGGCTGCGGGTTGATGCGATGGATCGCTTCCGGCCGGCCCTGGCCGGCGATATGCTGCAGTGATGAAGTTCCTGATATTCGCAACCTGCCTGCTGTTTTCCGTCGCCCGCGCGGGCGACCCCACCCTTGCGGATCTTTCGCCGACGGTTGATCACATGGTCGAAGCCGTGCTCAGCAGCGACCCGGCCGGATACTTGTCATACGTTGCGCCGGATGATCCGATGTTCTTTCAAGAGCAGAAGAACTGGGCGCGGGATCTCGAAATACACTGCCCGATTTCGTTTCGCATTGATCTTGACGGCGGGGGCTTTGCCGTACAGCGCGACGGCTCGATCACGGTGCCGATGACCATGACCTGGAAGATGGCCGAGAACGCGCGGTCGCGCCGCGTGAGCTATCCGGCGCGCTTCGTCGAGCGCGACGGGCGATGGCTGTACGCGGGCGAACAGTGGGTGCGTGTCAAGGCTCCGGGCGTCGAAGTGCTGGTCGAGCCGGAGGACAAGTCGGTGGGCATTCAGATCGCCTCGGTGCTGCCCGGCGTGCGCGAACGGCTCGACGAGCTGAGCGGAATCACCACGGAGCGAGTGCAGCAGGTGAAGGTGTATGGCTCGATGAAGCATCTCCAGCAGTCGATCTACCTCAGCTACACCGATCCGCTGGGCGGATGGAACGAGCCGGGAGAGTCGATCAAGCTGGTCAGGCAGGGTATCCGCAGCGGACAACAGATGCGCTCGCTGCTGGCCCACGAATACGGACACGTCATCACCTTTGCGCTCGGCTCGGACGCAACCCACATGCCGTGGTGGGTACTGGAAGGTTTCGCTGAATACTGCTCGGCCGTTCTTGCCGGCTCACCGCATCGCTTTCCGCCCATTGTTTCCCGCTGGGCCGAGCGAGGAAACCTGCGCACATGGGATCAACTTTCCGACTTTCGCGGCGAGGCGATGAATCACCAGGGGCACGTCTACGCCCAGGGACATCACATGATCGTCTTCCTTGTCGAGCAGTTCGGTCTGGAAAAACTCATCGAGTGGCTGCGGGCGCAGGCACAGGGTGACGCGCTCGACGACGCCTCGCGTGCGGTCTTTGGTATGAGTTGGGCGGACATCGACCAGGCATGGCAAAAAAGCCTGGGCGTGAGCAAAGCGCCTTGACGAGCGAAACTGGACGCGCCGCGTGTGCGCGCCCCGAACGTCAGTCTGCCGAGATCGACCTTGGCCCCTTTGTACCCGCGACGCGTTCCATGTAGCCATCGCCTCGCTTCTCGTATTTGGTGAAGCCGAGGCGTTCGAGGTTCTTGTTGGAAAGCTGGCTTTTGGACTTGAGGTCGGACCACTTGCCGGCGATGTTGAACGCTTGGGGCACGCGACGGACGGGACGCCCGGTCTCGGGGTGTGTGGTCAGCGCCTCGTCGGTGATGGGCTGTACGAGCTCGAAGAACTCGCCTGTCCCCTCGCCGGAATCATCAAGCACTTCATACACGTAGGTCGGCATGGTGAATCATACGTCGGCCTGCGACGGGGGAGGCTTGAGACAGACTGGCTATCCGGAGACGGCGGATCGGCCGGCCAGCGGGAACGCGGCGCACAGGTCACGGACTTCGGCCCGGACGGCTTCGGTCGCTTCTGCCAGGGCAGCCTCTCCTTCAAGCCCGCTGCTGAGCACCCGGTCAATCCAGGCGGCGATGGTCTTCATCTCCTGTTCGCGCAGACCCCGGGTCGTGGCAGCCGGAGATCCGAGGCGCAATCCGCTGGTCACCATCGGCGGCCGGGGGTCATCGGGGATGCCATTCTTGTTGGTGATGATGCCTGCCGATTCGAGCCACGCTTCGGCGTCCTTTCCGGTCAGATCAGGGTGGCGTGCGGTCAGATCGACGAGCATGAGGTGGTTGTCGGTGCCCCCGCTGGTGATGCGATAGCCGTGGTTTATGAGTGCCTGCGCCAGCGCCTTTGCGTTTTTCACGACCTGCTGCTGATAGATCTTGAACTCGGGGCGCAGCGCTTCTCCGAATGCGACGGCCTTGGCGCCGATGATGTGCATGAGTGGCCCGCCCTGGACTCCGGGAAACAAGGCCCGATTGATCTTCTTGTTGAGTTCTTCGTCGTCGGTGAGAATGAGTCCGCCGCGCGGGCCGCGCAGCGTCTTGTGCGTCGTCGTCGTCACCACGTGCGCGTGGGGAAACGGGCTTGGATGGACGCCCGCAGCGACAAGCCCTGCGATATGGGCGATGTCGGCAAGCAAATAGGCGCCCACCTCGTCGGCGATGGCGCGGAAGCGGGCAAAGTCGATCACGCGCGGGTATGCCGAATAGCCGCACATGAGAACCTTCGGCTTGTGTTCAAGACAGACCTGACGCACGGCGTCGTAGTCGATCTGCTCGAACTGGGGGTGGGTCTTGTCGTAGTGCAGCGGATAGTGGACGGGATTGAAGAAAGTGCCGGAGAAGTTGATCTTCATGCCGTGGGAAAGGTGCCCACCGTCCTTGAGGATCAGGCTTGCAAACGTATCGCCCGGCTGCATGAGGGCCATGAATGCGGCGGTATTGGCCTGCGCGCCCGAGTGTGGCTGAACGTTGGCAAACCTGCAACCGAAGAGCTGCTTGGCCCGGTCGCGGGCGAGCTGTTCGATCGCGTCATGGTGCACGCATCCGCCGTAGTAGCGACGCCCGGGATATCCCTCGGCGTACTTGTTGGTCAGGCAGGTGCCCATTGCGTGCATCACGGCCGGGGAGACGTGATTCTCGCTGGCGATCAACTCGATGGTGGTTTCCTGGCGCTCGGCCTCGGCGGCGATGATCTCGGCAGCAGCGGGGTCCTGCTCGCGAAGCAACGAAACAACGGCATCGGCTATCGGGTCGTGCATGATGCATGGTAGGAACTGCAGGCCGACTGCTCCGGCATGGGCGACGAGCCGCGATGGCAAGCGGACACAGCCCGAGCAGGACGGAGGCCCTTTTCATCGGGTCCCGGCAATCCCGGCCGATCCACCCGGAATACAGTCTCTCACACACCCCACCAGCCAAAGGGAGGCAATGCGATGCCCGACCTGACGATCGATGTTCGCAAAGTGCTTGGTTCCGAAGCCGATTCGCTTCTGTCGTATGAATCGAAGACGATCAGCCGCAACTCGCTGCACCTGCCCGGGCCGGATTTTGTGGACCGGATCGTGGCGCCCAGCGACCGCAACCCCAACGTGTTGCGCAACTATCAACTTCTGCTGAATACCGGGAGACTGGCGGGCACCGGGTTCGTCTCGATCCTGCCGGTCGATCAGGGTATTGAACACTCGGCCGGGGCGAGCTTTGCGCCCAATCCGGACTACTTCGATCCTGAGAACATTGTGAGGCTTGCCATCGAAGGCGGGTGCAACGCGGTTGCTTCGACTTTCGGCGTGCTGGGATCGGTGGCGCGCAAGTACGCCCACAAGATTCCGTTCCTGGTCAAGTTCAATCACAACGAGCTGCTCACCTATCCCAACACGTTCAACCAGGTTCCGTATGGGAACATTCGCCAGTGCTTTGAGATGGGGGCGGTGGCGGTGGGCGCGACGATCTACTTCGGCAGCCCGGAGGCGACCGACCAGATCCAATACGTCAGCGAAATGTTCCATGAAGCGCACGAGTATGGCATGGTCACCGTGCTGTGGTGCTACCTGCGCAATCCGAAGTTCAAGGTCAATGGCGTCGATTACCACGCCAGTGCAGACCTGACCGGACAGGCCAACCATATTGGTTCGACCATCCAGGCCGACATCGTCAAGCAGAAGCTTCCGACGAACAACGGTGGATACGCCGCGCTGAACACCGGCGATTCGTCCTACGGCAAGTTCCGCAAGGAGGTGTATACCAAGCTTGCCGGCTGTGATGAAAACGGCGGCGGCGGACACCCGATCGACCTGTGCCGCTATCAGATCATCAACCAGTTCATGGGTCGCGTGCCCCTGATCAACTCGGGCGGCGAGAGCAAGGGTGCCGGCGACCTCGAAGCGGCGGTGCGCACGGCCGTGATCAACAAGCGTGCCGGCGGCATGGGGCTGATCTCGGGTCGCAAGGCCTTCCAGAGACCCATGAAAGAGGGCGTGGCACTGCTCAACGCCATCCAGGACGTGTATCTGGACGAGAGCGTGACGGTGGCCTGAGCGATCCGGCCGACTCCGAGCCTGTGCCTTTGGGGTTCCGCTTGGCGCGATCCCGTGATATGCTCGTGCCCAGCATGATCCAAACGGCCTTCCGAAACATGAGCCGGCGCACCCGAAACGCAAACGGGCCCGGCGCCTGCTGCAACGCGCGATCCGGGTGCGGCTTCACGCTCATCGAACTGCTCGTGGTCATCGCCATCATCGCCTTGCTGATCGGAATACTGCTCCCGGCCCTTGCCAAGGCGCGCGAGGCGGCGCGAGCCGCGGCGTGTCTGTCCAACCAGCGACAAATCGGCATCGCGCTGATGGAATACGCCAACATGTTCAACGACTTCATTCCGCGCGAGGCGGGCAACGTGGAAGACCCCGCCTGGCCTCGCGTGCTGAGACCCCTGCTCGACGAGACCACGAGCTGGGACGAGCCTTATGAAGATCTATATGCCAAGGCCGAGTACTACCGCGATCCGGCCCGCCGGCTGGATGATGGGCACGTGATCCACTACGTCTCCAACGGGTTGCAGTTTGTGGACCGGGAGAACATCTTTGAACGCAAGCCCGCGACGCGCATCACGCGCGTGGTGACGCCCTCGTCGGTGTTCTGGATGGCCTGTTTCAGTGATGACGACCGCGGGTATCACTACGACATGGCATACGGTGATGACCCCGACGAGTTTCATATCGCGATCTTTTACGACGTGTTCCTCAAGCGGCACGTGCGGCCCCATCCGACGCAAAGCCGCGTGGGACTCAAGCGCCACGGCAACGGCGCCAACGCGTTGCACTTCGACGGCCATGCCGAACATGTCACCAGCGACGAGCTCAGCAATCTGGACAGCTGGAACGATCTGGACTGGTATCGGTCGAACGAATGATCGCAACGAACCGCGCCGAACTGGACGAACAGACCTGCGCGTTCCAATCGACGAACCCTGACCGCCACAGACGGGGCTGCACATCGACTCGCAGGCCCGCCCGCTCATGCACAGCCGAGCTGCGCTTCACGCTCAAGCAGGACATCGAGCACGCATCAACAAGAGCAGTTGTCACAGAGCCATGGGAGCAAACTACAAGTCTCCCTCCCCCAGCGTCTTCTTCCGTCTCAGCACGTGGTGATAGTGCTGAGCAAAGCGGTGGGCTTCGTCGCGTACCTGCTGACACAGGCGCAGGCCCGCGTTGTTGCGGCTCAGGCGGACCGGCTCGGACCGCTGTTGCACGTAGATCAGTTCTTCTTTCTTGGCAAGGCTGATCACCATCGGCGGGCGCACATTCAGCGCATCAAACGCTTCCAGGGCTGCGTGCAGCTGCCCGAGTCCGCCGTCGATGAGGATGACGTCGGGATACAGCTCGTGTCCTGCGCCGGCTTCGCGATAGCGTCGGCTGATCACCTCACGGATGCTGGCGTAATCGTCGTTCCCGCCCGCGACGCTGGCGATGCGATAGCGTCGATATTCGTTCTTGAATGGGCGACCATCGACAAAACACACCTTGCTTCCGACGGTCTCGCCGCCGGCAAGGTGGGCGATGTCGATCCCTTCCATGCAACGGATGGGGCTGTCCAGCCCGAGCGTTTTCTGCAAGCTGCGCAGGCC
>RFGK01000097.1 GCA_003697045.1 Planctomycetota bacterium
GCGGCCGATGCGCTCGAAGCCAAGCTCAACGAGGTGCTCAACAGCGAGGACCACATGTGGTATCTCGGCAAGATGAGCCCCGAAGAAGCCGCACGGCGCAAGGCGCGCCAGGAAGAGTTCAAGGCACGCTACAGCGACTGATTCACACTTTGCAGGAGTTCAACGGTGCCTTCCATCTTCGAGCACAATCAACGCGCCGCGGGCCAATCCTCGTGGCAAGCGTTGCACGCCGACACGTCATCGTCGGCTTGTGTGAGCGGAATCGGCACCCGCACCTGCGTCCCGGGCAGCGATCGCAACGGCGGTCGCTGCCCTGCTTTCTTGTGTGCTTCGAATCACCACACGACGGGCGCAGCAGCGGGCCCGGGTTGCCCGGCGCCCTTCATCACCGACAGACGAGACAGGAGATTGTGATGTTCCGTTCCACGCTCAAATGCGCAGGCGTTGTTCTGATCACAGGCGTTGCAGGCCTGGCGATCGCCCAGGATCAAGATGCCGAGGCGCAGGCTGCCGTCGACAAGCGGCCGTTCGGAGAGCTTCCGCCCAATACCGGGTGGCTCAGTGACCCGAACACGCCCGCACAGGATCTCTGGGAAGCCATCGGCGGCGGTAAGCTCCACCTCAACAACCGCCTCCGGTACGAATACCACGACATGGAATCCGACGGTGCCAAGCCGGCCCATGCGTTCACCAATCGGCTCCGCCTCGGCTACGAAACCAAGCCCTTCAAGGGCTTCAACGCGATGATCGAGTTTGAAAACGTCATCTCTTTCGACAAGACGCTCTACTGGGTTCCGGCGACGCGCGACGGAAGCGCCAATCGCGCGGTTGTCGCCGATCCGCAGGATACGGAAGTCAACCAGGCCTGGGTGCAATATCACCTTGATGAAGTCTTTGAATCCGAGGCGTGGGTCAACATCAAGGTCGGTCGCCAGCGCATCACGCTGGACGATGAACGCTTCGTGGGCAATGTGGGCTGGCGCCAGTTCGAGCAGACGTATGATGCCGTTCTTGTCCAGTTCGGAAACGATCCCTTCACCTTCAGCTACGCTCACGTGTGGAAGGTGCAGGGGATCTTCAGCAATGGCGTAGACCTCGACGCGGATACGCACGTTTTCCATCTGGCCGTTCATCCGGTCGACTGGATCACGGTGACGCCTTTTGTGTATCTGGTCGATGTGCAGCAGGCGCCTGCGCTTGACAGTGACACCTATGGCGTTCGCTTGCAAGGGGGCACACCGATCGGCCAGGACGATGCGCTCAGCTTTACCTACAACGCGTACTACGCCCACCAGACGGAGGGGCGCAACTCATCCATTCCCGATTACGATGCTGATTTCTTCGCCATTGATTTGAGCGTCGCGAAGAAGGAGCTGGGGGCGCTGGGCGCGGGATACCAGTTCATTGGAAGCGATGGCGGGGCCGATTCGTTTATCTTCCCCCTGGGAACCAACCACGCCTTCAACGGCTGGGCGGACCGCTTCCTCGCAACGCCCGTCACCGGGTTGCAGGATCTCTATGGATATGTCAAGGCCGATCTGCCCAGGGGCTTCAAGGGGATGATCGTCTACCATCAGTTCTGGTCAGATGTTGGAAGCACGGACTTTGGCAGCGAAATCGATGCGGTCGTGTCGAAGAAGATTTCAAAGAACTGGTCCGTTCTCGGCAAGTTTGCGCACTTCATGGGCGATGCCTTGACCGACAATACCAAGTTCTGGGTGGAGACGACCTTCAGTTTCTGATGAGCGGAGAGGATGCGATGCGGATCAGTGTCAAGCTATTCGGGGCTGAAGCGTTGGCGGCGGGAGCAGCCGAGGCCGTGATCGACCTCGACATGCCCGCCACCTGCGCCGAGCTCCGGAAGGCCATGCGCGCGCAAGCGCCGGCACTGGCCGCATCGCTTGACTGGGCTCGATTTGCCGTCAACGGGCGTTATGCCTCGGACGACGAGCCGATTGGGCCGGGAGATGAACTCGCACTGATCGGGCTGGTAAGTGGCGGATGAGAACGACCGATGCCATCAAGGTGAGGATCACGGACGGGCCGCTGCCGGATGCGCCCGCGCGCAACGCCGACGGGGAGTGCGGCGCGTGGGTTGTCTTTGAGGGCGTGGTGCGTCGTGACGAAGGGGGGCGCGCGATCTCAGCGTTGCGCTATACCGCCTACGAACCGATGGCAACGAATCAGCTTGCCGAGCTCGCTGGATCGATTCTCAACACACACGGTCTCGTGCGCGTCGAAGTTGAGCATTCGCGTGGCCAGGTGCCCGTCGGTGCGTGTTCATTTCGCCTGTCCATCGGTTCGGCCCACCGCAAGGAGGCGCTGGCAGCGATGGATGAGTTCATCGATCGCATGAAGCAGGACGTGCCAATCTGGAAGGAGCCGGTGTGGGCCTGATTGGCCCGTGCCGGTGCAGGTGTGCTGGATGAGGGGATAGACATGGCAATCGTTGGAGCGCTTGCTCGTGTCAGTGACGAAGAGCTCGACAAGACCATTGCCGAGCTGGACAGGATCGACGGGGTGTCCACGTTCAGCGTCGATTGCGTCGGCAAGCTCGGCTTGCTGATCGAAACTCGATCGCTCGATCAGGCACACGACATCATGACCAACCACATTTCCACGGTTCGTGGCGTGCTGGGCGCATGGCCCATTTACGTCAATACCGAGGATGAAACAGACTGACAACGCGTCAGAGGAGTAGATCATGGAAGCGACACGCCGAGAGTTTATCAAGACGACGGCCGTGGCCAGCGTCGCAACTGCCGCCGGCGCTTCGGCTTCGACCAAAGCACGGCAGGATTCGGTCAAGTGGACCAAGACGGTCTGCCGTTTCTGCGGGACCGGATGCGGGGTTCAGGTTGCCACGCAGGGCGATCGCATCGTCGCACTGCGCGGCGATCTTGAGCATCCCACGACCAAGGGCCTCGTGTGCGCCAAGGCGTTGTTCCTGCCCAAGATCGTCCACTCGCCCGATCGCCTGACCACGCCCATGGTCCGCCGGGGTGATGGCTTTGAACCGATCTCGTGGGACGATGCCATGAATCTTCTGGCCGATCGCTTCGCCGAAGCGATCAGAAAGCACGGGCCGGACTCCGTTGCGTACTACGGCTCCGGACAGGCGCTCTCGGAAGAAAGCTACTTTGCCAATCGTCTGTTCAAGGGCGGCATCGGCACGAACAACGTGGAAGGCAACCCGCGTCTGTGCATGGCGTCGGCTGTCGGTGGATACGTTTCCACCTACGGCAAGGACGAACCGATGGGCTGCTACGACGATATCTGGCATGCCCGGACGTTCTTCCTGGTCGGGTCCAACACGGCCGAGTGTCACCCGGTGCTGTTCAACCAGATTCTCGCTCACAAGCAGCAGGATCGGAACGTCAACATCATCGTGCTCGACCCGCGCAAGAGCCCGATTGCTTCCAGCGCGTTCGTCCATCTCAATCCCATTCCAGGCTATGACCTTGCGGTGATGCACTCCATGGCGCACTGCATCATTCGCGACGGGCGGCACGACAGCTCATTCATCGACAGGCACGTGCAGTTCAAGGCTGTCAAGGATGGCAAGCCGGTCTCTGTTTCATTCGACGACTACGTCAAGTTCCTTGAGGACTTTGAGCCCGAGCGCGTTGCGCGCACGACCGGAGTGCCGGCCGCGTCGATTGAGGAGGCTGCCCGTCTGTTTGCCATGGGCCCGACGATGTCCTTCTGGACGATGGGGCTCAACCAGCGCACCACGGGCGTGTGGGCAAACAACCTCGTTCACAACCTGCATCTGATCACGGGCAACATCGGCAAGCCCGGCGCGACGCCATTTTCGCTGACCGGACAGCCGAACGCCTGCGGCGGCGTGCGTGACACGGGCTCGCTTTGCCACATCCTTCCC
>RFGK01000098.1 GCA_003697045.1 Planctomycetota bacterium
CACCGGTCACGTTCCGACATAGCGAGCATAGATCGCGCGGGCTCGGCTTGCCGACCGGACCCCGCGCACCACGGCCCGCCCGTCGGCAAAGACGGTCAGCCCGATCGGTTCGTCGCTCTCGCCGCGTTCTTCTGCGAGCGTGCCGGAGATCAGAAACTCGGTCAGGCGAAATGAACCCACGCCGCGGAGTCGTTGCTCCAGTCCTGTCAGATCGATCGAGGTTTCCACGGGGGGCCAGACCTGCACCGCCCCCTGACCACACAACGACACCGTCGGGTCCTGGTCGCGCGCTTCGAGATAATCAAACTGCCGGGCAACACAGCATCGACACGCCGGATCACGCACCGGCTCGATGCGTGTGCGTCTGCCCTGCCAGAGGTCGAAGCTGAGCAGTGAGCGCAACACGCGATCGCGTGCGCCGAGCAGAATCTTCATCGCCTCGGCACACTGATACCCGGCGACGATTGCCACTGCCGGGCCGAGCACGCCTGCCGTATCACAGGTCGGTTGCGAACCCGGAGGCGGCGGTTCCGCAAACACGCATCGCAAACATGCCGTCTCACCGGGCAACACCGACAGCGCCATGCCGCTCGTTCCCACAACCCCGCCATACACAAACGGGATGGCGTGTTTGACCGACACGTCGTTGATGAGAAACCGCGTCTCGAAGTTGTCGGTGCCGTCGACAATCACATCGGGCGCATGCTCGGCAATGATGCGTTCGGCATTCCGCGATGAAAAATCTGACACCAGCGCATGAATCTCGATCTCGGAGTTGACCTTTGCGAGCCTTCGCCGCGCAGCCTCGGCTTTGGGCAATCCCTCCTTCGCATCCGATTCGGTAAAGAGCGTCTGACGTTGCAGATTCGTCCACTCGACCACATCGCGGTCGATCACCGTCAGCCGGCCCACGCCGGCGCGACACAGCAGGTCCGAAGCAGCGCACCCGAGCGCCCCACATCCCACGATCAGGGCGCTCCCTGCCCCGAGTCGACGTTGTCCTTCTTCCCCAACGCCCGGGAGAATCTGCTGCCTGTGATAACGATTGGGCTTCATAGACCACTTGCCGGCCCGTGCCGGCCCATCCGCTCTGGAACCGGCTCAGGCGTCGATTTCAGAGCCAAGATCGCCGACATCCTGCCCGTCGTTGAGCCGGCGCATGACCAGGTACAGAACCGCCGAGCTTGAGGCAAAGTAGCTCAGCACGAATGATCCAAGTGCAAGCGTGAGCATCGAGCGCCAGAATGCAACGATGCGCCCGGCCGCTGCAGCCGTGCCTTCCAGCTCGGGAGCACCCGATCCGTGCGGAAGGACGATCGCAGCGTGTTCTTCGGCAAGAAACATCGCCGTCGCTCGCGTTGCCAACTCATCGCCCCCGCGCAGCACCAGCGCCAGCAGCGTTGTCAGCAAGGCCCCCACCGCCGCGAGCAAACCGACATACACGAGATAGCGCAGGGGCTTGCCGATGACATAGGCCATCGCCCGCTGGATCGCATCGAACGCGTCGGGACCTTCGCACGCAACGGCAGGCGCAAGCATCGGCGAGCCGGCTGCCCATGCCGCCGTGAGCAGCACCGTCACAACAGCCACAAACAGCGTCAAGCCCCACAACACCGCACCGACGACGTTGACCGCGGGCAGCCCGAGCAGCACCCATCCCAACGCGCCCATCCCGAGTGCGATCAGGCCGACGACGACCGGAGGCCCGAGGACGACGGCCACCAGCGCAGGGGCGCGTTGAATGCTTCGCGTCAGGCAGGTCGTCCAGCCTTCACTGGCGTGGATTCCGAACTCCCACGCAGCCGAGCGTGCGATCGCGCACCATCCGACAAGCGCCACGACGATCATCGGAATACCCAGGACGAAGGTGCTCACGGGAAAGTCTGTCAGCAGTTGCCCGGGCGTGCCGAAGGCGAGTGAAGCGATGCCTGCCCAGAGTGCGGCAAGATCGATCTCCCACGGCCGGGCAAGGTCGATCGACCCCAGCGCGGCTCCAATCTGTCGTGCAGATTGGCCGAGTACGTCACCCGCCCGTGTTCCAAACGAAACGTCCGACCAGATGCGGCTGAGTGAACCAATCAGCCCGATGAGGATGATGGTCCCGGTCGCAAGAAGCAGCCGCGAAGGGGCCAGCGCCAGCGTCCCTGCCCGCAAGAGCCCGGGCCATACGAGCTCTGCGACCAGGTCCGCGAGTGTCAGGTCCGGGAATCGGGGCTTGGAGGCAGCAGGTTCAGACATGTTCGCTCCGGGCTTGCCATCGGGGCTTGGGGGGTCCAAGATCCGGTGCATGGTACGGACCATTGGACGATGGGTGTTGCCGATTGGGGCCTTGTTCATTCTGGGGCCGATTGTCTCCGTGGTGCTCAACGGGTTGCGAGCACCCGACGGGGGCTCCGATGTCTCGCTGCTCGTCGGCGCAAGCCCCGCACTGGGAATGGCGCTCGGATGTGCGATGCTCGCTGCCGCGTCGATGTACGGGCTGGTCTGCACCCGACTGCTCGACCCGCGCACGGGCACGCTGTCGGCCGGGTTCATGCTTGCCTGGGCAGCCTGGCGCACGGGGAACCTCGCAGAGGTCTATCGACTCGGGGCCGATACCGGGACGCTGGTCACACTGGCCGTCGAAGCAGCGATCGTCTGCTCCCTGACTCTGGTGCTCTGCCTTCTGATCGCGCAATGGGCCCGGCAGGATCACCGCCCGACGCCTGGAGATCTGCCCGGGCCTCACCTGGCAAGTCTGAGGCAGCTGGGTCAGTTGCCCGTGCTTGTCGGCGTGGGCGCTGGCACGGTCGTTGCGCTGGTCGTGGCCCATCTGGTCGCCTTCAATCCATTGCGGGGGCAGACGCTCATGGCCGGCGTCTTGGGAGCGATCGCGGCTGGCGCGATCTCGCGTCTGGTCATCTGCTCGATGCGCGAAGGAGATGCACCGTCCGTGGCTCCGTTCGCAGCCGTATTGCTGGCAGCGACCATTGCACCGTTGATCGGGCTGGTGGCGCCCGGCGGATCGAAGCTGGAAGCTGCAGCCGTGGCGGGCACATTGCCCGGCCCGCTCGTCATCCAGCCTCTGGACTGGGCAGCGGGCATGCTGATCGGAACGCCGATCGGACTTGCCTGGTCAGGCTCGGCCATCACGCGCTCAAGCCAGACCCAGCGGGCACGCAAGACTGCCTCCTGATCGTCGCACGACGATCACATTGTGAGAGTTCGCATGACCGTTCGCACCACTGTCGAGAGCACGCCCGTGACTATTCCCGACGTACAGGCCAAGCATGACATCCGCGAAGTGGCAATAGACCGCGTCGGCGTCAAGGACGTGACCTACCCCATCCGCCTGCGCGAACGCCAGGGCGGAGAACAGACCACCGTCGCGTCGGTGAACATGTACGTCGCCTTGCCGCACACGCAAAAAGGCACGCACATGAGCCGATTCCTCGAGGTGCTCAACGATCACACCGGACAACCCGTCACGCCTGACCGCATCCCGCACATCACGCGGGCGATCGGCAAACGCCTCGAAGCCGAAGAAGCCCACTTCGAGGCCCGCTTTCCCTACTTCATCAGCAAACATGCCCCCGTGACCGGGCAGACCGGTCTGATGAACTACGAAGTGACGTTCGAATGCACCGCCAACAGCCACGAGGATTTCATCCTCTCCGTCTCGGCCCCGGCAACGAGCCTGTGCCCGTGCTCCAAGGAGATCTCCCAATACGGCGCGCACAACCAACGCTGCCGCATCGAAGCCAAGGTCCGCTTCAAGGGAGAGCTGTGGATTGAAGACCTGGTCGAGCTGCTCGAACAGGCAGCCTCGCACCCGGTCTATGCGGTGCTCAAACGCCCGGACGAGAAGTACGTCACCGAAAAGGCATACGAGAATCCGAAGTTTGTTGAAGACATCGTGCGCGACCTGGCGCTTGCGCTGGACGAGGACGATCGAATCACCTGGTATTCGATCAACTCGGAGAACTACGAGTCGATCCACAGCCATAACGCCTACGCACAACTGACGCGCGACAAGAAGAACAGATAGACGCCGCCAGCCTGCCCGACACCTGCAATCGTCGCGCCATGGGCCTGCTCTTCCCGGAGCCGCTCAGGTCGATCGATCCGGGGCGCCGCGCACGCACGCCGCCGGGGCGCGTCACTCTCCGCGTTCGACGATTTCCTTGAGTCCACCCTTGTAGGAGGCGATCTCGTCGGGGTCACCGAACATGCGCTCGATCATCTCGCGTGACTGGGCATCGATCGGCGTCGGGTCCGTGCCGGTGATCTCGCGGTACGTCTTCGAGTCGATGCCGAGGTAGGCACGCATGGCGTAGTCATACACCGCCGCATCGGCGTCTCGCGTCAGATCGAGCCGAAGCTCGTTGATGATCTTCGTGCCCGTCGGCAGCCATCCGTCGTAGAACGTTTCCCGGGAGATGTTGTCCTGAAGCCACTGGCCCAGCGGACCGCGATACGGCGGATTGGCCATGCGATGCCCGGGCCGGCCCGACTTGCGGCAGACAAACTCGCCGGTCGCTTCTGACCGGGGCGCCGACTCAACTTCGGGAATGGGTGCGCCAAGCTTTTCCAGAAGCTCCGCAATTGCCTGCTTGGGCATCAGATCGCCTCGCTGGGCAGCAACCTTGTACCCCTCGGTGAGAACGTCTCTGGCCCGTTCGGTGTCCTGGGTTGCCATCAGCGCAGCGCCTGCGAGCTGATAGGCCTTGCTCATCGACGGGTTGAGCTCGGTGCAGCGGAGGTAGGCTTCGGCAGCTTTTTCGTACCTTCCGGCCTGGTTGTAGGCCCCTCCGAGCGAAAAGTATGCCATGTCGTTTTCAGGGTCCTCGACAACAAGGGCCTCAAAACGGGCGATGCGATCGTTCAAATCCATGAGTGCCTCCATGTGTATCCACCCAAACCATAGGGTCGCGTTGCTCTCGTGTCGGAGTGGGCGTACCTTCTCCAGCAATGAGCGCACGCCCCTCGGCACTGTTGAACACGAGCCTGGCCGGGCTTGCCCTTGCATCGCCGCTCGTGCTCGCTGCCGGAACGGCCGGAGTGCTTGCCGAGTCGGCCGACATTCTCGATCTTTCCAGAATCGGCGCCGTGGTCACCAAGTCGATCACCCCAGAGCCGCGGACGGGAAACGCCCCCTGGCGTGTCGTGCCTGAACGCGCCGCGATGCTCAACGCAATCGGGCTTGCCAATCCCGGAATCGAGCGGTTCATGCGCGAGTATGCGACGCTGGCTGGGGGATTGGCCTGCAAGGTGATCGCGTCGGCTGCGGGATTTTCGATCGACGACTACGAGCGCGTCGTGCGGGGATTTGCCGCAGAGCCGGCGCTGGCAGCGGTCGAGCTGAACGTCTCATGCCCGAATGTGCATGGCGGCACCGAGTTCGGCGCCGACACAGGCGCACTGCGCGAGCTGGTGTCAACCGTGCGTCGTGTGTGGGAGAATCGCCCGCTGATTGTCAAACTTCCCCCCGTGACGATTGGAACACCGGCCGGAATCGTCGACCTGGCCCGCACCGCGGTGGAATCCGGAGCCGATGCGCTGACGCTGTGCAACACGATCCCGGCGATGTCGATTGATCCTGCGACGCGCCGTCCGCGTCTGGCGAGCGTCACCGGGGGCATGTCCGGCCCGGCGATTCACCCCATCATCACACGCCTCGTGCATGATGTGTACCAACGCTTTGCAAGAGATGCGAAGGTTCCCATCATCGGATTGGGCGGCGTGTCGCGCTGGCAGGATGCCGCATCGTTCATCCTCGCCGGCGCAACGGCCGTGGGGGTCGGCACCGGCATGTTCATCGATACGCGCAGTCCCCTGCGAATCATCAGAGGACTCGAACGGTGGGCGCATGAACAAAGAGTCTCGCGTATCTCAGATCTCATCGGCAAGCTCGAAGCCGCCTAGCGCCGCGCCGGACGGTTCGCACTACCATGCGGCGATGCGAACATGGGCTCTCTCACTGGCAACTTTGCTGATGATCACCGTGGCTGCTTGCGAGCGAGTCTTGCAGGGTCTTGATCTCGGATCAAACGACACCCCCAGCCCGCCCGCGTGGCATGACGACGGGCCCGTGCGCGCGCTGTGGATCACACGATGGGACTATCGCACGCCCCGGGATGTGTCCGAGGCGATCGAGCGAGCCGCCTGGCTGGGCGTGACCGACGTGTTCTGGCAAGTGCGAGGCCGGGCCGACGCCTTCTATCAGAGCCAGTATGAACCCTGGGGAGAAGAACTGCTCGAAGACCTGCCCGAAGGCGCAACCGATCCCGGGTTTGATCCGCTCCAACTGGCCGTGGTGCAAGCCCACGCGCATGGCATGCGGCTGCACGCGTGGATCAACGTCATGCCGCTCTGGAAGGGAACCGATCAGCCCACCGACAAGTCACACCTGTGGCACACGCACCCGGAATGGCGGCTCTATGACGCCAGCGGACACGCCCAGCCGCTCAATGACCACTACGTCATCGTCAACCCCGTGCTCGAAGAAGTGCAGGACCACCTCGTCCGCGTCGTGCGCGACATCGTGGACCATTACGCCATCGACGGCATTCACCTGGACTACATCCGCTTCGTCTCCGAATCACTCGACCCAGACCGGCTGTACCCGGGCGATCCGCGTTCGATCCGGCTCTTTGCCCAAGCCACCGGACGAAGGGGCGTCGATACGGAAGACGATCAGCGCGCCTACCGCGCCTGGATACGAAGCCGCATCACCGATCTCGTCCGTCGCATCGGCGCCGAGGCGGTGGATCGAAAACCCGTGCTCATCTACAGCGCTGCCGTCTGGCGTGACCCCACAATCGGGCGGGAGCAGTATCTCCAGGATGCAGCCTTGTGGGCCGGGGAAGGCACGCTCGATGTGGTCGTGCCGATGATCTATACCGACAACGACGAGCAGTTTCGTCGGGACTACAACGCGTGGTGCTCGGCAGCGGGAGCCGATCGGGTCATTCCCGGGCTTGGCATATACAAGCACACCGATCCTGCCCAGTCGATCAGACAGGTCGAGATTGCATCAAGCCCGGTCGGATACGCCTTCTTTGCATATGCCACGCTTTTTGACAGCGCCAATCCGCTTGAGTCAAAGACCGCCGAAGCTCGGGCGCACCGGCGCGTCATGCGCGAAGGCATCAGAACATGGGTGCTCGGGAACCAACGGACTGCGGAGCAGCCTTGACGGCCATCGGACTCGACATCGGGGGAACTTCGATCAAGGCCGCACTCGTGCGCGGGCGAGCAGTGGTCAGCACGACACGCTCAATCAGCTATGAGCGCCCGAGCCGAAGCGAACTTCAGTCATGCCTTGAACAGGTCTGCGCTGCGCTGGGCGAGTTGAGCGACGTGGAGCGGGTGGGGCTGTGCCTGCCGGGCATTCTCGCGCCCGATCGTTCCATGGTCGTGCACGCGGTCAACATTCCGGGCCTGGAGGGGGTGCCGCTCGGGGAACTTGTCAGACAGGTGCTCGGTCGCGCGCTGCCCTGCCGGGTGTTCAACGATGCGCACGCCTCGACGTTCGGGTATTGGATGGAAAACCCGGGCGAAGACCGACTGCTGGGCCTTGCGCTGGGCACCGGCATCGGCGCGTGCGTGCTCGATGGAGGGCAGTGGCTTCGCGTCACCGGCGCATCGTCGGGGCACATCGGGCAGATCGACGTGGGGCCTTGCAGCGATACGCAACCACTGGGCCCCGACGGCGGACGCAACAGCCTCGAAGGCTACCTGGGAATCGCAGCACTGCGTGACCGCTACGGCGAGGGTTTTGCGGATCGCATCGGGCAACTTGGGATGGATGAGCCCCCCATGAAGGCGCTCATTCGCGCGGTGCGTATCTGTCACGCCATCTATCAGCCGGCGCGGGTCGTGCTCCTGGGCGGCGTGGGGATTCGCATGGCCGGTCAGCGTGCCGAACTGCGCGAGGCGATCAGCTGCGAACTGACTTGCGTCGCCGTCGATGGCTGGACGCTGGAAGCAGGATCCAGCGATTATCACGCAGCTGCCGGCGCCGCCTGGCTTGCACGATGACGGCGTGCTCTGAATCGCAGTCACTCCAACATCTCCCTGGGAGGGGTGATCGGGCGTGCTTCCCACAGGCATCGCTCAGGCGTCGGTGGGTCTGACAGATCGATCTCGAGGTAGACGCCGCGCTCGTGGTCACTGTTGAGCACGACCGCGTTTGGGGGGATCAGCTCGATGCCCGTGGGCACATGTTGATGACCCAAAATGAACATCACCACGCCCCAGCGCTCGACGAGGTCCTCGAGCTGCTCTGCGTCATAGTCACGTCCCCACACCATCAGGTGGGCCGATCCGCGACGGGGTTCGTAATCCTCGTCACGCAGATCGCGCTCCAGCACGGACGGGTCGAATCGCCCCATCGCGGCTGCGCCCGGCAGGCTGTGCGCACAAAGAATATCTCCCCGCGGAGTATGAACTCGAAGCGCAAGCGGCATCGAGCGCACGAACACCTCGATCGCCCGGATCACCTCGTCGGCGTCTTCATCAAAGGTGTGTTCGATTCCCTCGGTGAACGCTTCGACGACGCGCACTCCGTTCTTGATGATGCCGGCCCCGACAATCTGCGCCAACTCATGGTTGGCAAGCAGCACATGAACATGCTCTGGAAAGTCGGCCTTGAGCTGGGCGACGCGCGTCAGCGCCCGGTAGGAGAAATCGACCTGGCCGAAGAGCTGGTCGGGGTGGATGATCTCGTGGAGCGTGACGTGGGCCTGCGCTTCATGCCCACCCATGCCGGCCAGCTCGATCAGGCGGGCAAAGTGCAGAGGATTGTCGTGCAGGTCGCCGGTCGCGATGAGTCGCCCCGGGGGGTTGATCACGTCGATCGAGCCTTTGCGGCAGGCCGCGTCGCGATTGGCCTGCGCTCCTTCGTGCAAAGCGCGGACGACCTGTCGCGGATCCCGCAGATCGATCGAGGAGAACTGTCCGATGGCTCAGGCCTCCGTGGGCGGGGGCATGTCCGTGCCCGAAGCGTTGCGGTCGGCAAGCGAGAGCAGAATACCCAGGATCAGCTCGAGCCGATCGGCCACCCAGATCATTGATTCGGGTCGCCTGGCCGGATCGACCTCCACGCACTGCATGATCAGCTCATCGAGCTTGGGATGAATCCGCGGGTTGAGTTCGATCGCCGGCTTGGGTTTTTCGATGAGGTTGTCATCGAGCGAGCCGACGAGCGAATCTCCCTTGGCAAGGGCGGTGGGAATGTGCTGGCGCGTCAGCGTCCAGTACATCGTGGCCCCGAGGTTGTAGATGTCCGTCTTGGGGGTGATCTCCCGGCGATGCACCTGCTCGGGCGCAATGTAGTCCGGCGTGCCCTGGATACGCTCCTTGATCGTGCCAATCTTGCACGACTGCCCCAGGTCAATGATCTTGGCTTCACCCTCGCTCGAAATCACGATGTTGTTCGGCTTCATGTCCGCGTGGACGTACCCGCGCTCGTGCATATGCGCCAGCGCTCGCGCTGTCTGCTTGAAAATGTTGACCGCCTCTTCGAACGTCCGCGGCGGGTGCACCTCTAGACTCTGCCCGTCGATCAGTTCCATCACCAGATACAGCTCATTGACACGAAGCAACGAGCCCTTCTTGATCAACCGGGGAATCTTTCGAACCCCGGGATGATCAAGCTCCTGGGCGATGCGATACTCGGCCTCGGCCTGGTCGAGAAATCGCTGGTCCTTGGGAGTCGACTTTTGCACATGCTTGAGCGCCCAGACCTGCTTGGTCTTGATGTCCTGAGCAAGATAGATGATCGAAGCCGCGCCGCGACCGATCTCGGCCATCACGCGGTATCCCTCGACCACGTCGCCTTTCTGCTTTGGGATCGGTCCGTCGGACATCTGGCTGGCAACTCTCCCCGTATACAAGGCACTGTTCCCCACCGCGGCGCCGCCTCGATTGGTCGGCACGCCGTTTCGGCCGTGGACAATATGCGCCACATTCGGGGATGGCTTGCCAAGCAGGCCCACAAGGGGCCGATTCCTATCCAACGACCACGACGCAAGTTATCCGGAGCCTGAGCATACCCGGCAACAGGCCCCTGGAAGTATCGTCACGATTCGGGTGCAACTCGCGTATGCCGATCAGCGAAGCCCGGCAAGCAGCTCCCGGAACTGGGCCTCGGGGAAATACCGCCCCGGGCTGGAAGTCCCGGCGACATCGCTGTGCAAGTAGACCCGGGATTCGGGAATCTCGCACCGGCGCGCCAGCTCGGCCACCAGCTGTGCCAGACGCTGGACCTGCAGCGCATCGAAGCGTTGTCGATTGCCATCGCCCACCAGGCAGATGCTCAGAGCGCGATTGGCATCGGCCCCTTGCCCGTGCGCAAAGACAAGTGCTGCGGGAAGCTGCTCAAGCCAGCGATACCCTACATGGATCTCGCCGGCACTCATCCCCGAACCATTGCCGATCACGAAGTGATGCCCCAGTCCCTGCTGCGATGCCTGACGCTGTCTGGCGTCGAGCGACGCGGGGGTGCCATAGGGCGTCGCGCTGTGTGTGATGACGATCGAATCCCACCGACCCGGCTCGATCGGCACGTCCGTCTCGAAAATGCTCTCGAAGGCGTCACGCGAGATCGAGACCAGTGGCGAGAGCGTCAGTCCGCCACGCCCCGTACCGGCGTCGTCCACCAGCATCGCAAGCGCGCCCCCCACAATCGACATCGACAACACGAGCGAGCCCCAGACCAACCGGGTCCGTGTCAGTGCCTTGTCACGCTTGCGAGAGTGCCGAGGCATGCGTCTCCTCTTGAGTCGTCACGGAAGCGACGCGGATTTGCGCCTTATACAGGATTACTTTCGGATTCTTCTCACAAATCCCGGTAGAAAACTCAAACTCCATGCCGCACACGCGCCCGCGACTGCTTCACCACGACGACGGATGCACCCAAGCTCCTGAACCGCGCAAGCGCACAGACACAATATCTTGCATAACCGACGCCCGGGCACGTCCGGAAAGTTTTTTCAATCGCGACGCAAAAGTCTGCCCCGCAGATTCGGACGTCGCCGCCCGTACTCGTCCATGTAGTGCGGTGGTGCCGACTGCTCGCGCACCTTGTCGTAGCGATCAAACTGGCTGCGCTCTTCTCCGCTCGCTAGCAGAGGCGCGCGACATCCGGCACACGCCATGAACACCGCGGCGACCAGACCGACTCGTCGGACCTTCCAATGCATGTCGTACTTCACAAAAACAGTGTACCGCCCTGCGAAGGGGCGGCACACTGATGGAGAGAGGAGAGGAGATCCAAATCCCTTGCTTTGTCCCTGACAACTCTGATACGAGCCGCGCCCGTGTCGTGTTCGCCCCCAAAGTTGCTCGTGAAACAACAAATCAACCATCAGGACCCCTCAGCAAAGGCGCAGAGACCGATCGAATCCAATCATATTGCGAACATAAAGCTGCCTGATTCCTTCATACACGGCAGCCGACACCACCGTCGCCACATTCATCGAGCGCTCCCCACGCTCCATCGGGAATCCCAGGCAGCGCTCGGGGTAGCGGCTGAGCAGGGCGTCCGGCAGACCGGCGGTCTCCTTCCCGAACACGAGGTGGTCTCCCAGAGACAGATCCGCATCGAATACGCAGCGATCGGTCCGGGTGGTGAACAGCCAGATTCGATCGGGCCCGGCATCACGCAGGTACGCATCCCAGTCGGCATGCTCGTGCACGTCGAGCCGAGGCCAGTAGTCAAGCCCGGCGCGCCGGCAGGCCTTGTCTGACAGCTCGAACCCCAGCGGGTGGATCAGGTGGAGCGCGCATCGCGTTGCCACGCAGGTTCGGCCGATGTTGCCGGTGTTGTTTGGAATCTCCGGCTCATGGAGCACAACGTGAAACAGGGGCGACATCACGCCGCCCCTGTTTGGATTGAGTTCGGAGCCTTCACTCATCATTCCGATTCGTGCCGGGCGATGACCCACGGATCGGCCTTGAGCGTCCACTCAACGACCTGTTCGAAGGCAGGGTCGTGCGGATTGCCCTGCCAGCGCACGATGCCGTCGGTG
Source organism: Planctomycetota bacterium (assembly GCA_003697045.1). Lineage (GTDB taxonomy): Bacteria > Planctomycetota > Phycisphaerae > Phycisphaerales > UBA1924 > J022. Next base: position 12,015 of record RFGK01000098.1, read on the forward strand.
CTGAGCACAACCACATGAGGGATGGCGCTGATGCCGAGCGAGCGGTACACCTTCTGCTGTTGATCAAACACGTGCGAATAGCTCACCTCGTGCTGCTTGATGAACGCCTTGACCTTCTGGAGCGAATCACGCTGACCGGCCACGCCGATCACGCGCAAGTCGTCGGGGTACTTCTTCTGCATGGCATCGAGCTTTGGAGACGCCCGAATGCACGGCCCGCACCAGGTAGCCCAGAAATCCAGCACGACGACGCGCCCTTCCAGAGGGACCTTTTCAGTCAACCATTCCTCACTGGTGCCGAAGGGGACCGGGAGCGGCTTTCCCTGAACGTCTCTGGCGTAAAGCCGCTTGGGGTCTTGAGGCTTGTTGGGCTTCGGCCAGGCTGCTGAGGCATAGGCTGCCGCATCCGGCTTGGCGGGCATCTTCGCCAACTCGTCGGCCTCTCTCCGGCGCTGCTCCTGCGATGCGCGGCGCTTTGCTTGTTCGCGCTCTGCATGGGCGATGCGACGCTCGCGGGCCTGCAACGCCTCCTCGGCCGTCTCGCGCAAAAGCACGCGCACCGCGCCCGGCAGATCGCGATCGTCAAGGTCCGCAAAGCGGAGATTGCCAGCCCGATCGATCACAAACGAGTCGGGCGTGCCATCGGCCCCGAGCGCCTTGGCAAAGGCACCCTCGGCATCGTGAGCAATGAGCGTGCTGAACAGGCCGGACTCGATCCGCTCCTGGGCATCCTCCCAGTGATCGGCAACATGCACGCCCAGCGTGATGAGCCCCTCTTCGGCATAGCTCATGTCCAGCCGCTTGAGCGTGGGCACGATCGCCCGGACCGACGTCGGATCGGCGTTGGACCAGAACACAATCGCGACGACCTTGCCTTCGAGTGATTCGGAGTTGAGCGGCTCGCCGTTGCACCAGTCGCTCAGATGCGCAAACAGCGCAGTATCGAACGGAACCAGCTCCGAAGCATCCATCGCAACGCGATGCGCCTCGTCGCCCTCGCGAGCAAATCGCCAGTCGTCCACCGGCTCAACCCCGAGGCCCAAGAGAACGGACATCACTGCGACCAGAGTGATCATGCGTATTTCCTCCATGTGCGCTCGCACACCCGCAAGACGCCGGCAAATGCGCGTGGGCGCCCCGGGCTCAACCGCCGTTGCGGCTGCGCCGGTATTCCTCTTCGACCTTGCGCCGTTCCAGAACGGCCGGATCGACGCGCAACAACTCATCGAGCATGAACTTGAACCAGCGCGAACTGGCCGGACCGTGCCAGCGAATCACCCCGTCCGAGCTGACCAGAGCCACATAGGGCATGTTTCCGACGGCAAAGACGCCGGAATCCTGCCGGCTGCGACGCCGATCGGCGTCGAGCGCGCTTGACATCCGCCCCGCGATGTCAGAGACAAGCCAGTGGCGGGGCGTGCGAGCCATCGCGAAATCCACCAGATCCTTTGTCCACTGAGCCGGGTCGATCGCTTCGGCGTCGCGACGCGAGCGGCGTGCGTTGGGGTCTTCCAGCGGCGTCATCACCCCGAGCACCACGACGTCTCGCCCGTGCGCCTCTTGAAGACGATTCGCCTCGGCAAGATAGGCATAGCTCCGAGGCTCCTTCGGATTGAAAAAGTACGCCACGGTCACCCGTCCCTTGAAGTTCGGCTTGCTCGGCAGAAAGTCCGTGTCCTCAAACTCGGGCATCCGTCCGAACTGCTGTTCCTGCCCACGACGCGAACTGCGATCCTCCTCATCTTCCGGGATCTTCGGCCATTGCACGCTCGCGTAGACCTCCTCTGAAGGCTGTGCAAACGGCAGATCGGGAATGTCTGAGAGATGAAACTCCTGACGAATGCCGAAGGTCTTGCCAAACTCGCGGTCGGCCGCTTCCTCCTCACGCTTGAGCCGATCGAGCAGGCCCTCTGCCTGTTCGGTCGTTTCATTGATGAGCAGCTCGACTGCCGCGTTGAGCGCCGACGTATCAAGATCGGCAAAGCGCATGCGCCCGGCACGATCGATCAGATAGAAATCGGGGTCCTGATCGATCATGAGATATTCGCGGAGGGCGCCGCTCGCATCATGGGCGACGACGAACTTGGCGCGACGCTGCTTGACCACCTTGGCCGCATCTTCCCAGCCGACGTCCGGATGCACGCCGACGACCACGAGCCCCCGGTCCCCGTACTCATCGACAAGCCTGTTCAGCGCTGCGATCGGGCGCAGGGTCGTGGGCAAATAGCTGGTCCAGGAGTAGATGAGCACGACCTTGCCGTGTGTTGAGCCCCGGTCCAGCGCCGGGCCGTTGGTCCAGTCGCTCAAGTTGTCCCATTGCGACTGGTCGAAAGGCTTGAGCTCCATCTTGTCCAGCGCCTCCCGGCGCTGGCCGGTCCCCTCGCGAGCCAGATCGTGTCCCGGTGGATGAATCACCGGTTGTGCCACGGCCAAGGTTGCGGCAAGCGCAGCCACGGCACAAACGATCATCCTCATTTTCATCCGAACACCTCCCTGATCACATGCCACCAGACACAGACAGACTCACCAACCAGTCTAGCCAAAGTCCCTGCGAGGCCCAAACTCGATTGGATCGATCATCATTCCCTTGCGAGCGCGTGCAGCGCAAGAGCCGCCGATACCGTGACATTCAGTGAATCCACCGCAGGATCCATCTCGATCCTGACGCACATGTCAGCCGATTCCATCGCCGCCTGCGTCAGCCCGGGCCCCTCGGCACCGACGAGCAGACAGGTCCGGCTGCCCCTTGCAACACTCCGAAGATCAACGGCATCGGTTGCAGGAGTCAACGCGAGAATGCGAAAACCGCCCCCCCTGATCCGGTTGATCGCCTCGGGCCAATCGTCAATCCACGCGTAAGGCACATGCAGAGCATGTCCGATCGAAACGCGCAAGGCTCGCCGATAGAGCGGGTCACAGCACCCGCGTGTCAAGAGCACAGCTCCCGAAGCGCCGGCAAGCGCACGCACGCATCGAAAGATCCCGCCGACATTGTCGTGATTGGCAAGATCTTCCATCGCCACGATGGTGTGCGCACGTTCGAGCACATGTTCAAGAGGCGGCGTCGGACGTGCCCGCCCGCAGGCGAGCACGCCGCGGTGCATGTCAAAGCCCACGATCTGTTCGAGCAAACGCGGCGGTCCGACGTAGACGGGAACGGCGGGGTCAATCTGATCGATCAACGGCTGCAGCCGCTCAAGCCGGGCACTGCTCAGCAGCACGCTGACGATTTCGTGATCTGAGCGGACGAGTTGTTCAAC
>RFGK01000099.1 GCA_003697045.1 Planctomycetota bacterium
CAATCGCCTCCGGCAACTGGCTCGACAGATAGTCAAACAGCACCAGGTGATTGAACCGGCGGTGCGGCATCGTGTTCAGATTGTTCAAAATCCGGTGCTCGCCGCTCACGCGACCCGTGCGACGACGCAGAATCTCCGTCTGCTGCCACTGGGCCGCCGTCATGTCGTCCTGGAACGCCGCCGGCGGGTTGATGTACTCATTCTGGACGTGCATCCCCGCACGCCACGAGTACGAGAAAATCTTGTCCTGGAAATCGGTCGCATACGACGCCATGCCCACACCGTGGCTCTTCAGGTTCGACTTGCACACAGCCGCTCGACCCGCTCGCCGTGCCTTGGCCAAGGCAGGCAGCAAAATGCCAATGAGCAATGCGATAATTGCGATGACAACCAGCAGCTCGATCAGCGTGAACCCAAGCACACGCCGACGGCCCATATGACCAAGACGCATCTTTGCCATGATTTCACCCCTTCAACGAGGTTGTGCTCACCTCGCGCGGCACGCAAAGCCGCGCGCCCGGTCGGCCGCAGAACACAGCCGACTTCAACACCATTATACACGCGAATGTCCCGCAATTGTTCCAAAACAAAACGCATTCATCGCCGACAATGCCGACGAGCCCACGCCTCATTCGATTCCATCGACCGCTTGCCACCTAATGGGCGTTGCGATGCACGAAGCCGCGATAGATCGTCATAAACAAAATGCGAACATCAAACCACAGCGACCAGTGACGCACGTAAAACAGGTCATACTGCAATCGCTTGCGCAGGCTTGTCTGCCCGCGAAGCCCATGCACCTGTGCCCACCCCGTCATGCCCGCCTTGACGTGCTGACGCAGCATGTACCCACGCCAGTCTTCGCGGAATCGCTCGATCAGCTCCGGACGTTCCGGACGCGGGCCGACCAGTGACATCTGCCCACGCAGCACGTTGAAAAGCTGCGGCAGCTCGTCCAGGCTCGTCCGACGCAACCATCTGCCCACCGGCGTGATCCGCGGATCCTCTCGCTGGGTCCAGCCGTCGATCCCTTCGCCGCCAGAGTTGGGTTTCAAATCTCCACGCTCGTCCGCGTACATCGTCCGAAACTTGTAAATCTCGAATACCGACCCACCGAGGCTCACCCGACGCTGGCGAAACAACACCGGCCCCGGGCTCGTCAGCTTGATCAATATCGCAATCAACACCATCAACGGCGCAAAGATCACAAGCGCCACCAACGCCCCCACCACATCGACAAACCGCTTGGTGAATCCCCCGAGCCCCTGCAGCGGGCTCTCGCGATAGCTCAGGATCGGCATCCCCTCCAGCTCGCTGACGCTCATGCTCTGAGGCACATACCGCGGACTCACGTCGGGCACAATCCGCACATCCACGGGGAACCGCTCCAATCGCTGCAGAACATCAGGAATCTCGCTCGCCAGCCGGCTCGGAAGCGCCAGGTACACCGCGTCGGGCGGACGCTCTTCCAGAATCTTCTCCAGATCGCACAGCCCGCCCAACACCGGGCGATTGAGGCACGACGTGCGGCTGGTGCGCGGATGGTGCCCGATGAAATACGAAACCGAGATCCCCGTCCACGAGTTCCGATCCAGCGTCCGGCAGGCGATCTGTCCAAGCCGACCCGTCCCGATGATCGCCACATGGCGAAGGTTCCAGCCCCGCGCACGCAGAATCCGCAGCCCGATCCGCACCATCGCACGCTGCAGCCCCACAAACGCCGGCAAAATGATCGCAAGCCACGTCAGCTGCACCTTCGCCGGTGTGTCCGCCCAGCCCCACGGTCCAAGCGCCGGACCAGACCGTTCCTCAGCCAGTGCCGAGCCCGTCACCCACAACGCCAGCACAACCGCACCCGTCGCCACCAGCGATGCCTTGATCACCGAGCCCTGCTCACCCCACAGGCTCCGATCACGCCGCGGACGATACAACCCGAAAACTGAAAACACATACAGCCCGATCGGAACCGTGTAGAACAGAAACGGCTGCTTGAACCACTCCTCCCACGCGTCGGGCAGCGGATCTCCCCGCCTCCACACACGCATGAACCAGGCCAGATACGACGCCGCCACGATCGCCATCGCATCGGCAGCCGCAAACATGGCTACGAAGATCTGGTGTCGCTGTTTCAGCACCGCACGCGCTTCCTCTGAGCTCTCCAGACTGAGGCGCTCGACCCTCTTACCCTACCAACTTTGCACGCACTCTGCTTGTTACGACCACTCCGCGCCATCACGCACACGCGGCCCTGCCTGACTTGCACGCTCCAGCGCCGACCGAAGCTCGGGACTCAGCGCATCCCCCTTCGGCGTCACAATCTGCGTCAACGCAAACAAATCACCCTTCTTGCCAGATCGACCCGAAAGCCCGCAGCCCTTCAATCGCAGCGTTCGCCCGCTTGGAGTCCCCCCTGGAACAGTCAGTTTCACGCGCCCGTCCAGCGTGGGAATCTCCACGACCGCGCCGTTCACCGCCTCGGCAATCGTCAACGGCAGCTCGAAGAACAAATCCAGACTCGATCCATCCGGACGCCCCGGAGTTCCACGCTCAAAGAGCGGATGCTCGAGCACACGCACCTTGACCAGCAAATCCCCACGCGCTCCGCCGGCCCCTGCTTCCCCCTCGCCCTGGACTCGAAGCGTCGTCCCCGATGCGATTCCCTGGGGAATCGTCACCGTGATTGTCCGCTCCCGCCCGGATTCACGCACCCGGATCGTCCGCTTGCCTCCTTCGGAAACCGTCTTGAGATCCACAGAAATGTCAACGTGCACATCGCGTCCGCGACGCGGAGCGGCCCGCTGGTAGGTGCGTGCGCCCCGTCCCGGGCCGCCGCCACGACCGAAAAACGCATCAAAAACCGATCCCAGGTCCTCGAAATCAGATTCGAAGCCAAATCCGCCCGACCACGTGCTGGCTCCACTGGGGGGGGCCTGACCGGCCGCCCCGCCGACACCCGCCCGTCCAAATGTGTCGTACTGCCGGCGCTTCTGCTCATCCGACAATACGTCGTAAGCCTCTTGCACTTCGGCAAAACGCTTGGTCGCATCTTCCGACTTGTTGACGTCGGGGTGATACTGCCGCGCAAGCTTCCGGTAGGCCCGCTTGATCTCCTCAGCCGACGCGCCACGCGACACGCCCAGAACCTCGTAGTAATCACGTTCCGGCATGCGTCAATCCGACTCGACACGCCCCCCTGAGGGCTTGGTTCACACTTGAGCACGCACCGCCGACCCCGCGGCACGCCACCCGCATTCCAGACGAGAAGCAGCGGCGCCCCTGACGCCGCTGCTCAACTTTAGACCACTCGATTCGATTTGCTCGCGATCAGCCGCCATCGCCGTGATCGTGCCCGTCGTGGTCGCTGTGTTCGCCCTCAGGCTGCTCGCTCGATTCCTCAGGCTGAGGCTCGGGACGATCAAAGTGCATCAGCTCGATCTCAAAGTAAAGCGTCGCATTCGGCGGAATATTCGCCCGGGGCTGCCCCCGCTCGCCGTACCCGGCTTCGCTCGGAATGATCAGCCGTCGCTTCGTTCCCACCGTCATCCCCTCCGCCGCGATGTTCCACCCGTCGATGAGTCGACCAGGCGCCGGCCAGGCAAACACATACGGCCGCTGCCGCGGACGACTCGAATCAAACATGTTCCCGTCCCCCGTCCAGCCTGAATAGTGCATGTGCAGCGAGTCGCCGGGCTGAATCGCGTCCCCCTCGGGATGAGCGTACTCCACCGCCACCACGCCCTTGTCAAAATGAATCACCTTGACCGGGTTTTCGATCTTGTTCCACGTCCACTGCGAGCTGGACTCAGCCCCCCACACCACCTGACCGTTCGCATCAAAACCACGATCGGCCGTGACCATGCGCTCCGGGTACAGCTCCACCCGACTCGTCATCTCCACCGCACCCTTCTCACCCGTCGGATACGGATACGGCGTCGCGCCCGCATACCCCCCGCTCGTCTCCTCAAGCTCAACGTCCAGCGTCGCAATCAGGGATTCACGCGACGTGCTCGGGAAGTAATCCGGCGCTGCCCACGTCCCCACCATCGCGCCCAGCGACTCGGCAGGCAGCCGAAACTCATACGTGCGAAGCCGGATGTTGTCCTTGTACCGATACAGCGCGAAAATCGCCTGGCGATAAGGCTCGCCGAGCTCGTCGGCACGGGCAGTCTCCACATACAGCGCGTTGTCAACCCCGGCAACCGGGACCGGCCAGATCTGCATCACGATCCGGACCGCCCCGTCCGTCTCCGACCCAAACTCGGCAACCGGTTCGGCCGTCTGCCACGTCCCCGTGAGCATCTCGGCCACGTGGGCGATCTCCTCGTCGCTCCAGCTCGGCGCAAACGGCTCCGAAGCGGCAACCTGCGCCCCCTCGCCCGCCGGCTGCGCATCCTGGGCGGCCGCCACCGTTCCAAACATCGCCAACGCGACGGTTCCAATCTTCAGCAAGTGCTGTCCACTCATCGATCAAGCTCCTTGTCCAGCATCAAAGTCTCGTCAGGCGGCAACTATAGCGCCACAGGACCGTTGTCCGACGCTCCTACCATCGGTCCGTTACTCTGTTGTTGCCGAAGATCCGGCAACCTGTGCAGCCTTGCCCACCTTGCCTGTCTAAAAAAAGACAATCACCCGGTCCTGATCCATGATCCCCCTTGAACCTGACGATACATCCGTCGACGAATCGGCACTCGAAGAAACCGTCGCCGACGTTGAACTGGATCAATCCCTCGATCAGGTGGATTCCGGACCCGCGCCCCAGACGCAAGCACCCCAGTCGCCCGACGAAGTCGAGTTCGACCCCGAAGCACACCACTACAACGTCCGCAACAAGCAGAGTATCCGAAAAGTCGTCGTTTCCGACGGCGGGCAGCTCGTCATCGCCCTCGTCCTCGCATCCATCGGAATCGGACTCGGAATCTACGCTGCCTTCAACCAGACGCGCACCTGGATCATTGCTGCTGCCGTCATCACCCCCCCTTCCCTCGTCTTTGCCTTCATCCGATGGCGCTTGTGGCTCGGGCACGCGCCATACCTCTACCGGCTGCTCACCTCGCTCGGCGAAGACGCCGACGACCTGCTCGAAGCCCACCGCCAGAAGTTGATCTCCAAGGGACGCCTCCCCTCGGACGAGACGATGGACGAGTAGCCCGCCCCCGCGCTCTGAACGTCAGAGGACGGGTCAGGCAACTCACTGATCGGCCAGCATCACGCCGGGACGCATCATAGGATGCGCACCGCGGCCCGATTCGTCATACAACCAGATCGCCGTCTTCCCGTCGAAGTTGAGAAGCAACACCGTCGCATCATCACGCGACCAGCGTCGCTGCGGCTCAAAGTGCTCGCCAGAGTATCGCGCCGTTGCAGACAGGCGCACCGCGTCGATCATTCCATCGAAGGGGCTGGTCATCGTGCCGCGGCCGGTCACGTCCCCTCCGATGATCAGCGGAAGCGCATTGATTGTGCGCACGCCGGTGCCCGGCGCCGCACCGACCAGCGAGCCGTTGACATACAGCCGGACCTCACGCCCGTCGAAAACGCCGGCGATGTGATACCACCTGCCCGGCTCAAGCACTTCATTCTCAGCCACGACATCGACATAGGCGTTGTTCAGGTGAATCGAAAAGCCGGGATGCGCTCCGCTGACGAACAGTCCATACTCGGAGTTCTCCGTCTTGGCCACCAGCCCCGTGCGCTTCGCAAACGAGTCGGCCTTCATCCAGCACTCCAGCGTCAACGGCCCGTCGTCCATCGCGATCTTGTCAGGCGGCACAGCAAGGTGTCCAACACGGCCGTCCAGCGCGATGACGCGCTCGACCTCAGGCCGGGCCGGCGCAGGCAGCTGCACTTCCATCGGGATCGTGCGGCGCGTCTCGGGGATCGCATAACGATGACCCTCGCAGAGATAGTCGGCCGAGACCACCAGATCAAGCGGGCGAAAACGATCGTTGAGCACCCCGGCAAAACGATCAATGCGAAAGGAAAACGCCTTCGATGCACCCGGCTCGATCCGCGCGTGAGCATGATCGGGCAGACTCGCCCACCAGTTGTCCTCCGAAGCGAGCGTGACGGCCACGTCTATGGCGCGACTCGTGGGATTGGCGACGTGAGCGATGATCTGCCCGCGTGCACCGCCGTCGGCTGAAACCGTCACGGCGCCTTCGATCTGGGGTTGCGATTGCGCAAGCTCGGCCGTCTCACGACTGACCTCACCCGTAATTTCGCGCACATCCATGACCTGGCCGACCGGAATCGACGCCAGCGCGATCTGCTCGCGGCGAACGGTGACGACGTGAAACTGATGCACATACCCGGCTTCGGGAACCACGCCCGACTGGGCGCCCCCGACTGTTGCGAGCGATATGTACTCGATCCCGTCGCGTGCGTCTGATCGCATGCGGTGGATGTGTCCGGCAAAGACGGCGGTGACGTTTCCCGCCTGGACGAGCATCTTGTGGACCGGCTCCCAGGTTGAGCCGTACCCGCCTCCGAGCCAGCGCGGATGGTGCAGGAAGACGAAGACATGATCGAGTTCGCTGAACCGGCCGAGGGTTTCCCCCAGCCAGGCGCGCTGCTCGTCGCTCATGACATTGGACGCGGGTTTGGAGTAGTCCTTGACGCCGGTTTCGGGATCGCCCTCGTCCGAGTAGAGCGCGATGAATCCACAGTTCTTGTGGGTAAAGGCATACCACAGCGGGCCGAAGTGCATCTCGTAGTTGTGCTCGTGTTCTCCTTCGGGCCTGTCTGGGCCTCGCCAGTAGATGTCGTGGTTGCCCGCAACGGGAAACCATGGGCACACGAGCTGGTCCATAATCTGTTTGAACTCGAGCATCTGCTCGATCCACTGCGGCGTCTGGTTGTACCCCTGCACGAGATCGCCGACGGTCATCACGAAATCCGGCTCCAGCAGGTTGGTATCGCGCACGGCATCGGCGAGCACACTGACGCCGGTCGTCGGCCCGCCGGTGCGGTCACCGAAGACGACAAAGAAGAATGCGTCATCTTCGCGGGGCAGGTCGAGCACGACCGGACTGTCGCGGCTGGTCATGAAGCGCCCGTCAGCTTCCGCGGCGCGCGGGTGCTCATCGCCGTGACGATGCAGGTGTCGCGTGTGTCCGATATTGTCTGAATCCTGCGCGAATGCGGAAAGGCTGCTCACGAGCACCAGCGCGAGGAATCCATGGATTGATCGATGCATGGCACGAGGATATCGGGCCACGCGAGCAGCACAAGCGGATCGACGGCAATTGCCAGAAACATGCGCACAAATGAGCACCCTGCGCTTCGGGCGATCATGCAGCATCGCCATCGCGCTTGTGCCTGCAAGAGCGACTCCTACAATGTGCAAGATACAGGAGGGGAGCACGCATGAATCGAATGGCTGCAATTGTCGTCGCTGCGTCCGCATCGGTGGCTGTGGGACAGGAGTTTGACGTCGCACTGACTTCCGGGTCGGGCACCATCGAGACGACCACCACGCTCACGACGGCCGGTTCGCTCATCGGAGACTACGACGCGCAGACCAACCCCGAGGGTACCCAGACGCGCCCGGGGTTTTTCGGCGGCTCGGGAAACAACCCGATCCCCGTCTCGGCGGATTTTGTCTCCCAGACCGGGGGCGTGATCGGGCCGACCGGTTCGCTTGTCCTCACGCTCGATCTCGATGCTGCGACTGCGGATATTGAGGGATTGACGCTCGACTTGCTGGGGGGGCAGGCGCTTGCTGCCGAAATCGCCCTGACCCTGCTCTACGACAGCTTCCACACGGTCAACCCGTCGTTCATCTATCCCGGCGGCGTCCCGATCACGCTCCCGCTGGGACAGATCGGCTCGGTGGTCGCAGCCACACTCGAGCAGACCGACACCGGTTTCGGTGTGCTCACGCCGACGGGCGAGGCGGATGTGTACGAGTTTGCAGCAGCCGTCCCTGCCAGTGCGAGCTTTGAAGTGAACATCGCACCTGCAGGCTCTGACCCGGCGGCGCAGCAGATCGGGCCCTTGCCCGTGGTTGTGGCGCTTGGCGGACAGATCACGCTGATCGACGATAATCATCTGCTCCTGTCGATTGCGGTCGGACCTCTGACAGACGAGCAGACGGTGCCGATTGATCCTGCTGCCGAGCTTCCGGCCGTGCCTCTGGAACTTCCCACGCTGGGAACGGAAACCGCCGGTGTCGTGATGACGATCTCTGCCGATTCGGTGCACATGCAGACCCTGGTCGAGCTGTCCGCCACCGGAGAGGGCACGCGCGTCGGCTGCATCGCGGACTGGGATTCAGACGGCGTATTGAGCTTCTTCGACGTGATGGGCTTCTTGAGTGACTTTGCAGCACAGGACCCGCGGGCCGATCTTGCCGGCCCGGACGGAGTATTCGACTTTTTCGATGTCCAGGTATTCTTACAGCTGTTCAGCGCCGGGTGTCCCGAGCTTTAGCCAGGCAGAAACGCTGGGCGCGAACCCTGCCATGAGGCGACCCGTACCAGACGGGAAGGAGGCGATTCGTGCAGGTCCAGATCAACTACGCCGGAACGAGCGCCAGCGATGCGCTGAATGCGCACATTGAAGCTGAGCTCGAGCATGCCATCGGGCGGTTTTCAGATCGCATCACACGGGTGGAGGTGCATGTGCGTGACCAGAACGGGCCGAACAAGTCGGGCCCGCGCGACAAGCGCTGCCTGATCGAGGTCCGTCCGGCCCACGCCGATCCGATCGTGGTTGAGCACGAAGGCGAAGACTACCATCTTGTTGCTTCCGAGGCGGCACACAAGCTGGAGCGCGTGGTGCGCAAGCACTTTGAAAAGCGCTCCGAGCACTGAGCTAAGACGCCGCGGGGCACAGCAGTCGAAGCGCCGCTGAAGATCGTGTGCCGGATTCAGCGTCGCCTGGAGAACACCATGAGATTGGTCGCGCTGATCATCGTGGCGCTTGCGAGCGCAGCACGCGGGGATTTCATTCTCGTTCGAGACCTCGAGCTTGCGGGGCTGGCGACCGTGACGGCGTCGGCCTGGGATATCGGGCACAAGGACGCGCTGTTCGACCGCGACTGGGACAACATCTACCGCTCGGCATCGATCAATCCGGCGATCATCACCGTCGAGTTTGTCAACGCCCAGACCGTGGGCGCCATGCGCGGCCTCGTCGCGGCAAGCCCGACGGAAATCACCCTCGAAGCCGCGGATTCGCTCAGTGATCTCGACACGCAAACCGGAAGCTATGTCCTGGTCGTCAACGCGCTGCGGTTTGAGGACAGTATCGTGGGCTGGGCCGAGTGGAACGACACGCCGGTGACGCGCCGCGTGTGGCGTTTTACCTGCCGGCGCCTCGAGCGCGATGACTATGTGCACATCCGCGAGTTGGAGTTGCAGACGCCCGAGCCGGTCGAAGAAGTGTGGATCGACGGACAGTGGGTGCGCATCAATGTGATCGAGCTTTCGCCGCAACAGGCAGAGATTCCCATCGGACAGACGCTTGCCTACCAGGCCGAGGCGTCACTGAGCTATGGGCCCGATCGCTACGACGTGGCCGACATCGCAACGTGGACGAGCGACGATGCGGCAGTGGCAACGATTGAGCCGGGCGGCGTGGCAACGGGCGTCGGCGTCGGTGAAACGAGCATCAACGCCGACATCGGCGTGGTGCACAGCGACGCCCTGCTCGGCGTGCGCGCGGTGCGCCCGATCGATCTCAACGTCGGATTCATCCATCGTCAGCCCGAGTATGAGCGATTTCACGTCGATTTCAACGGCGATCAGAAAATCGCCGCCGGTTACGAGAACCAGAAGCACTGGCCGGACCCGGGCGAGTTGTGCACCTGGACGGCCCATGTGTTCAACAAGGGCGATGTGCCCGCATTCAACGTCGCATACGAATGGCGTTTCGACGGCGTCGTTGTGCATTCGGGAGTCATCGACGTGATGAACCCGAACGAGCGCGTCCTGCTCACATGGCAGCGCCCCTGGCCGGCAGATGTCGTGCAGACGGTTCCAATCGACCCCGGAGCGGAGATCTACCAGCCGGCCAAGTATGAGCGCGCCGTCGGTTACCACTCCGTGGAGTGCGTGCTGGACCCGGCCGACGCGATCGACGAACCCAACGAGTGGAACAACCGCGTGAAGAACTACATCAACGCGATCCAGTTCCACTTCTACATGGAACAACACACCTATGACGAGCTGAGCAACAAGAA
>RFGK01000100.1 GCA_003697045.1 Planctomycetota bacterium
ACAAGCGTGTACCGGGCGTGCGGACTCAGGCCCTGCCCCTGGTAGTCGCCGCCGATGCGTACCACGCCACCGCCCAGATCGCCGGACGCGTCGATCGACGCCCCATTGAGCAGAATCGTGTCCCCGAAAATATCGACGCGCCCGCCCCGATCGCCCTGACGGGTCACATCGATTGAGCCGGAAACCGTGACCGTGCTCTCATCGCCACCCCGGATCGTCACCCGTTGGGCGCGAATGTCCGACTCATCAAACGTCGCCAGCGCAAAGTGATCGCCCACGCTGAGGTTGACTTCCCGCGCAGTGATGGAACCACCCTGCTCGATTCCTCCGTCGATACCCTCATCTGTAGACGTAATGCGTGCAAAGACATGGCTTCCGCGCTGCCCGATGAACACCTCTTCCCCTGAGCCGAAGGTCACGACGCCCTCGGGCGCGACAATCTGCCCGTAGTTGGCGACGCGGCGACCGAGCAATCCGACTTGGCCGGCCTCGATCCGACCGTGGTTGACAACATCCCCCGTCAAATCGGTAAAGCGATTACGCCCGTCGATGAAGTCACGATTCGAGATATTCCCCGCAGCCGCGAACAACGACCCGACATTCAGCACCGCGTTCGGCCCAAACACGATGCCCGCGTTGTTGACGAAATAGACCGAGCCGTTTGCTGTGATCGATCCATCAATGTGCGTCGGCACACCGCTTTGAATCCTGTTGAGCACGCGCGAGTTGGCGTTGGGCTGAAGGAACCGCACCGATTCCCAACTTGCCAGATCGAAGCTGGAGTAGTTGATGATCGCCCTGTGGCTTGTCGTGATCGTCGTCAGATTGCCCTGGCGCGTGAACTGGGCCGAGCCGTGCACAACCTGCTCACCCTCCGGACCGGCCAAAGCGGGCACGCTCATCAAACCCACCAACGGCCCGGCGATCATCAGACGACCCAGCTTGCTCTGACCTGCGCCCTTGCGACTATGCGTCGACATCGCTCACTCCTGATCTTCGATTCCCCGCGAGACCTCCGGCGGGGAGTTGTTCAGCTATCGGACTCTCTCTGATTCGACAAATCCTTGCCCACAGAGAAGATACACGCAACCACCCGGGATTAGAAGAGGATTGTCAAGACAATGTGGAACCGATTGTCGCCAACATCCTGCTGACCGTTCGAAACCTCATCCAATACGACACCCCAGTCGGTCCGAAAAGTCACGTTTCTCATGATGGACAGGTCGATTCCAAGGCCCGCCCCGACCAGTGTCTCATCCTTTTCAAAGACACGCCGGTCGCTGTTGTACGCCTGTCCCACATCCAGGAAAGCCTTGAACACAAGGTCCCAGTCCGGACGCCCGTACACCTGCTGTGGCCGCACCTTGAAATCACGCCCAAACAGCTGATGCTGTGGGTCCGGATCAATCGCAAGCGCCCTGGGCAGATGGAACCGATACTCGATCGTGCCCACCCACGTCGTGTCGCCCGCGACCGACGACTCGTCATATCCACGCACCGTATACAGCCCGCCCAGCACCTGCTCGGCGTTCGGGATAAGCCGGTGCTCAAATGCATACTGCCCGCGGAAGGACAGGAAAAGCTCGTGCGCCAACGTCGATGATTCCGGCGTCGACGGATCCGACCACGCTTCATAGTTGAGCAGGGGCTCCAGATACACACTCACCTGCGTATCCCACTGCAGCGTGTACCAGTCCTCATCCGGTGCCAGTCGACCGAGTTCTTCCAGCGAGCTGGCATTGGCACCTGATATTCCGGAGACCGTCCATTCCAGATTCAACGAGCCGAAGATGCTGGAAGTTTCGCTCACGCGCTCAGCCTGCACACCGATGTGGGGCATGAACAGGTCGTCCTCCCCGTTCGACCCTCCGCCGAGTGTCACGTTGGACACTTCGATGTGCTCATACCGCACGCCGCCCACCAGATCGAGGAAGTAGTTCCCCTTCTGATACACATTCCAGATCAAATCGCCGCCGAGCGTCCAGCCTTCGCCGGTAAACGTCTCGTTGAGCACTCCGACCTCTGAGGCGTCAAACTCGTTCCATGAGCCCGTCACACGCCAGCGCCAGCGGTCCGCCCCGGCGAGTCGAGCCTCATACGAACCGACCAACGCGTGCGACGCGTCAAAGCCGGCCGTGATGTATTCGATCGAAAGAATATCATCGCGGTTTGTGAGCTGATTGTGCACGAATCCGAAACGCTCACGCCATTCCTCGGTACTCTGCGTGCCGGTGTTGGCAAGCTGGAAGTACACCGTCCAGGGCTTGGACTCTTGCACCAGGTACTGCACCTCGGCCTGCCCGGGTCCGGCGCCCCGCGCCACGGCCACATCGACCCGACGCCCCGGATGCCGGCTGAGCCGAATCGCATACTCATCGAGCAGATCACGCCGGATCAGATCCCGCCTCGGCTCATCACTGCCCGGCTGGTACGGCACAATCGGCGAGTTGCTCAGAATCCGCGCATGCTTCGGATTATCCAGACGATCCTCGACCGGAATCCGCCCGCCCGAAGCGATCGTGTGCAGCTCGCTGGCAACCACATTGAAAATAATCAGCGTCAGCCCGGTATCACCCTCATCGCGATAGTCGCGCCCACGATCAATCTGGTCGGGATCCGCATCGATGCGCACCCCCACAAGATTTCGGCGGGCAAACTCATCGACCAGCGCACGCCCGACCGCCCGGATCGCCGACGTGTACATCTGCCGCGTCTGACCGTCGCTCAGATCGTGAATCGTCATGCGAACCGTCGGCAGACCCGGGCGAGGCCCGATGAACCCCTCCGGCGTCTGCACAAGTTCCACCGTCACGTTCATCAGCTCCTCAATCGGAGGAAGTGACGGATGCTCCATGATGTACGTCAGAGTGAACGAGCTGACCGGAAACGCCGGCCCGTCGATCGCAGCATCCGGAACATCGGGGCTGTCAGGCACCGACGGAAAGCCCGCGTCATCTTCACCACTCACCTCCGGCTGTGGCGCTTCCAGCTCGATCAGCTCCGGCGGCGGCTCGATGCCCGTGTCCGGCTGCTCCGATTCGCTCTGAGCGACCGTGATTGATGCCGCAGCCCCGACCAAACCGGCCGCAATAAATGCCCTGACAAGTGAACGCTGAAGAGCACCGGCCTGGCTTGTCCCCAGCGCCACGCTGTTTTGTTCGTTCATGCCTCTATCCTCGATTCCTTCACCGGTCGCTGCACGCTTTCCCCGTGATCGATTCGCCGAACTGTCCGACAGCATACACCACCAGCGTGCGTGCTACCGCAAACGCCGACTTATAAACAGCGGCGTCGCATCAATCAGGTCAGCAAGCCTCGATGCGACCGATCGCCGCACGCGACCTTCTGCCGGCGAGAATGCCAGTCGAACCCCCACATCACTCCAACCCTGATCAACATCGCTGACACGCACCGCGTCCGCGATGCCCTGGCTCACCGGCGAAAACACGGATCCACCCACGATGCCCCCCGTCACGCCGCCAGCCGTTTGTACCCACCACGCAAGCCCATGCAAATGCGGATCGGTCTGCTCACACAGGGCCGCGCGAGCTTCGTCGGTCCAGCCCACGATCACGTACTCATGGACATTTCCGACAATGTGTCGAAATGGAGCATCCGGTCCACCGTCGACCGGCGCGACCCACAGCCATCCATCATCGTGCGAATAACACCCCTCCGCACCCTCGGCTTGTGCATACGCATCCGCGTCCGGCCGTCGCAATCGCTGACCGCTCGGGTCGGCCTGCGCAATGTGCAGATTCTGCCTGGCACACGTCGAATCACGAAGATTCCAGCCCGCGTCAGGGCTCGTCTCCGAGGTCATGGCAAGAGCCGCAGACCACTCGTCCACCGTCGGCAGCCGACACCCGAGCCGCCCCGCAAGGTACACCGCATCGGACAGTGAAATCCGCTGCACCGGACTGTCCAAGCCGGGCAACGCAGGCTCAATCCCCGGTGCATAGGTCCACTCTCGTGCCCACCATGCGACAAGCCAATCCGGCGCCGGCAAAAACCGAGGCTTCTCGGGCGAGCCACGCCATGCCCAGGTCATCATCCCGGGACGCTTGTCGTCGCGCGGTCCGACCCAGCCGATCAACTCAACCAGATCCGCTCCCGCCTGCATGTCCGACTCAACCAGCTCGGAGACTACGCCGACGGACAACTCTTCCGTACCGATGTATGCCACCGATTCCGGGTCCAACTCGACAAGCCGAAATCCAAGCCTCGACCGCCCCTTCGGAGAGACATACACGAGGTGTTCTTCCGAACTCTCCTGGGCAACCCTCCAGCCGACACGCCCCGGGCCGATCACAGCCGGGTCAAGTGGAGGCACCGCCTGTGGATCTTCCTCTGCCAGCGCACGCAGCCCGGCCAGCAAGCCCGCGACCGCCTCCCCGGAGTCCGCAACGCCCGGCATGGAAGCCTGATCCAGCAACTCAGCGATGATGCCCAGGTGATACTGATCGCCCTTCTGCTCATCGATCTTCGATCGAGCATTGACGACGCCCAGTGCAAACACCACGATCGGCTCCAGATCTTCCAGTGAGCCTCCACACTGCTGCTGCAGTGCCGCACACTCGGAAAGCTCATTCCAATCTGATGCGCCCCTCAGTGCAGCAGCCCACCGCCTTGCCGACACACGCGACAAGCTTGCTTCAAGCTCGGCCCGACGTGGATCGTCACGCACGCCGGCCGCAACGGCACGCGCTTCGGACAGCACACGCAGGTCCTCGCGAAGCTCCTCGGCACCCGTCGGCCACTCCGGAGCCACCTCTCCCAGCGCAAGGTACGCCTGAATCGTCGGCCCACCCTCTCCGGCCAAAGAAAGCAATTCCGATCGCTTGCCCCGCGTCGACTCAAGGGCTTCCAGCTTCTCCAAAGCCTGCGCAAGCCCGGGCGTCAGCTCATCGAGCGCTGATCCCAACGGCCCCTCCCTCACCTGTGCCAGCGATTCGGCGATCGTGTGCCCATCCTCCCATCGTTCATCGATCGCATATGCAAGATCGACGTGCCGCTCGATCTGTTCCAACGTGGCAATCGATCGCGCAACCGCCTCACGACGAACTGAAAGCTCGGTCACGATTGCCCGGGCGATCTCGTCAACCTGCTCAAGACTGTCCAGAGTCTTGATCTCTTCGGCCCGACGCCCGATTGCTTCTTCTCGAGCCTCTTGGTCCAACTTCTGCATCACCCGCCTGTCCCAGCCCGGCGGCAGGTCCTCTCGAAACTCGCCCGCCCGACTTGCCGACTCAATCCTCAAAAGCGCCTCGGAAAGTAAACCAACGCGCCGAAACAACCCGACCTCGTCTTCGTCCGACTCGTACGCCCGCAGGCCTGCGTCGCGCCCTTCCCTCCAAATCCGGTCCACCACCGCCAGGCCGTCCACCGAGACGCTCGCCCTCCGCTTCAACTCTGCGATCCTCTCGGCCACGCCAACACTGATCGCAGCACGCAGCGCCTCAAGATCTCGCTCCGTCTGACCAATCTCTTCGTCGAGCCTCTTGACTTCGCTTTCGATGTGAGTGCGTGTCATGGAATTCCACGCCCGGGCGCTGATCGCACCCACTCGCTCATCCAGCTCAGCAAGACCGCGGCGCATCGCCTCGATCTGTTGCTCAAAACGCACGTCTCCGCGCGGGTCCACTGCATCAACACCGCGGCGCAACGCCTCGAGACGATCTGCAAGCTGCGCCCCGCGTCGGGGATCGCTTTCTTCGCTCAATCGCACAAAACGCGCCTCTTGCGCTTCTCCGAGCCACTGATGAAGCGCACGCGACAGGTCCGCCTGGCTCAGATCTTCCCTGTGAATCCTGCTTCGCTCTGCGAACAGGGCGTGATCAACATTGCCCCATGAGCCCACAAGAAACGAACTCACACCGGAAGTCACCTCGACAAGCTCGCCAAGTCCCTTGCCCTGATTCACCAATGCTTCAAGCGAATCCGCAGACTTCAGCGCTTCAAGCTCTGCACGCACGCGGGCAGCAAGCGCAGCAAGCACGCGATCCTCGCTTTCTTCAAACACCCTGATATTGGTGCTCAACTGCTCAAAACTGTCCGTCAATGCACCCAACTCCGGGTGCGCCATCATCTCCACCAAGCCGGAAGCCGCCTCCTCGATGTCCACACCGTCATCCGGCACGACACCCAGCGCCAACGATCGAAGCTCCTCCCCCGGCCCGCGCCAGCCAAACGACGCGAAAGTCTCGGCGTATTCAATCGCCTTGAGACGCAGTGGCCACTCCTCGATCGCCGCGGATATCTCATCGATCAGGCTTTGCGCCAAAGCGGTCGCCTCGACGACACGAGCGGACGCGATCTCATCTGGAACCTGCTCTGCCAGCTCCGAAGCCGTCGCCGGCGGATCGGAAACCACAAGTCGTGGATCCAGCTCCGCGCCCGCTTCCAGTGCATCAACCAAAGGGCCTCGGACATGGCTCGAAAGATAGTCGTTGCTCTCGATCACGCCTCCGCCCGCTCTCACATCGGCAATCAACTTCGAAAGCCATCCGTCGTATGCAAGACACCACGCGGAAAACACAGCGACCTGCTCGGCCGAGGGAACACGGCTCACGCCGTCGCTGCCCCCGTCGCGCTCCGCCTCAGACTTGACCTCAGGCTCTACGTCAAGCTTCTGCTCGACAACCGGATCGGGTGTGCTGGACTCTTCCGATTGGGCACCACCCGAACCAGTGAGCAGAGCGGCCGCGACCCAAATGATCGCAATCACAGCAATCAGCACACCCACGACGATGCCGAGCTTTTTGATCGCCTTCGAATCCGAAGGCTTCGGCACGCGAACGCGGGACGATTCCTCCGCGATCCACCCGGGATCCACATCGCAAAGCTCGCCCGCCCGGGCACGTTCGATGCGCGCGTTCAGCCGCTGCCGAAACTCGTCATCAACGTTGTACGGAATCTCGGTCGTCAGCGGAACACGGCTGGCCGAGGCCTGGAAACAGAAAATCTGACCCTGTCCGGGCTCACCCACAACGATGTCAACAAATGAGCTTCCGCGCCGGGCAAAGACCAGCGCGGGGGCTGCCGGATCGGCCCGCTCATACAAAAACCGCATCCACAGGGCACACGCAGCGCCGCTCTCTTCCGCACACGCCGGCACACGCATGTGCCGCGGACGGACATCGACCGTGCGTGATCTGGTTCCCTCCTCCTCTTCGCTTGTGAGAAATGACGAGAACTCGCGCTCCAGCTGATAGCACACGCGCACCAACCCGTCATCGCCCATTGCCTGCGCATATCGGTCGGCAAGTTGCTCGAGCGCTGAAGGACCTGCCATCGCCTTGCTACTCGCAACAGGCGCCGACTTCGACATCTCGCGGAGCTCCTGCCGGGCCCGATCCACCGAGGCAATCACGCCGCCGGCATCGCAAATCTCGCGACACTCACGCGAGAGACGCTCCAGCCGCTCCAGGCACGGGCCTGTCACCCACTCACACGCCAACCCGCGCGTGTGAGCGCACACGATCATCGGATAGCGCGTTCGCCCCTTCCCATCGCTCGACGACCAAAGCCTCCCGACCGCCAGCCCATCAGGGGTGCGCCACAGAAATACGTGCTCAAACCCTTCGCATCGTTCGTCCGGTTCAAGCCCTTCCCACGTCCCCGCATCGATGTTGCCGCCGATCCCCTCGACATAGAGCAGTCGACGCACGCGCACCAGGCAATCCGTTTCCAGTCCTTGATCGGCGATGTGATCATCCCAGCCGGGATGCTTCCCGAACGCCCCGAGCCACACGCGTACCGATTCTTCGCCCATGCGCGAACGCTCCGTGTTCGACTACCGAGGCCAGTCCGATTCACTCGGCCAGTCGTTCCAACCCGGCAAACCGTCCGGAAGCTTGATGCCGATGTAGTAGGGGTTGCCGCGCTTGTCGCGCGCAATCTCGACCAACCGCACGCCGCCTGCGCTTTGCGGCTCCGACGCAGCACGCAAATACAGACTCAAACCATGCCACGGCATCGGCAACACCCCTCTCGCAATCGGGGCGCTTCCCGATTCGGCAAGCTGCTGGGACTCATAAAACAAAAACTCGATCGCCTCTCCCGATTCATCAGGAATCGGCAGCTCAGCAATGCGCTGCTCTCCCCCTCGATCCACCGTGTACGAGCCTCCCGCAAACGCCTGTCCCCCACGCCTCACGCGCACATAGTTGCCGCTGCGCAGGAATCCAATGTTCGGATGGTCCGATTGGCCCTCAATCGAAGGAAAGACGATCGACAGACGCATCAAGCCACCATCCTTCGGCACCAGCGCCCTGGTCACCGCACTGACCTTCTCAAGCCACGCCCGCTCCGCCTGGCTGAACAGCGGCCGCTCCCCGCTGACCTGCTCGAGCATCTCGCTCACTTCACCCGGCAAGTTCGGCACCCCCGCCGATCCGCCATTCGAGTCTGACTGCTCATGCTGGACAACCAGCCGTCCGACACGCTCAGCCACGCTCCGGACAACCTCCACGGAAAGCTCGTCACCGCCCCGCATGATCGGGATGCCCTTGGCCTGACCGATGACAAATCGCTTGTCAACATCCGCCTGCTTGAAATGGCTCGAGTTCAGCGCCTGCAGACAGGCCACCGCATAACTGTGCCAATACCGGCGTGCGGGTGTCAGCTGCGCCGCGTCCCGCTCCACAGTCCCGAGAAACTCGTCGCGGAACTTTCCGCTGTCTCGCAGCGCTGCACGCAAACGCTGCACCGCCTGCGATGCATCGGCCGACAGCCCCCACCATCGGTCACGCATCGTCAGCGCCCGATCACGAAGCTCGCCGGTCAGTCTTGCCACATCTTCATTGAGCCTGGCCTCATAAGCGCTCAACTCCGCAGCATCGGCCCCTGCATCAATCTTCAACGCCTCGATCGCCTTGAGCACCAGCTCTGTCGATGCACCCAGCGATCGACACACATCGCTCGTTCGCAACTCATTGAGCTGCGAATGCATTTGCGGCCAGTCCTGCGTCGCATCCGTATTGGACACCGCCCGCGCCGCAAACAAATCGGGCACAGTCTTCCCCCAATATTCCCAGTAGGCAGCGCGATAGGCGTCAAGCTTCTGTTTGACACCACCGGCGTTGTAGCGCTGCTCAAGCAAAGTGCGGTCGAGCAGCCCCTCGCCCGACATGCGTTCGTTCAGCTCCTTCTTCGACTTGAACAGCTCGGCCGCCGCTTCCGGATGAAACCGCAGCGGGACCGCGTTCGGGTTGGACGCCCCCCCGTCGCCGCGATACACGAGTTGAAGGCCGTCAAGCCCCAACAGCAATGCGTCATGATCGGCCGCTTCAGACGCAACCAGCCCCTCGATGGATGCTGCCTGCTCAGAAAGCGCCCTCAACGTTGCATCCACACCCTGCGTGGCGGCATACTTCAAGTAGCCGTCCAGCGCCTTCTGACACACAACCAGATCGTCCCCGGATGGCCGTATTGCGCTCAACGCAGAATCAAGCTCTGTTACCCAGTCTCCCAGCTTGAACAAGTTGATGTCGGTCACGTCGACCGACCGCTGCATAGCCTCCCGAACGGCGGAAAGCGCCACAAAGCGCTGGGCATACACATACTCAACCGGATCGCTCCCGGGCACGCGGGCGACAATCCGTTCGCGCATGGCTCTGCGATCTGCATCAAAGGCATCCTCAACATCCTGGTTCACCCCTTCGAGCCACTCATCGCGCCGATCGACCAGCTTGCCCCGCAATGCGACCAGGCTGTCGTACTCCTCCGGCTTGTCGCCCTCTTCTCCCAACACGGGGATGGCATTGATCAACCGATCAAAAACCGCCTCGATCTGGGCTGTCGCTGCGGCTCTTGTCTTCGACTTCAGCTCCGCTTCGCGAGCACCAGTGAGAAACACGCCGAATGTGACCGGTTCGTCCTCTACGGTGACGGATGTGTTCAGCAGGTCATCAAGGCTTGCCTTCAGCTCGGCCAGTCGATCCAAACGCGACAACCACTCCGAACGCGCCGCCTCGAACCCCGTGCGTGTCTTCACCGCGTTGAAACCGGTGAACTCAAGTACCGCACGCTCCGAGTCGTCGAACTCCTGAATCAGGTCATTGAAACTGTTGACCAGCGTCAGCAGATTCTGCCCGTCGCCGCTTCCCGGCTCCCAGTGCTCGATCAGAGAATCGACGCCACGCACGACTGCCAGCCGCGCCTCCTCGCTGTCACATCCGAACGCCTTGCGCAGTTCCTCAACATCGACCTTGCCCGAGCCTTCAAAGACACCCGTGAATATCCGTCCGAGCCGCGGAAGATCGTCTTTGAACCTCTCCCACGTGGCCGGGATAGGTCCCTTTGCGCCCTGAAAGAGAATCTTCCGTGAGCCGAGATCTGCCTCGGTCGCGTCGGTGAGATACCCCAGCCGTTGCAACAATGCCTGGTAGTCGATGGACCCGGGCTCCGGCGGCCCGCCCAGCCCAAGACTCTGTATCTCGAGCAGTGCCGCCAGTGCGTCGACGGTGGCCTCGTTCCACCACTCACGCCGCACACCGCTCCCGTTTGCCGAGCTCATTCTTCTCCGAGCTTCGTTGCAGAATGATTCGACCACCCCCACCTCGAAAAGCGCTCGCTGCGCCCGGGGAAGTCGGCTGGAAACGTCCGACGTTGCCGCCCCAACGACACTGAAAATCAACGGCGTCGGGTCCTCCTCGGCGACCTGCTGCGCATGTTCGAACGCAGTCTCCTGCATCGCCAACCGTGTGCGTTCGCCGATGACACGCCCACCCGGGCCGGTCCATTCAAACTGCAGCTCGGCCTTGACATTGCCGTCCTGGTAGTTGCCGCGCGTCGGCTCCACAGCCATGATCCAGGAGATGCCGCTCCTTGAGTTCCTGATTTCCTCACGCAACCCCGCCCAGAAGCCCGAATACCGCGCCACCGTTCGATCAAGCTGTTTCAAACCGTACCACGTCCACAGCCCGATCAAACCGGCTGCCAGCGCCACGGCAACCATGAGAATGAAAGACTGGCGCCGACGGCTCTTGCCGACATTCGACTCCCGGGTCACCAGCCCACGCTCACGAAACACCTTCTCCATGAACACATCTTTGAGAAAGTAACTCCGCTCGCGTTCCCATAACTTGCCCTCCTTGAGCGCATCCACCTGTACGCCCAGCACATCGGCAAGATCCGCATCGAGCGCATCACCTTCACGCATCGAGCTGGTGAAGTAGATCCCACGCAGGAAAAGTGGCTTTTGCGACCATTCACCGGCCACAAACACCATCTCCAGATACCGCCGCAGGCGAGGCGCCAGCTTCACCAGGCTGTCCGGAAATGCGTACAACGCATCTACCTGGTCGATCCGGCGACCCATCGGATCCTCGGTGTGCACCGGATCGGCCAACAGCGCAAATCGACGTCGCACCAGACGCTCCCGGACCGATCTCAGATGCTCCTCAACCATCGACGGATCGAAAGGCGTGTCCAGATCGTTCGGGTTCGACCACCCCATCATCTGCATCGCCGCCACAGGGTCGGTCAGTTCGTCAAAGAACTCGCGGAAGCCGTTGATCCGGTCGGCCTTGCTGATGAGCACGAACACCGGGAAGCGCACTCCGAGCGCACGCTGAATCTGATCAAGCTGTTGGGCGATCTTGCTCCCTTTGCGCTCGATGTCGTTGGCCGTGTCCTTGATCAGACTGTCTGCCGGAATCACCAGCAACATGCCGTTGAGCGGACAGTTCGGCCTGGCCGACCGCAACATCTTCAAGAACTCAGTCCACTCGCTGGTTTGTCCGGGTTCGACTTCCTCGAACATCAATCGCCCGGCCGTATCGATCATCACCGCCTGGTTCGTAAACCACCAGTGCATATTGACCGTGCCACCGACACCCTGGAGCTGATTCTGAAGTCCGGGGGGGAATCCGACATTGCTGTGCCGCATCGCCTCGGTCTTGCCCGAGCCGGGCTCACCCACGATCACGTACCACGGCATCGTGTACAGGTCCTTGCCGTGCTCCTTGAAGACCTGAATCCCCTCGTCAAACTTCTTGCGCAGATCATCCAGCTTCGCCCGGCTTCCAGGATCACTCACACCCTGCGGCGCCGTAGCAGAACTCTCAGCCACCTTCCGTTCAAACGGCTTGCTCTTGCGCTTCTGCAACTTCTTCGAAATGACGCCGTACACGACGCTGGCGAATGCGACGACCGCAAAGATCACCAGCAACAACACATACCCCGTCGCATTCCTGAAGATGTTGAACATCATCAGGAAGTAGATCAACGCCATCATCCCGCCACCCGAGACGACGAGCAACGCCGCCTTGACGGGCATGGGCAGGTTCAAGAACATGGTCAGGCTCGGCCGCATCGATGCGCTCCAGCTCTTCGTATTTCACTCATTCGTTCGGATTCTGCGTTTCCCACTCACGATCGATCACGTACTTCAGTGACCGGTCCAACTCCCGCACCGAAGTGCGATACAGGACCCAGTTCGTCACCAGGACCCCGATCAGCACTGCGACGAGCACTACGACGATCGCCATCAAGTTGCGCAAGGGAGGCAGATTGAGCGGGCGCGTATCAACGTGCTCGTATGCTTCAGGGCACACCCGCCCGCTCGTGTCCGTATCCACAAACCCGCGGATGCGGGCCTGAATCTCCATCATCTTCTTGCGAAGGTACTCCGGCTGACCCGTGTAAAACCCCGTAAAACCAAGCCCGAGGCACGTGTAATACACGGCAAGCCTTTCCGTCGCAGCCTCGCTCGGGTCTCGCAGCGTCTCATCGAGCAGATCGAAGAACTCTTCGTCGCCGGCCATCTTGCCCAAATCGTGCGCAAGCTCCTTCCACTGGTGCGCAAAGGAAAGGCTGCTCTCCTTGATCATGAAATCGACGAAGTAGATCAGCGCAAGCTCGACCTTGGCAAACTGATCGGCAAGCCCCGGATCCGACGCCGCCCGCGAACGCATGTCGCTGAATAACGCCTGAATGTCCGTCCGCACAAGATTCGGCTCCAGCCCCACTCCCTTGCGCGCCGAACGGTTCAGTCGACACACATACTGAAAAAGAGGCTCGCACAACTCGTGAAGTCTCAACTCCGCTCGCATCAATGCCTCCAGGACCCGCTCAGCCAGGAACGGTCATGTACAACGCCACTTCTTCGAACCCGGAAGACTCCACGCCCTTGAAGTTGACCGCAAGCGCCTTCTCGGCGCAGATCTTGTCCCACATGCGCTGACTCTCAGGCCTCAACAGCCGGTAGTAGTGCAGCCCCACCTGCGCCGGAAGTTGCATCGGCGGATGACGCTCCTCCTGCAGCTTGACCCCACGCACACGCGTCCGCGCCATGCTCTTGGCAATCAGCTTGAACTCGTCCTGGTCTTCCACCAGCTTGGCAAGCTCACGCGGGTCGCGGCGCGTGCGAATCCCCAGGAAGTACTCGTTCGGACCTTCCACGTGCTTCGGCTCAAGCTCCGTGATGAAGATTCCATCCTCCATCCGGAATACGGCCCGAATCCAGGTCTCCGGACCTTCCCCTCGAAGAAGCGTGCGAATCTTCTCACACAGCGACAAGAACGCCACCGCCGGATTCTCGTGGTCATACTTCGGTGCTTCAAATGGATCCGAGTCCGGCGTCAGTGCTGCCAGCTCGCCCAGCAGCCCACGAAGCTCCAAATACATGTCAAACGGCGATACCCCACTGGGCGCCTGCACCAACGGGCTCAGCCGCCCCGCATAGTGATTCAACGTTTGCAGGCGCATCATTTGCGGCACCAACACCCCGCGAATCGCCTCGGCGTTGAACCCTCCACGACTCAAAAGCTGCGCTGCTTCCTTCCTCGCTGCTTCCACCTGGTTGGCAATGTCTCGCAGCATCTCTCGCAGCACCGGAGACCCGCTCAAGACCATGCACGGAGGCAGAAACGTCGGATCAAGCCGTGGAACTCCCGTCTCCTCACCCGCGGCATGCATGATCCGCACCAGAGGCACAGTCTCCAGATCGCTGCGGTCGTCGTCCGGAAGCAACAGACGCGCGTTCAGACGTCGCACCAGCACAGTCTGCGTGTTCTCGCCCGTGTTCTCGTCGGCCTGATCGACCTCCGCGATCTTGTACAGACGCTTGACACGCCAGTCCCCCTCGCTGCCGATGTCCATGGCATTGGCTCGTTTGGCATACCACAACGGCACACCAATGCTCACGGTAAAAGGAGCCGTGCTGGCGTTGAACACTTCCTCAATGTCCAACGCCGGAAGATCGGCATTGTCGGGAATCAACAACTCAAGCCCGCTCGGGAGAATCAGGTGCAGCTTGTCAAATCGAAGACGCATGTTCTCGAGTTCATCCGTCGAGAGCTTCGCTTCGATCACTCCATGTGGGTACGCCCACCCAAGCCGGCGCTCCGTCGATATCCGGTGCAGCATCTGCCGCTGCATCGCCTGCAGGTGATGAGGCTGCAGGAAGAGTCCCTCATGCCAGTGGACTTGAACGGTCATAGCGCTTGCCCAGCCTCCTCGTTCCCACTCCGTCGTGACATGCTAGCGCGACTGCTTGCTCACCCAGTCGTTTACAAACCCCGCCAGAACTCGGAGAATGTCCGCCTCGACCGACGCCGGATCAATCGCTTCGGCAAGTTCCTTGTACTTGCGCCAGCAGCGTACTTCGTTGCTCTGCATCATGCTTCGCGGCTCATTGCGGATGATCCCCTCGATCTCCTCGGGGTGCAACCGCCGCATCTGCTGATACGCCGCTTGGCCGGTCTGACTCAATGCCAGCATCAGCGACGCCGTCAGACGCCGGAATGACTCCAGCTCTTCTGATATCTGCAGGCTGCCCACCTGCTCGTTGTTGCTCACATACTGGCCAACAAGCCGTGCCAGATTCGACTGTGTGCGCCCCCTGGCGCCGTGTGACATCTGCTTCCAGCTCTTCGTCGCAATGTCGTTGAGGCTCACCACCTTCTCGAGCATCACCGACATCACCGACACAAGCCTGTCCAGGTCGATCGCCGCTTCCGGCCCAACCTGAACCGCTGCCCGAATGCGCTCCATGACCTCCGGACTGACCCCCGAAGCCCCTCCGGTCGAAATGCCCGCACGCTCCAGCTCCGTCGCAGCCTTGAGTCTCTGATCCGGGCTCATCTGCTCGGCCAGCTTCTGCAACTGCCGGATGAGAAAGCCCGGATCGTTGAACTCGGCCATGTCCGTCGCCGACACACTTGCTGCCGGTGCTGCCGTCTGCGCCCGTCCGAATGCCTCCGACTCCCACGCCGGGAATCGCTCCTCCAGCGCTTCCAGGAACTTCTCCCGATCTTGGGGGATGATCTTCTCAAGTGCGGCGCGGATCTCGTCGGCCACGATCGATCGCCGCGTCTGGGCGTCCTCATCCGCCAGATCTGCCTGAAGCAAGCGGATTCGATTTGCCGTGCGCTCGGCCAGCGAACGCCACGTCTGATCACCCACGCCTGTCCACCTTTCCGTCACCGCTTCCTCTCTGCACCCACCGTCAAGGCCCATAATACGGGGTTTCAAGCCGCCCTGCCCACGACGGGCCCCGCTCTCCGCCTCCGCCCGGTGCGCCTGCAACGATTACCCGTCAATATTTGCGCATTCATTCCACGGCAGGCTCACCCCACCCACTCTCAGCGTCGATCTTCTCCCCAGACTCACAGGAGAGGAACCATGACGCTTGTCCGCAATGTTGCTCTGCTTTCACTGACCCTTATTGTGGGGGGATGCGGCGCCCACCGACAAGAGCACGTCCGCGTCTACGGAACTCAGGACCGTGACTGGTGGTATCCCTCCCAGTCGTCCGTTCAGAGCACGGCTGCGGCCGATCGCCTCGGTGCCCAGGCATTCGCATGGCCCGACAATTCCTCTCTGGCTGTGGGCGACGCCCTGGGAATGGCCTGCTTCCATGACACGGCTGCCTATGTCCAGCACGTCCGCGAAAACCGCGATGTCATGTTTGCGACCGCACCGACTTCGGACTGATCGGCCCTGCTATTCACGAGCCCACGAATACGGCGCATCGTCAAGCAACTTGTCGATGCGTTGTGCAATTGTCTGGCGAAACGCATCCTTCGGAACCCGCATCGCCAGCCTGAACCCCACGTCTGAGTACGGCGTCTTTGCCGGAGGGCCCCCGGGGAAAGCTGCAGGGAGCTGGTATTCCATCTCGCTCCATCGCGTCACCGGAGGCGACATCGCCGAACATCCCACAACGTAGTACGCACCTTCGCGTTCATCAGTCGCAACCTCTGCCACATTGCCGATCAGGTCGCTCCACGTGTCCTCCTGGCGGCGACGATTGGTCGGCGCAAAGAGCAGATATCCGTCGTCAAGCCCTTCCCAAACGTCGTCAAGCTCGCCGGAATCGTCGTAGCCGCCGATAGACCACATCTTCATGGGGGGTCGAACAATCTCCCCGGACCCAAACAATGAAGCAAAGTGTCTGGCCTGCTTTCGCCACGTTTCATCGCGAAGGTTGAATCCAAGCCGTGCCAGCTCGCCGATGTTCAATCCGGATGCCTCACGCCCGACGCCGGGAAGTTGTGCATCAACCGCCCGTCGCCACGCCTCGCGCGTCGGCAGACGCAAGCCGAGCGACTGGGCGAACTCCTGCATCACCTCATAGGTCAACTGCTGCATCGGCATCGACGCCGCACCTGCTTCGACGTCCGGCTTGAGGTGAAAATCCCCTTCCCCCCTCAAGTCAGAATCGAAGAGCTGAAAGTCCTCGAAATCGGCCAACCCCTCCCCGGCAATCCAGGTATCCGCCGGACGAAACGAACGGGCCGTGTTTCGATCCCATACGCACGGCCCGGTCACACTGCGAATCTTTGATCTCCACTCCCGCTCCCTGTCTTTCATCGATCGACATGCAGCCATGAACAGGTCAAGCGAGACCTCCTCTGACTGCAGGAACCACACATACGTCACGCCGGACTCGGCCGGGTCGCTCGAGCTGAACTCACCGGGCACACGCAGCAGACGAATCCGCTCACGCCCGACCTGGTAGTCCAGGTAGGTGTAGTCGTCATCCGCGCCGACAAACTGCCAACCGTGCCCCGCAGCCGCAGGTCCAAACGTCTCACCGCTGAACTGCCCGCCGCTTCCGCTCTCCTCCGTCAGCGCCTTGCGCAAATCACTGATCCACCCAAGCTCGTCGGCAAACAGCCCGCTTTGCTCGGCCTCAGTCGCCCATGCGAGCACCCGTTCCGTGATCTTCGCATCGGCAGCCTCTTCATCCGTTCGATCCACCTCGCCAATCTGAGCAGCCAACTCCAGAAGCAACAAATCCGCCTTTGCCTCATCAGGGAGCATGGACTCCACGCCGGCAAACGAACTCATCAGCGCGGCCAGCTGGCGCAGCGTTGCGACATCGCCGACCGCATCCATCGCCTTGAGCCAGCGCTTATTCGACCGCTGCTCGATCTGAGCGGCCAGCGCTTCCGCGACGTCGGATCCGCTCGACTTGATCGCGTCAATCAGCGCCGTTCGTGCCTCAATCTCCGCCTGCACGTCAGCAGCTGTGCTCGGCCAACCCTGCGCCTCATCGAGCTTCTCGTACGCTGCCCGTTGCAACTCAGGAGCCGCGGAGCCATCGCGACAAATCTCCAACAGCCCCTCGGGGTCTGCCGCACTTGTTCCAATGCGCTCAGCCGCTTCCACGCGACTTCGCAACGGCTCTATTGACGCACGATATGCGTCTGCCAGCTGCTTCTGCTCCTCTTCGCTCAGACCCGGCGATTCAAACCGGAATGAAGAAACATCCTCCCATGCGGCGATCTCGTCCGGCAGGCGCCACGCATTCAACTCATCCAGCACCGCACCCGCTCGCAACAGCGCGTCACGTAACCCCTGCGCAGCACTGACCAGCGCAGCGTCTTTGCCCCCAGTCGCATCACCAGCCGGAAGCGAGTCCAAATCCACCGCCTGCAACGCCTGGGCAAGCCTGCTCGTCCGCAACTGCACAAACGCCTGCAAGACCGGGTCGAGATTCAACCCCATCGACCCCGCCTCGCCGAGTTCAAGAGCCACGTCAAAATGCTGATCGAGTGCTCGAAGCGAGTCCTGCACACGCAGATGCCGCTGACTCAGTTGATACATCGCGTCGGGATCATCTCTGACCTGCTCCAACCGCTTCAAAAGCTCCTGCCGGAGCTGCCCGAGTCTCTGGTTCACCTGCTCGACCGACGAAACCGCCGGTGCCGCTTCGAACACCAGGCGAAGATCCTCATACTTGACGGACAGTTCATTGATCTTGCTCTCCACCCGCTGCACCGTCGGCGCGAGAAGCGACTCGATCTCCTGTGACACCTTTTCAATCTCGGCACGCTTCGCCTCGATCGGCGGGATCGATCGCCCACGCGATACGGCCTCCTCGATCCGTTCAATTGCAGCCTGCGCCTCTGTGAGCACCGCTGCGATGCCCGCCCCACGCCCTTGTTGTTCAAACTCCTTCAGCCGTTCGATCCTTTTTGGCAGGTTCGCCCATCTCTCATCAGCCTGTCCTTCATCACGCCATGCCCGCAACGGGTCTGCCGCCCCTTTCAGCTCCCGATATTTCGGATCAGTCACCACGCGACGCCAGGCCTGAAGCGCCGCAAGTGTCCCGTCATCGGTCTCGATGTCTTCGAGATGTTGCCACGCCGTCGGCTTGTGCACCGCAGCGTAGTCACTGCCGAGGGTCTGCTGCACCTGATCGATCAGCTGCGCCAACTCTCGCGTGCGCGTCTCTATGTCACTCAGCAACGCGGCAAGATCAGCGCCTTGTGAACCGTCAATATACTGCCACACGATTCTCGACGCATGCTTCAGAATCGGGTCAGACGGGTCGCTCGCCTCGACCACGCTTGCCAGAGCCTGCTCCAGTGCTCCCACCCGTTCCAGCAGCAACCGGGCGCTTCCGGCTGCTTCGATCCGGTCGATGAGTTGCTTGGTCTGCTCGATACTCAAGCCGGCAGCAGCCTCCGCAGATGCCGGCCACAAGGCGGATGCCTCCTTCACTGCCGAAGCGGCCCTGGTTGCCCCGTGCTTCTCAAGCGTGTCGCCGAGCGACCGCAACTCAGCTCCCCCGGGCGCCCGTGACAGGACCTCGTACACAGAATCTGCCCAGCGATTGACGACATCTGCCGCCGCTGGCGCCTGCTCAACGAACGGCATCTCGCGCTCACTGATCAGAGGATCCGGCGTATGCAAACTACCCCAGAATCGATCAGATTCCGGGCTGCCGCCAGCAACTTCGAGCAAGTCCTCGTATGTCGCATTCTCATTGACCAGATGCCACCGCTCAGGTGCCCAGGGCGTCAGCTCAAACTTCTGTTTTCTCGCCGCATCCGAAGTCGACGGAGACCCGTTTCGCGCATAGGGAGCATCATCGACAAGCTTGAGCAACTCGGAAAGCCACTGCTCGACCTTCTCGTCTTTCGCAGCATCGATCAAGTCAGGATCCAGCTTCGCATAGAGCTCCTGCCGTAAGACCGCCCCACGCAGCCACCCCTTCCACGCTTCATGGCTCAGCTCGGTCGGCACCGGCGGCTCTGGTACCCCCTGCCCCGGCCCCAGAAGCTTCCAGCCCACAAATCCCCCGCCACCTGCGAGAAGCACCGCCAGCACACACGCCACGATCAGCTTGCCTTTGCCCCCGCGCTTCGGAATCCGTATCTGCTCGAACAGCGAACGTACCTGTTCGAGCGATACCGCATCTGGATCGGCATCAACATCAAGCAGTTGATTGATCGCATCAACCCACGCCCCGGCCTGCGTGCCGGTCACCTCCTTCCATCGCTTGCTCACCGAGATGGTGCCCGGAGGAGTTGCCGGCACACGATGTTCGACAAGCCCGATGAGCAAGGTTGCCAGCGCACGGCGATCCCTGATCCGATCCGCTGGACTGGCCGACCCTCCCTCGGTTGGGCTGCCCGGCGCGGTCAAAAGCACCCGCCATCGCATCGGGCCCGCCGAGTCATCGAGCAGAACGCGGGACGGCTCGAGCCGACCATGCGCTCGTCCACCTGCCTGGTCGCGCAGCGCAATCAGCCCCTCCACGATCCCGACGGCGACCTGCCGCAGCTGCCCGCCGTCGAGCCTGGTGCGGCCGTCGATCAGGCTCTGCATGCTCCGCGCGTAATAGTCCTTGACAACAATCGCCTCGTTTTGAGTCTCCGCAATGGCGTGTACCCTGACCCAATACGGGCTTTTGATCGACTCCTGCACCCGAGCCTGGGCGATGAATGCATCGATCCCCACGCGTTCTTCGCCGGGCGCGGCGATCGGATCGGGCAACCGAACCTCCAGCAGATACACACCGCCGCTCTTGTCGGGCGCATGCGCCAGTGCGTCGAAGCCCATCGGGCTGCGATGCAGCTCGCGCACAACTTCGTACCCGGCGTAGTTGCTCATGCTCAAGACAAGGGCCGCCCCGCTGTCACGAGACGGCCCACTCGCTCAGTGCCCCTGCTTGCCCAACTCCATGGCCGCTACTTCTTCTCCGGAGGTGCAGGCACCGTCACCCGACCGGGCGAAATCTCCACCGGGGGAAGCTCCTTGCGATTGCCCCAGTCGCACTTGTCAAGTGAAAGCGTCCCACGCCACAGACTCGGCTGACTGCCCGGCGACACACGCGCAAGATCCGCCAGGACTACCAGCGCCCGCACGCCTCTCTGATCCCAAGCCTGGAACATCGGGTCACGCCGGTTCAGGACCAGCTCATATGAACGCTCTCCCCCGGCCCGGAACGTCCGGGCAATGCGCACCTTGTTCGGACCATCAGCGAGCAGCCCCGCGCGGAACGCATCATCGGCCGAGAAGTACTTGCTCACGTCGTAGGCTTCGAGCTGCTGCCGCTCCGTCGGCGTCACCCCCACCAGGTCAACCTGCATCGAGGGAGAGTCAGCCTCGAAACCCGCATCCGAGAGCTTCACAACCACGCGATACTCTCCGAGTTTCGACGTACATTCGCATCCACCCAGCCCCAACGCAAACCCCAGGCCGAGCAACAACGCAGCCATCTGTCCAAGCAACCTCATCGTCACTCCTTTGCTCTTGAGTGCCACATCCGCTTTCCATTCTAGCGGCCGATCCCGACGCCCTGGTCAATCATCTGCGTCCGCATTCCCCGCACCACCGAGTGGACTTCACGGTTGAAACGCCAGTCGATCAGCATCAAGCTTCGCGATCGCACCAGCAGATCGCCCAACGCTTCCATCGCCGGCTCAAATACACGATGCGCCCCGCCACTTTGCGCATCGCCAAGGTCTTTGCAGATGCTGTCCGGGCCGACCCCCGGGAACATCCGCACCACTGCTGCGAGCACACGCCACCACAGCTCCGGGGGCACAAGGTCAAACGCCTCCTGGGCCGACAACTCCTCGCGCGTCAACCACTGCGGGCCCAGCGATTCGGCCCACCGCTCGTCGGCATCAAACACCAGCCTGATCCGCTCACGCAGCTCGGGCGCACCATCAGCACCACCCAACTCGGCGTGCAGCGCCGCTGCCTGCCTCGCCAGGCTCAGCGCTTCATCCAACGCCTCGGGCAGGTGCTTGCCGCCGCCCGTGAACAACGCCTTGACCGACAAGACGCCGATCGCGTACAAGTCGCACGGCGTTGAAAGCAAAGGCAACACTTCAAAGGCGATATCCCGAATCGGCACACCTTCTGCTGCACGCATCGCCGCCGCGACCGCTTCGCTCACGCGCTGGGGCACCGTTCGCAGCCGCAGCTCCCCCGACGCCATCGCCGAAGCCGATTCAAGCCGGGCAAACACATCCACACGCTCCCCGCCGAGATTCAGGCGCAGCGAGACCAGATCGCTGGTATCGGCCCGAACACGCTCACTGGTCTCAAACGTCCCCTCGAGCGTGGCCGTGCCGTCCTCATCAACCATCACCTCTCGCAGCCGAATCGAACACAGCCCCTTCGCCGGCTGCACCTCAAGCTGCGGGCGATAGATCCCACGCCCCAGCACGTCCGGCGCAACAAAATAGCTGAGCCGACTGCCTGCGATCGGCAACGCCACCGCTGCTCCCGGGTCAACCAGGCTCGTCCTGGCCGTCCACAATCTCGGAAGCCCGCACGCCCGGTCCCACACCTCGACCTGGAAACATTCATCCGTCAGATTCAGCATCGGCCGACCCGTGCGCGCCGTCAACTCCGACACGCCCCCAAGCACGTCGGAAATCAGCCGCAACTTGAGATGCAGCGTCTCGACCAGGCGTCCCCAGCGACCGTGCCGGCCCAGGAAAAACCGATCCGGATCGATCGACTCGCCACCCTTTTGCCCGGCCTCGACCGATTCCGAATCAATGTGCACCAGCCCCGAGCCGTGCGCCACGCCCGGCCAGGGCGCCCCACCCAGAACTTCGATGAAATCAGACAACGCAACCGGACTGTGCCGGCGCACCATCATCAGCCCGCCCCCGGCGTTCAGCGGTATCAGGTCACGGTTGATCCCCACCAGAACATCGCTGAGGCGTTCAACACCCTCGGCCGCTGGCTCATTCAACGAAACAAGCGGCGAATCGGCGCCCAGCCCTTCCACATACAGATACCGCCGCAGTGTCGTCGAGAACGGCTCCAGCCCGCGGGAACGCAACAACTCATCGTCTCGACAAACCTCAAACGGCATCCCCGATGCCTCGTGCATCGCCGGCTTGACCTTCCCCCGCACCGGATCCAGAAACAACGCAGGAGCTGGCTCACGCTCAAATCCGATCCTCACCAGATCCTCAGGCCAGGCCTCTTCCAGCGCATCGACCATGCGCACCCACCGCTCTTCCAGAATCGTGTTGGACAGATTGGTCTGGTAGGCGCTCAGGCTCGCCGCCACCTTGTCAACATCCTGAATCCACACTTGCACCCAACGCTGCACGACGTTGCCGATGTCCACGACACACCCCAGCAGCACGCGGGCATCGAGCACATCGCGCAATACCACGAGATGCCCGCCCACCGGGTCAGGCTCCTCCCGGCACAGCACGCACAGCCGCAACGGCGAAATCGTGCCGCCCGGCTCGAGGTCAACCGCCTTGTACCCGTCCGGGATTCGCAGACTCTCATCCATCGCAGACGCTTCCTCAACCCCGCCCGTCGGGCACCACTCGCCTGCTCAAGGGGGTCTTGTTCATTCAAGCGCCCGAGTCTACGGCCTTTCACGCGGGTGTCAAAAAACCCGCATCATCGTGCAGTTCGAATCTCCAGCCTCCAATCGACCGCACGCTCGTCCAAAGCGCCTGCCTCGAAAAACTTCTGCACTCGAGACGCCATGCGCTCGTAGCGCCAGTCACCCTCCGGATGCACCGGCCGACCCCGTTCGTCCAGGAACACAAACCGATACTGCACCCGGATCGACTCGCCCCGCGTCAGCGTCCGAACCGGCACGCTCACCTGCAACGGTCCGTCGTGATCCCCCTGCCCGGTGACGATGGGCCGATCCACCGCAATCCAGCGCGCAAGATCAGGTGACACCACAATCTGTGGATACGCCGCCGGTTCTGCAATCGGCGTTGGCGGAGGCGCATACGTCGGTTGCGCACATCCGCCGATCCCTGCCAGAATCGACGCGATCAGTCCTGCAATCTCGGGTCTGTTCATCTCGCATGCTCCTGTTGCTTGTTCATCTCCCCCTGAACTTCTCTGGCGAGCCTGCTCCGCGGGCGGTATGGCAAATGCTCCG
This sequence comes from Planctomycetota bacterium, assembly GCA_003697045.1. GTDB lineage: Bacteria > Planctomycetota > Phycisphaerae > Phycisphaerales > UBA1924 > J022. The sequence continues at coordinate 23,630 of RFGK01000100.1, forward strand.
TGTAAAAAAGCCGGGCATAACCCGCAGTCCCTGGTTCTGGGGAAATCAA